>JAUNJD010000375.1 GCA_030523205.1 Bacteroides sp.
ATACTTGCTGTCCCTGAAACTCACAAAAAATATGAGGGTATATCATAAATCTTGCATTATGATACACTCTCTGTTTTATAGCATCTGCATCTTGATGCCGAACGACAAGCTCAAGTAGTCCTTCGGCTTCAGGTATTTGTTGGTGAATGCGCTGACCACGTAGAGGTCGCAGGTGCTGATTTCGTAGAACACGGTCACTTGCTTGGCCATGAAGCGGCGCTTGCGGTCGATGTCGAACGTGAGGCGTTGACCCAGAAAGACGTGGAAGCGCACCTTCGAGGAGAAGCCGTAGTAGCCCTTGGGATAACGGTCGGGTTCGTTCACCCAGAATTCATCACCGAATACGGTGTTTACATATAGGCCGCAGGTCAGCGGTTCCACCGAGAAGCGGCTCTCTTTGATTTGCAGGCTCCAGGGGATGTAGTTCTGCTTCAGTGTAAGCGTAATCTTGCACTTGTCGGACTGATATTTGGGCAGGAATCCTATCAGCAGGTCTGTTTCCCATTGATTGCGCTTTCCGTAGTCCCATCCCGGACCGATGGAAAGGAGGCCCATGTTTCCGGCATACTGCAACTTGGTGTGGGTGGGTATCAGCGACTCCCAATGTGTGCGGTAGCGGTGTATGCGGCGGTCGTATTTGCTGGGGCGCGGCTGTTCCACCTTGATTGCGCCGGCAGTGTCAGCATCGGTCAGCCAAACGGTGTCGTGCTTCACGATGAACACTGTATCGCGGAATACCCTCCGTGGCATCACTTGCAGGCTGCTTCCCGCGGATGCCTCGCGGATGCTGTCCTGATGTCCGGTGCCGGGGATGCTGTCCTGCACTTGGGCTTGCATCGAAGTGCCTGCCAGCAGCAGGAACACGGTGGCTATGCTTGTCAGCCTCTTAAAAGTAAACCACTTCTCTTTCATAGCCGTCGGGTGTTATGGTGAATACGTAGTAGTTGCGATTCTTCATGCAGTCGCTCATGTAGTACATCACGCCGTCTTCAAACACATCTTCCTCGAAGAGGCGGTGCTCGTGGGCAGCGGTGCAGAATTGCAATTGGGGAAATTGGCAGATATAGCGGTGGAAGGGTATCGCCACATTATTATTAAACTGGTCGGCGTAGGGGCGCACGTGCATGGACACCACCGTCTTGTCGAATTCATCGGCACGGTCGGTCAGCTCGTTCGTGAGGAAGTCGAAGTCGGGTATCGGCGTGGAGTAGTCGTTCTCCAGTGCATTGGTGTTGAGGCAAACAAACTTGATGCGACCGGCAATGAAGCTGAAGTTGGTTTCGCCAAAGACCGCTTTGTACGTATCTTCGCCCGTACCCAGACAATCGTGGTTGCCGATGAGAACCACGTAGGGCACCTTCAGGCCGTTCATGATGTCGCGCTGCCACAGGAATTCGTCGGTCACACCAAAGTCGCTCACGTCTCCGCCATGAATCACGAAGTCGATGTCGGTGCGCTGGTTGGCGCTGTTCACAAAATCTTCGGTTTCGTCGTACCAACGTTGCGAGTCGCCCATCGTGATGAAGCGGATGGTGTCTTTGCCCAGGCAGTTGGCCTCTATCTCAGCGATGTTGGTGGCATTGACGTCCGTCTCTCCACTGATTCGTACGTCGTAGGGATGATAGTCTATCATGTCGCATCCTGTCAGTTGCAGGCAAAGCAGAGCAGATAGGAGTAATCTTGTTTGTTTCATGAATGTATCACGTATATGAATATAACATTTAAGTAGGGTGCAAAGGTAGGTATTCTTTTGGATGCCCGATTGTCCTATTTTCCCTTTTTGTGTTCCATGTGGGAGGAGTTGCTTATGCCCGATGGAAAAAGGACTATTTATACTTCCTTATGGGCCAACGCCCGAAGAAATTGTCTAAAAAATAGACACTACTGTCTAATTATTAGACACTCCCGATACCATCTGTTTTCGTGAATATGCTGATTCTTAGATTTATAGGTGTTTTGGCACAGTTTCTG
>JAUNJD010000376.1 GCA_030523205.1 Bacteroides sp.
TAAAGCGCCACTGTATCGCTTGTACAGCGTTACTGTATCACTGATAAAGTGCCACTGTACGCCTGATAAAGAAAAATAAAGTGCAAAGTCGCTGACATACAAGCATATAAAGTTTCATCCATTCCGTATGGATTATCGGATAATCTGCGCAACCTATCTATTTTTGATACAGTTACGCAGATTATCTGAAAATACTTTGCGCAACTCCCCTATTTTTGATATATTTGCGCAAAAGATTATGCACATGGGACAAGAGTTAATAGGAAGAGCAACAGAGTTGGCAGCACTGAAAAGATGCTTTGACTCCGACCGTTCGGAGTTCATCGCCGTATATGGCCGCCGCCGCGTGGGGAAGACTTTCCTTATCCGCAAGGCAGCCGAAGACAAATTCACCTTTTTCATCACCGGTGTTTACCAAGCCACGAAGTCGGAGCAACTGACCAACTTCGCCATAGCCCTGCAAAAATGCTCGCAGGCGGAACGACTATCCATTCCCCGCAACTGGATATTGGCCTTCTACGATCTGGCACGCTACATCGAACAGCTGCCCCAAGGCCGCAAACTCATCTTCATCGACGAACTGCCATGGATGGACACCGCCAAGTCGGGCTTCATCGCTGCTTTGGAAAACTTCTGGAACAGCTGGGCAGTCCTCCGCAACGACATCAAACTCATCGTCTGCGGCTCGGCCACCTCGTGGATGATTAGCAACCTTATCCGCAACAAGGGAGGCCTGCACAATCGGCTGACCTATCACCTTGTACTCAATCCCTTCACGCTGGGCGAATGCGAAGAGTTCTTCAAGACCCTCGGATTTGCCTACACGCGCAAACAGATAGCCGAATGCTACATGGCAATGGGCGGTATACCTTATTATATGTCCATGCTAGACCGTTCGAAGAGCCTCGCACAGAACATCGACCGCCTTTTCTTCGAGGACAACGCTCCCCTGCGAGAAGAATTCAACGACCTGTATCGGGCACTCTTCAAGAACGCCTCCCCACACATTGCCGTCGTCACAGCCTTGGCCACCAAAGGCAAAGGCATGACCCGACAAGAGTTGCTCGACACCACCAAGCTGACCAACAACGGCGCCTTCAGCACGGTGCTCGAAGAGCTGGAGCACTGTGGATTCATCCGCCTCTACCAACCCTTCGGCTCTGCCCGCCTCAACGATGACAAGCGCCTGCGAAACGATACCCTCTTCCAGCTGCAAGACTTCTACACTTTGTTCTACTTCCACTTCGTCCGTGGCAACCGCTATGGGGACGAGCATTTCTGGTCGGCCTCGCTGAACAGCCCCCTGCACCACACTTGGATCGGGCTCTCCTTCGAGATGCTGTGCCTAAGTCACTTGAAGCAAATCAAGCAAGCCCTAGGCATATCGGGCGTGCAGACCTTGGCATGCTCGTGGCGAAGCACAAAGAGCACAACCGAGAAAGGCGCACAAATAGACTTGCTCATCGACCGCAAAGACGATACAATCAACGTCTGCGAAATGAAATATTCCAAAGACACGTTTGAAATAGATAAGGAATACGAAGAGAAACTGCAAAACAAACTGAATGCCTTTGTTCGCGAAACCGCTACCAAGAAATCGCTCCTGCTGACAATGATTACCACCTATGGCGTCAAGCCCAATGCGCATAGCGGCATCGTGCAAAGTGAAATCGTGCTGGACGACCTGTTTCGATGCTGAAATGCCTTGCTGACAGGATTGGCCGCACACATTAAGTTTGAGCACTAAAAAAGAGCACGCCCTCCACCCTCCACCCCGCCCATGCAGAACTATTCTATTGGGTATCAACACTTTTTTCAAGCAAACGCTTGCTTTTCACAGAGATTCATCCTATATTTGTCTGTATCAAGTTAACCTGTTGATACAGAGCGGGAAACTATTATTTACAATAGCGAGACAAGGGTGTCGGAATTATTAACTTTAAATATAAATCTTATGGGAAAAATAA
>JAUNJD010000110.1 GCA_030523205.1 Bacteroides sp.
AAAAAGAAAAAACAGGACAGTATCAAGTCGTTCCTCTATTCCTTGAAGTGATTGCGATACTGCGTCGGGGTCAGCTGCAACGATTGCTTGAAGGCACGGTTGAAATAAGAGGCCGAATCGAAACCACATTCCACGGCCACTTGCGAGATTTCCATCTCATCGATGGCCAACAGCTTGCAGGCATAGCCGATGCGCATATCGTTCACATATTGCAGGAAGGTCTTCCCCGTGGCTTCCTTGAAGAAACGGCAAAAGGCAGTGCTGTTCATGTGGGCCTTCTCGGCCACCTCTTCCAACCGGAGGGCACGGGTGTAATTACTATTGATATAGGAGAGAATCTTGTCGGCCCGGCTATTGCCAAACGTGGGGAACTTCTCATAATAGTACGGACTGGCCAAGAGGCGTTTGGAGGTGGAGGCGGCCATCACGCTCAGCAAGTCGAGCAAGCCGACAATCTGGGCTACACCTGTCAAATCGGGATAATGAGCCATTCGCTCCCGCACTTCGTCGTTGCCGGAAGCCGGGAAAAGGATGCCCCGCTTGGACTCCTTCAACAAATTCTTGACTTGGACAAACTGCGGATAGTGCTCAAAAGAATACTGCATGAAGTTCTCCTCGAACTGTATATTGACACCCCGCACGCGCAAGTCGGTCTGCCCCGAACCAAAGACATCATCGCTCCGCAAGAAATGGGGAAGACTGGCACCCATCAAAAATATATCGTAGTCGGCGAACTTCTCAATGCAATCGCCTACAAAGCCCAACCCGAAACCTGCTTCCACATATACAATCTCGTACTGATTGTGGAAATGCCACGGATAAGTAAACCTCTCGTAGTCATAATAACGTGCCCGTATCGGATTGGACTCCGATATTTGCAACTTTTCGTTCATGATTTTCTTCATCATTCCTCCTTTTTTGCATCTTGCCCATGGTTATCCAGACACATACCCGACAAGACTTTAGGCAAAAAAAATCAAATCTCGCAGATAACATGCAAAGATTCGTATAATTTCTGCAAAAATTTTATTATCGTAATATTGGTTTTGCCCATAACTTTGCAACATTAAAAGTTAATAATCATCTAATACTAAGAAAAAATATGAAAAGAAACATCGCGTCAATATACAAGCTTATGCGTAGGCAACAAATCCTGCATATAAATTATTAACCATACTGCAAGCGAGATTGTACCCGAGACAGGGAACGAAGCCACCCTGCCCCTATTGCTACAGTCGCCCAAACATTTGCAGTCAATCTAAAACCAAAAACACATAAATGGCTTAAAACAGAAGGAAATAAAAACAACGGAGACAAGAGGTGTGAACCGGCATACAAGAGACCAATTGCCGACAAGCCTTTGGCACTGCTACCCTACCTCACTTGTCAACCCCGTCAAAACATCTCAGAAATCTTTATTAATCAAAAAGATTAGGTTAACCAACCGAATTTTGTAACCATTAAAAAACAAACTAATTATCATGAAACGCACAAGTTTTTTAGCCAAGCCACTTGGGCTATTCATTCTGCTATGTTTGCTACCCATTACTGCATTCACACAGAACATTACGGTAAAAGGTGTTGTCACGGATGATTTTGGTCCGGTGATAGGAGCCAGCGTCATCGAGAAAGGCACAACCAATGGTCTGATTACCGACATGGAAGGTAATTTCACGCTAACCGTAAAACAAGGAGCCACGCTAGTCATCTCCTTCGTGGGATACGTCACTCAGGAAGTTCCTGCAAGTACCTCACTCATCAAGGTGAAACTGAAAGAAGATTCACAAGCTTTGGAAGAAGTCGTAGTCATCGGTTACGGTACGGCACGCAAGTCGGACGTCACCGGTTCTATCTCCTCTGTCAAGGCAGCCGAACTGAAGGAAGTGCAAACCGGTAACATCTCCTCCGCACTGCAAGGCCGCATCGCCGGTGTGGAAATGTCGCAAACTTCATCGCAACCGGGTGCCTCCATGCAGATTCGTATCCGTGGTACTCGTTCACTGAACGCCGACAACGACCCGCTGATTGTATTGGACGGAATACCGTTTGCCGGTTCCATCTCGGATATCAACCCCAACGACATCAAGACAATGGACATTTTGAAGGATGCCGCCTCTACCGCCATCTACGGTTCGCGCGGTGCCAACGGTGTATTGATGATTACCACAAACAAGGGTTATGTGGAACAGAAAGCACAAGTGTCCTACAACGGATATTTCGGACTGAAGACTTTGTTTGCCCGCTACCCGATGATGGAGGGAGAAGAATATGTCAAGTTCCGTCAATACGCCGGCAAATATACCAACGGTATTGACGAGGATGACTCGGTGAACACCGATTGGCAAGACCTCTTCTACAAGAACCCGGCCATCACTACCAGCCACGACCTCACCGTGACCGGAGGTGGAAAATCGAACGCTTACAGCTTCGGCGCAGGCTACTTCCACGACGAAGGTCTGATTCCGACCCAGCAGTTCAACCGCTACTCCATCCGCGGTTCTTTGGACCAGGAGATTGGCAAGTACATCAAACTGGGATTTGTTACCAACAACACTTATAACGTCACCGAAGGTTCCAACATAGGTCTGTACAATGTGCTCAGCATGAGCCCTATCGCCAACCCCTACAACGAGGACGGCAGCCTGAAGGAAAGAGTTAAAATGGCCGACGACGAACAATACGTACTGACCAAGGACAAAGTGGAAAGCCTGAGCGACATCTGGTTGTCCGAACAGAAGGCCTTCGCCTCGTACAACAGCATCTACGGCGAAATCACCACGCCTTGGGTAGAAGGACTGAAATACCGCATCAATCTGGGTCTGAACTTCCGCCACACCAACGGTGGCGCCTTCACCGGTGAAGGCGTGAACAGCAGCTCGTCAAGCACTCCCTCTACGGCCTCCATCAGCAATACGCTGACTACCAACTGGACTGTGGAGAACGTATTGAGCTACGACCGCACATTTGCCGACAAACACCGCTTGAGCCTCGTGGGTATGTACTCGGCCGAACAAACCGTCTATAACAAGTCGGCAGTATCCGCCACCAACATTCCCGCCGAATACTTCCAATACTACAACTTGGGACAGGCCTTGGGCGAAATCTCCGTAGATCCGGATGACCAAGACTACCAAAAGACCGGTCTGATGTCGTGGATGGCCCGTGCCATGTATAGCTACGACGACCGCTATATGTTGAGCGTAGCCTTCCGTTCCGATGGTTCCTCTCGCTTGGCCGACGGACACAAATGGCATTCCTACCCCGCCTTGTCAGCCGGTTGGAACATCCACAAGGAAGCATTCTTCGAAGACCTGCTGCCCGTGGTAAACGAACTGAAGCTGAGAGTGGGTTACGGACAGACTTCTAACCAGTCCATCGACCCCTACAAGACAATGGGTAAACTGAGCACCCGCCCCTATAACTTCGGCAGCAGCTACGCCACAGGCTACTATGTGACCGAGCTTCCTAACGCCAACCTGGGATGGGAATACTCCAGCACATGGAACTATGGTCTGGACTTCTCTTTGTTCAATCACCGACTGACCGGTACGGTTGAATACTATGTTCAGAACACGAAGGACGTATTGGTTAGCGTAAGTCTGCCGGCTACTACCGGTGTTAGTTCGTACATGGCCAACGTGGGTGAAACACAGAACAAGGGTTTCGAGTTGACATTGAACGGCCTCATCCTCGACAACGTGAACGGATGGTCGTGGAGCGCAGGTATCAACATCTATACCAACCGCAACAGAATCACGAAGTTGGCTTCCGGACAGGACCAAGACGAAACAAACTGGTGGTTCGTAGGTCACCCGATTGATGTAGTATATGACTACGAGAAGATCGGTTTGTGGCAGGAAGATGATCCCTATCTCGACATCCTGGAACCGGGCGGCAACGCAGGTATGATTAAGGTGAAATACACCGGCGAATACAACACCGACGGCACACCGACACGCTCCATCGGTACGGACGACCGCCAAATCATCCACTTGGAACCCAACTTCCAAGGCGGTTTCAATACCACCGTACGCTACAAGGACTTCGACCTCTCCATCGTGGGCGCATTCAAGAATGGCGGTAAGCTCATCAGTACACTGTACGCCTCTTCCGGTTACCTGAATATGTTGACAGGTCGCCGCGGACAGGTTTCGGTAGATTACTGGACAGAAGAGAACACCGACGCCAAGTTCCCGAAACCGGGTGGCATCGAAAGCAGCAACAACCCGAAGTACGGAAGCACACTGGGCTTGTTCAGCGCCTCTTACCTGAAGATACGCACCATCACTCTGGGCTGGAACATCCCGAAGAACTGGCTGAGCCGCATCGGAGTGAACAACGCACGAATCTACGCCACGGTACAGAATCCGTTCGTATTCTTCTCGCCCTATCACGATGAATCGGGTATGGATCCGGAAACGAACTCCTACGGTGACGAGAATCAGGCTGTGACATCTTCTTACCAGAGCCGTCTGTTGGTCATCGGTACCAACACCCCGTCAACACGGAATTATATGTTTGGCCTTAACGTATCCTTTTAACCCCCTTAAACAAGAACAATTATGAAAACTCGTAATATAAAAACCGTTATAGGAGCATTTACTGCCTCTATATTCCTAATGGGATGTTCGGGCATTTTGGACGAACAGCCGCGTAGCAGTTACGACCCTTCTTTCTTCGAGACAGAACAAGGCGTTGAAGGTGGTATCACAGCCTTGTACGCCCACCTGCGCTACATCTACGGCCAAGGCTACTACCTCAACAACTGCGAAACCGGCACCGACGAATATACCTACGGGTGGAGTGCCGACAGCAACTATAAAAATGCCGACTTGTCGGGCGTGGGCGAGCTGAACGCTTCGACCTGCCGCGCCGATGTGCTTTGGGGACAGGCATTCTCGGCCATCAACACGGCCAGCGCCGTCATCGAATACGGTTCGGCAGCCGGTGTGGACGAATCGCTTACCGCCGAAGCCAACTTCTTCCGTGCCTTCGACTACTTCCTGCTGGTGCAGACCTTCGGTGGTGTACCTCTGGATTTAGGTGCCGGCGAACTGAAGTTCAACATTTCGGCCACCCGTACCTCTACACGCAACACGGTGCCCGAGGTTTATACCAAAGCCATCTTCCCCGACCTGCTGGTGGCTATCGAAAACCTGCCTACTACACAGCGCGTGACCGGTGGTGTGACCAAGGCATTGGCCAGCCTGATTCTGGCGAAAGCTTATCTGACCTACGGATGGTGGCTGGAAAACCCCAACAACATCGCTACTTATCCTACTTGCGACCGCACCGACCCCGACGGACACGATGCCGCATGGTACTTCCAGCAAGCCTACAATTATGCGACGGATGTCATCGACAACCCCGGCCCGTATAGCTTGCAAGAGACTTTCTATGACGTCAACGTAGGTTCCAACGACCGCAACAGCGAATGTATGCTCTATGCCGACCACACCGAGGATAGCGAATACTACGACGGTAGCAGCCACTCCTACAACACAGGTTCGTCTCCGGGTAACTTTGCCGTATGGATGGTAACCATGAACTACACCTTGCTGAGAAGTTCGCTGACCACAGACTGGGCTAGCGGATTCGAATCGGTGAAACGTGAAGCCGCACAGGCATACGGCCGTCCTTGGAGCTGTATGGCACCGACCATCGGCGCCATCACCGAGACTTTTGCCGACAAGACTTACGACTCGCGCTATGACGGTACGTTCGTCACTACCTTCCGTGCCAACTGGACCAAAGACTCCAACTATGCAGACGTTGAATTTGTCTATAATGCCAACAACCTGAAGGTATATCCGGGCGATGCCATTCTGACCTTCCTGGACGAGCAACCCGATGTGGAAATCGACTATTCGAACTCCGTATATAAGAGCAACTTGGGCGTAGGCGTCATCCCCGGAGAAGCCAGCTTCGTGGTAGGACCGAACGAAATCAGCCGCCGCCGCTACCCCAACCTCTGGAAGATTGGTACGTACCGCACCGACAACAATGGTGGACTGGGACAACCCAACGGTGGTATCACCCGTCCGTTCCCCGCTGTCAAGTTCTCCGAGGTTTATCTGATTGCCGCCGAAGCAGCCGTGAAGGGGGCTACGACCACTACCGGCAAGACTGCCCGCGAACTGGTGAACGTGCTCCGTGCCCGTGCCGGTGTATGGCGTTGGGACAACAATGGCAACGAAGAAAAGATAGCCGACTATAGCGCAGAAATGATGGCGGCTACTCCCGAAACAATCGACATCAAATACATTTTGGACGAACGTTCGCGCGAGTTCTTCGGTGAAGGCTATCGTTGGCAAGACTTGGTCCGCACGCAGATGTGGAAAGAGCTGGCCAGCACATACGAGATTGGCCCGGCTGTTGACAACGACGGCGACCACTCGCGTGCCACCTTCACACGTACCATCGAAGATTATATGTACCTGCGTCCGATTCCACAAAGTCAGCTTGACGGTATGGAAATGACCGACGCCGAAAAGGATGCTTATCAGAATCCCGGGTACTAATAATCCATAGCTGACATGGCACACGGATGAAACAGTATTAGACGGATGCTCACAGATGCTTTTTAAAATTATATTATCAATAGGTATCTAATCTGTCTATACATTTATCACAACCCCTTTGAGCGTGAGCTCATTGAAGAAAAATAAATCATGCTGCGCATCCGCAACATCTGTTTCATCCGTGTGCCATATTTTTCATTCCTCCATTCAACATTACTTAACCGCCACACTCCGCCATGAATATCCAAACACTCATATGCGCCCTACTCTTCGGATTACTGACCAGCCTTCCGGCTATAGCCGCAGATACCTTTGTCTCCAAGGAGGGAAAGGGTTTCTTGTGGATAGAGGCAGGCAAAGCTTGCCCCATCCTGGCAGACGAGAATGAATATCCGGGAGTGATACGGGCTATCCGAAATCTTCAGAACGACGCACAATGCGTGACGGGCGTAAAGCCCGACATCCTGCAATCGCCCACCGGAAAGCGAATGCTGATTATAGGCTCCATCGAAAACAACCGATGGATCAAACAACTGATGCAAGCCAACAAAATACCGGCAGACGAACTGACCGGAAAAAAAGAAAAATACATCCTTTGCACCCTCGACCATCCGCTGGAGGGGGTAGAAGAAGCAGTAGTCATTGCCGGAAGCGACAAACGAGGCACCATATATGGCATCTACGAGCTATCAACTCAAATGGGCGTATCGCCGTGGTACTATTGGGCAGATGTCCCTGCCGAACAACATCAGCGGATTTCCATCCTGCCGGGCACCTATACCGACGGCGAACCTGCCGTGGAATATCGCGGCATCTTCCTAAACGACGAATGGCCTTCGCTAGGCAATTGGGCCAAAGACACCTTTGGAGGTTTCAACAGCCGGTTCTACGAAAAAGTATTCGAACTGGTACTCCGCCTGAAAGGCAACTTCATGTGGCCTGCCATGTGGGCAAGCGCCTTCTATGACGACGACCCGCAAAACGGCATACTGGCCGATGAAATGGGCATCATCATGGGCACATCGCACCACGAACCGATGGGGCTGGCCCAGCAAGACTGGAAACGCCGGGGTACGGGAGCTTGGGATTATACCAAGAACGGAAAGGTGCTCCGCAACTTCTGGCAGGAAGGCATGGAGCGTTGCAAAGACTGGGAGTCGGTGATTACCGTAGGAATGCGCGGCGACGGCGACGAACCCATGAGCGAAAACGCCAACATCAACTTATTACAGAACATCGTAAAAGACCAACGCAAAATCATAGCCCGGGTGACCGGGAAAAAGACATCGGAAACACCGCAAGTCTGGGCACTCTACAAAGAGGTGCAGGACTATTATGACAAAGGTATGCGCGTGCCCGACGATGTCACCCTGCTGCTCTGCGACGACAATTGGGGCAATGTGCGAAAGCTGCCCGCACTGACGGCCAAGCCCCGACGTGGCGGATATGGTATGTACTACCACTTCGACTATGTGGGTGCCCCGCGCAACTCGAAATGGATTAACATCACACAGATACAACGCACGTGGGAGCAAATGAACCTGACGTTTGAACATGGCGTCAGGAAGCTTTGGGTGGTCAACGTAGGCGACCTGAAACCCATGGAATACCCCATCACCTTCTTCCTCGACATGGCATGGAATCCCGCCCGCTTCGACGAGACCAACCTGCACCAACACACGGTGGACTTCTGCAAGCAGCAATTTGGCGATGAGTATGCCGAAGAAGCCGCGCGGATAATCGAGCTATACACCCAATACAACCGCCGGATAACCCCGGAACTGCTGAATGCAGAGACCTACAGCCTGCACAACTATAATGAGTGGGAGCGCGTGACGGAGGACTACAAGACACTAAGTCTGGAAACCTTGCGCCTCTACTACCTCATGCCGGAGAAGCGCCGCGACGCCTTCGACCAACTGATACTCTATCCGGTGCAAGCCTGCGCCAACCTCTACGAAATGTACTATGCCGTGGCCATGAACCGCGACCTGGCCGGAAAGAACGATGCCGAGGCCAACGCCTGGGCAAAGAAGGCGAAGGCTTGCTACGAACGCGACTCTATACTGACCTATCACTACAACCACGTGATGAGCCACGGGAAATGGAATCACATCATGGACCAAACCCACATAGGCTACACCTATTGGCAACAACCGGAAAAGCAGGTGATGCCGGATGTAGCCACCCTTCCGTCTTCTCCGACGCCTGCCTCCTCTCCCGTCTTTGTGGAGAAGGACGGCTATATCTCCATCGAAGCGGAACATTATAGCCGCTCATCGCAAGGAAAGAATACGCACTGGATAACCATCCCCGGAATGGGGCGTACATTGTCCGCCATCACCTCCATGCCTTGCACGGAGCAGCCGGACGAAAGTCTGTATGTGGAATATGACCTAGAGGTAAAGACGGTTGGCGATGCACAAGTGACAGTTCGCCTATCGCCTACACT
Source organism: Bacteroides sp. (assembly GCA_030523205.1). Taxonomy (GTDB): domain Bacteria; phylum Bacteroidota; class Bacteroidia; order Bacteroidales; family Bacteroidaceae; genus Bacteroides. The sequence continues at coordinate 8,974 of JAUNJD010000110.1, forward strand.
GAACTACAACGACCTCGGCCTGAGCTATGCCCTCAGCATCGATGGAGGCGAAGAACAGATTGTCAACTTCAACGGACACTACAAAGGAGAACTGGGCAAGTGGCAGGCCGACCACGTGATAGACACCGCCACCACGCTGAACATCAAGGAAGCGGGAAAACACCAATTGCGTTTCCGTCCGCTGAATCCGGGCATCGTCTTGCAGAAGCTGATGATAGACTTTGGAGGATTGAAGCCTTCCTACTTAGGGCCACCGGAGACAGGGAAAAATTCTAAATTCTAAATTTTGAATTTTAAATTATAAATTACTTATTAACTTTGGGCTTTGAATGAATTATCCATTATCAATTATCCACTATCCATTAAAATGAAAAACTTAAGAATAATGAGAAAGCTAATCTTATCTTTAATGCTATGCTGCTTGTGTGCAAGCTACAGCTTTGCCCAGAAAAGCAGTTTACAGAAGCAAGGTACCGCCACACAACTGATAGTGGACGGGCAGCCATTCCTCGTCTTAGGAGGTGAACTGGGCAACTCATCCGCCGGATGCGTACAGGACATCGAAAGCATCTTCCCGAAGCTTCAACGCATGGGACTGAACACCGTGTTGGTGCCTGCCTATTGGGACCTGATGGAGCCTACCGAAGGGCAGTTCGACTTCACACTGATTGACAAGGTGCTGACACAAGCCCGCCAAAACGAGCTGAAAGTGATATTCCTATGGTTCGGTGCATGGAAGAACTCCATGAGCTGCTACGCCCCGCTTTGGCTGAAGCAGGACTACAAGAAATACCCGCGTGCCTACACCCAAAGCGGAAAGCCGCTGGAGATAGCGAGCGCATTCTCCGAAGCGGTGTTCCAGGCAGACAACCGTGCGTTTGCCGCGCTGATGAAGCACATTGCCGAGGCCGACAAGGAAGATGGCACGGTCATCATGGTGCAGATTGAAAACGAGATTGGAATGCTGGAAGACGCACGCGACTACTCCCGCGAAGCCGAAAAAGAGTTTCAGGCTGCCGTACCCAAGGAGTTCATGAGCTACCTGCAAAAAAACAAGAAGACACTCCACCCGCAGATGCTGAAGAAGTGGGAAAGCCAAGGATTCAAGAAGGAAGGCAACTGGCAGACCGTATTCGGAGCCGACATCTATACCGACGAGATATTCATGGCATGGCATTATGCCAAATACGTGGAACGCTTGGCGCAGACCGCACGCTCCATCTACAACGTGCCGCTCTATGTCAATGCGGCCATGAACAGCCGCGGACGCATACCGGGACAATATCCCTCGGCCGGACCGCTGGCTCACCTGATTGACGTATGGCATTGCGCATCGCCCAGCATAGACATCCTGGCACCGGACTTGTACGACAATGGTTTCGTCAACTGGGTGGCTCAGTACAAGCTGCACAACAATCCGTTGTTCATACCGGAAATACGCCTGACGGAGAACGATGGCGTACGCGCCTTCTACGTATTCGGTGAGCACGATGCCATCGGCATCAGTCCGTTCTCCATCGAGAATGGCTCCGATTCGCCCCAGTCGGCGTTGGTGAAGGGATATGCCACGCTGAAGGAAATGATGCCGCTACTCACCCGCTATCAAGGCAAAGGGGTGATGAAAGGACTGTTCTTCGACTCCGAGAACAAGGAGCGCATCATCAACGATGACGACCTGACCATCACCGCCCGCCACTTCTTCACCCTGCCTTGGGACCCGCGCGCCAAAGACGGAAGTCAGTGGCCGGAAGGAGGAGGCATCCTACTGAAGCTGGCCAAGAACGAATACATCCTTGCCGGTAGCGGCGTGGTGCTGGAATTTGCCAAGACCACCGAAAAGGCCATGGCCGAAGAAAAGAAAGCCTTGGGCGAAGACGGCTTCTTGGCCAAGGGAGAAGATGCGAAGAATGGGAAAGCTGACGGAACGCCCCGATGGAAGGGTGCCCGTTGCGGACTAGGCTCGGTGGACGAAGTTCATGTGAATGCCGACGGAAGTCTGTCGTACATCCGCCGCATGAACGGAGACCAAGACCACCAAGGCCGACACGTGCGCATCCCCGTGGACGATTTTATGATTATCCATATCAAGTTGTACGAATACAAATGACAATGGGCAATTGACAATTAACAATTGACAATTAAAAGAACTGAACTCTTGAAATCTTTTTCATGAACGTGTTAAGTCAAAAAGTCTCGCTGGCCGAGAAAATCGGTTATAGCTTGGGAGACTGCTCTGCGAACTTCGTGTTCCAGATGATGATGATTTACCAAACCAAGTTCTACACCGACGTGTTTGGCTTGGAGGGTGCCATTGCGGGGAGTGTCATGCTGATAGCCGGCATCGTCAATGCTTTTGTCGATCCTGCCGTAGGCATATTGTCCGACCGTACGAATACCCGTTGGGGGAAGTATCGCCCTTGGGTGTTGTGGACCGCCCTCCCGTTTATGATATTCTACATACTGGCTTTCTACAACCCGGGCATCGAAGACAAAGGGCTGGTGGCGGTATATGCCACCATCTCCTACACGCTGATGATGACCATGTACTCGTTCAACAACACGCCTTATGCTTCGCTGGGCGGGGTGATGACGAGCGACATCAAGGAGCGGAACAGCATCACCAGCATCCGCTTCGTATCGGCCACCATCGCCCAGTTCGTCGTACAAGGACTTACCCTCCCCTTGGTGAATAAATTCGCGGGCGAGGGTGGCGACAAGGGTCATGGATGGCTTTGCACGGTGTCCATGTTTGCGGCCATCGGCTTGGTGTTCTTCGTCATCACCTTCTTGTCTTCCCGCGAGCGAATCACTCCGCCCGCCAACCAGAAGACCGATACCCGGAAAGATGTCAAAGACGTATTCAAGAGTCTGCCTTGGCGGATGGTGTTCATCCTCACCTTGTTTGTGTTCACCACGCTGGCTATGTGGGGCAGTGCCATGAACTACTATTTCGAGAATTATGTTGACTCCCATGCGCTGTATGCCTTCCTCGACAAACTCGGTCTGGTGGCGGCTTCGGGCAGCGAGAGCGGCATAAGCCACTCCATCCTGAATGCGTTCGGCCTGATTGTGAGCAGTCCGGACAAGGCCTATGAAGTAGGGTTCGGCGTATTCAATATGCTGGGGGCATTGGTGCAGTTTGTCGGCGTCATTCTCCTCTCCGGATTCTTGGCCAACCGCTATGGCAAGAAGCGGGTATATATCATCTGCCTGTCCTTGACGGCGGTCTTCACCGCCTGCTTCTACCTTCCGGACAGGGAAGATGTGGGGATGATGTTCCTGCTCAATTTCCTGAAGAGCTTGGCATACGCCCCGACCGTACCCCTGCTTTGGGCCATGATTGCCGATGTGGCCGACCACATCGAGTACGTCAACTATCGCCGGGCCACGGGCTTTGTATTCTCCGGAGTCGTATTTGCGTTGAAGGCCGGCTTGGGCATCGGCGGAGGCATTCTCGGCTTCCTGCTATCCGGATTCGGCTACGTCAGTGGGGCAAGTGCGGTTCAGAGCGAATCGGCCATTCAGGGCATCCTCCTTTCGGCCAGTCTGATTCCGGCCATCACCTTCTCGGTAGGTGTCGTCGCTCTTTACTTCTACCCCATCACGAAGCAGTACAACGAGCAGATGCAGGCCGAACTGAAGATACGGAGGGAAGGGAAGTGAGTTTGTAAGTTTTTGAGTTTGTAAGTTCGTTAGTGGTCTATTGGCCCTAACTCCCTTTAACTCCTTAACT
>JAUNJD010000111.1 GCA_030523205.1 Bacteroides sp.
CCGCGAAGTGATGGAGTATGAGATGAGCACCGACAAGAACGACTATTGGTGGTGGGCCGACGGGCTCTATATGGTGATGCCCGTTATGACGAAGCTCCACAACCTGACCGGCAATCCGCTGTACTTGGAGAAGCTGCACGAATATTGGTCGTATGCCAACAGCATCATGTACGACGAGGAAGCCGGACTGTACTACCGCGACGGCAAGTATGTCTATCCCAAGCACAAGAGCGTGAACGGCAAGAAAGACTTCTGGGCACGTGGCGACGGCTGGGTATTGGCTGCCTTGGCCAAGGTGCTGAAGGACCTGCCCGCCACCGACCAATATCGTCAGCAATACACCGACCGCTTCCTGACGATGGCCAAGGCCGTAGCAGCCTGTCAGCAACCCGAAGGCTACTGGACACGCAGTATGCTCGACCCCGAACATGCTCCCGGTCCCGAAACCAGCGGAACGGCTTTCTTCACCTACGGCTTGCTGTGGGGCTTGAACAACGGCCTGCTGGACAAAGCTACCTACGAGCCTGTCGTACTGAAATCGTGGAATTACCTGACCACCGTAGCCTTGCAGCCCGATGGTCGCGTGGGCTATGTGCAGCCCATTGGCGAGAAAGCCATTCCGGGACAGGTGGTAGATGCCAACTCCACTGCTAACTTCGGTGTGGGTGCCTTCCTGCTGGCGGCTTGCGAAATGGTGCGCTACTTGCAGTAATCAGTAAATTTTCTTATTGGCCACTCCATGAGTGGGCACTGTCATGACCTCGTCAAGTGCCTCCACTCATGGAGTGACTTTTTTTTAATGGGTAAAATAAACACTTATTAAGATGAAAATGCCTGTTTTATACTATTTTGTGAGTACATAATTGTGTATATAGATTTAAATGTGTATTTTTGACACCAAATCTTATAATAGATACCATGAAGAATAGACTGATACCGGCATTTCTCTTCTGTATGGCAGTCCTGCCGGTGACTGCACAAGACGTGATAGTAGAAGGCCCGGACGGACATCTGCAAGTAGCTGTGACCTGTCCGGCAAGTGGAGACGCAACTTACTCCCTCACTTATCAAGGCAAGACCTTGCTCGAATCTTCCCCTTTGGGTATGGAGACCAACATGGGCGATTTTGGCAGTAAGCTGAAGCTCACCGGACACGCGGTGAACGTCATCGACACCGTCTATCAGCAGTCGCGCATCAAGGTTTCGCAGGTGCACTACCAAGCCAACGAACTGGTGTGCTCCTTCGTCAACGGCGAGGGGCAGCCGATGCAGGTGACCTTCCGCGTGAGCAACAACGACGTGGCTTTCCGCTATACCTTACCTAAAAAAGGAGAGACGGGCAGCGTGCGGGTGACCGCCGAAAAGACCGGCTTCCGTTTTCCGGAACAGACCACCACTTTCCTTTGTCCGCAAAGCGACGCCATGATAGGCTGGAAGCGTACCAAGCCCAGCTACGAAGAAGAATATAAGGCCGACGCCCCGATGAGCGACCGTTCGCAGTACGGACACGGCTACACCTTCCCCTGCCTGTTTCGTGTGGGCGATGACGGCTGGGTGCTGGTCAGCGAGACGGGTGTCGATAGCCGTTACTGTGGCTCGCACTTGAGCGACAGCAACGACGGACTATACACCATCGCCTTCCCCATGCCCGAAGAAAACAACGGAAACGGCACGGTGGCTCCCGCCTTTGCCTTGCCCGGCTCTACGCCTTGGCGCACCATTACGGTGGGCGAAACGCTGAAACCCATTGTGGAGACCACGGTGCCCTGGGACGTGGTGACACCTCGCTACGCCACGAATCACACCTATAAATACGGTCGCGGCACGTGGAGCTGGATATTATGGCAGGACGGCAGCATCAACTACGACGACCAAGTGAAGTACGTCGATTTGGCTTCGGCCCTCGGCTTCGAATATGTGCTGATAGATAATTGGTGGGACACGCGCATCGGCCGCGACCGCATGAAGCAGCTGATAGACTACGCCCACAGCAAGAAGGTGGACGTATTCCTGTGGTATAGCTCCAGCGGCTATTGGAACGACATCGAGCAAGGCCCCATTAACCGTATGGACAACTCCATCGCACGCAAGCAGGAGATGCGTTGGTTGCAGCAAGTAGGCGTCAAGGGCATTAAGGTCGATTTCTTTGGCGGAGACAAGCAGGAGACCATGCGCCTGTACGAAGAGATTCTGAGCGATGCCGACGACCACGGCCTGATGGTCATCTTCCACGGCTGCACCTTGCCGCGTGGGTGGGAGCGTATGTACCCCAACTACGTAGGTAGCGAGGCGGTGCTGGCTTCGGAGAACCTCATCTTCGGTCAGCACTTCTGCGACAACGAGGCGTTCAACGCCACGCTGCACCCCTTCATCCGCAACGCCGTGGGTTGCATGGAGTTTGGCGGCACCTTCCTGAACAAGCGGATGAACCGCGGCAACGACGGCGGTAACACGCGCCGCACGACCGACGTATTCGAACTGGCTACGGCCATCCTCTTCCAGAACCCCATACAGAATTTCGCTTTGGCACCCAACAACCTGACGGATGCCCCGCAACTCTGCCTCGACTTCATGAAGCAAGTGCCCACCACGTGGGACGAAACCCGCTTCATCGACGGCTATCCCGGACGCTACGTGGTGCTGGCCCGCCGTCACGGCGATACGTGGTACGTGGCAGCCGTCAACGCCACGGCCGAGCCGCTGAAGCTGAAGCTTTCCCTTCCGATGCTGCCCGCCGGAGAGACCGTATCGGCCTACACCGACGACAAGAAGCTGCAACCCGAGCAGAAGGAACTGAAACTGAAGAAGGACGGCACATTGACGCTGACCATTCAGCCGCAAGGTGGCGTGGTGCTGGTGAAGTGAGATTGCCCTCTTGGACAGCAGATATTCTGTAAATATATATAATCATTGAAATAACTCGAATTGATTCCTTGTAACTACTTGATTATCAGTGGTGTTATTTGTAGCCTATCTCAGTCGTATTCTGAGGTACCCTAACTATACGACTGAGACCCCCTAACTATACGACTGAGGTAGGCTCGATATACGACCGAGTCGGATAGTAGTTTTAAGTGTAAAGAATAATCATAAATTAATATATCATGAAAAGAGTATTGAAAACCTGTATGGCCGGTCTGCTTTTGGCTCTTGCCCCTGCGATGCAAGCCAAGACCGACCACGTGACCAACGAACCCGATTCGGTTTACTTGTTCTCTTACGCCCATGCCGATGGTGCGGGCGGTCTGAAATTCGCTTGGAGCCCCGACGGCAAGCAATGGCTGAGCGTGGCCGACGGCTTCTCCTACGTCAGCTCCGACTTCGGTCCTTGGGGCAGTGCCAAGAAGATGTTCAAACCCCACCTGATGCAGAGCCGTGCCGACGGCAGTTGGCACATGGTATGGGAGGCTACCGCTACGGGCAAGGCCTTGGCCTACGTCTCCTCGCCCGACTTGCAGAAATGGGGGCCACAGAGCTACTTCGCTCCCGCCGACCTCAATAAGTTCCTGCCCAAGGACGTGCTGCCCACTACCGCCCGCGAAGTGACCGTGAAGGGCGCCAAGCAGCAAGGCTGGACGCAGAAGGTGCCCTACACCGTCGTTCAGCAGATTATCCGCTATGCCGAACATAAGAAATACCGCGCTGCCCAGAACGCCGAACGCATGGCACAAGACCCCGTGCGCTTTGCCGGACTGAAGCCCGTGGAAGCCACCGTCCGTGTGAATCCCGCCGAGGCCAAGGACATCAGCGAACACCTGATAGGCATCTTCTTCGAAGACATCAACTATGCAGCCGACGGCGGTCTGTATGCCGAACTGGTGCAGAACCGCGATTTCGAATACCTGCCCTCCGACCGTGGCAACGACGCACGGTGGAACAGCACCCATTCGTGGACGGTGCAGGGCAGCGGCGCCACGCTGAACATTGCCACCGACGAACCCCTCCATGCCAACAATCCCCACTACGCCGTGCTGGAAGTAAGCACCCCCGGTGCAGCCTTGGTGAACGCCGGATATGACGGCATTGCCGTGAAGAAAGGCGAAAAGTACGATTTCTCCCTCTTCGCCCGACTGCTCTCGCCGAAGGGCGGCAAGCTGAAGGTGTCCTTGCAAGACAAGAGTGGCAACGTGATAGCCACTGCCACCGTGTCGGCCACTTCCAAGACGTGGAAGCAGCAGAAGGCCGTGCTGACCGCCACTGCCGATGCTTCGGAGGCCGTGCTCTCCGTAGCCCCGCAGGCAGCAGGCACGTATGCGCTCGACATGATTTCCCTCTTCCCGCAGAATACGTTCAAGGGACATAAGAACGGACTTCGTGCCGATTTGGCACAGACGTTGGCCGACCTCAAACCCCGCTTCGTGCGCTTCCCCGGCGGATGCGTGGCACATGGCAACGGCATAGACAATATATACGACTGGAAAGGCTCCATCGGCCCGCTGGAGGCTCGCAAGCCCTTGCGCAACCTCTGGGGTTACCATCAGACACGCGGCCTGGGCTACTTCGAATACTTCCAGTTCTGTGAGGACATGGGAGCCGAACCGCTGCCCGTGTTGGCCGCAGGCGTGCCCTGCCAGAACTCCGGCGACCGTGCCCACCACACCACCGACGAACTGACCGGCATGGGTCAGCAAGGCGGCATACCGATGGAGGAGATGGATGCCTACATACAAGACGTGCTTGACCTGATAGAGTATGCCAACGGTGACGCCCGCAAGACCACCTGGGGCAAGAAGCGTGCCGAGGCCGGACATCCCAAGCCCTTCAACCTGAAGTTTATCGGCATTGGCAACGAAGACATGATAACCGAAGTGTTCGAAGAGCGTTTCACCATGATATACAACGCTGTCCGCGAGAAGTATCCCGACATCACCGTAGTGGGCACCGTAGGCCCCTTCTACGAAGGTACGGACTATGACGAAGGCTGGAAACTGGCCACCAAGCTCAGTGTACCCATGGTGGATGAACACTACTACGTGGAACCGGGTTGGCTCATCCACAACCAAGACTATTACGACCGCTACGACCGCAGCAAGTCCAAAGTCTATCTGGGCGAATACGCTTCGCACATGAACGGACGCCCCAGCAACGTGGAAACGGCACTGACCATCGCCCTCTACCTGACCGCCGTAGAGCGCAACGCCGATGTGGTCACCATGACCAGCTTTGCCCCGCTATTGGCCAAGGAAGGGCATACGCAGTGGAACCCCGACCTGATTTACTTCAACAATACGACGGTGAAGCCTACCGTAGATTACTACGTGCAGCAGATGTACGGACAGAATGCCGGAACGCAGTACCTGCCCGCCACCGTCAGCCTGAACAATACGAACGAAGCCGTGCAGAAGCGCGTGGGCGTGTCGGTGGTGAAGGACGAAGCCACGGGCGACTACATCGTGAAGCTGGCCAACCTGCTTCCCGTTGAGGTATCGGCCAACGTGGCGTTGGACGGCGTTTCCTTGGTCAACCCCACGGCTACCAAGACCCTGCTGACAGGCAGTCCGGCGGACAAGACAGCCAAGTCCGTGACCAGCGACTTCGAAGTGTCCGGTCCGGAATTCAGCTATCAGCTGCCTAAGTATTCGTTTACCGTGATACGCATCCATCAAAACATATCTAAGAAGAACAAATAAAAACACAAGCCATGAGAAAAATCGTACTATTGACCCTTGCCGCAGCCTTGAGCGGCGGTGCTGTTGCGCAGAAGCAACAGAATATCCATTCGGGCTATCCCATCGACCCCGTACCCTTTACCTCCGTCAAGGTGACGGACAACTTCTGGGGACAGCGGTTGAAGGCCAGCCGTGAAGTAACCATCCCCTTGGCCTTCAGCAAATGCGAGGAGACCGGACGTTACGACAACTTTGTAAAGGCTGCCCATCCCAGCGACGACTACAAGGTAGGCGGTTTCTCCTTCGATGATACCGATGTCTATAAGACCATCGAAGGTGCCAGCTACCTGCTTCAGACGTACCCCGACAAGAAGTTGGAGAAGTACATCGACAGCGTGCTCGTCATCGTGGCTGCCGCACAGGAGCCGGACGGTTACCTCTACACCGCCCGCACCATGAACCCCAAGCACCCGCACGATTGGTCGGGACCCGAGCGTTGGACCAAGGTGGAAGACCTGAGCCATGAGTTCTACAACCTGGGACACATGGTAGATGGTGCTGTGGCTCACTACCAAGCCACGGGCAAGCGCAATTTCCTCGACATCGCCATCAAGTATGCCGACTGTGTCTGCAAGAACATCGGTGACAAGCCCGAACAGAAACGCCTGGTGCCCGGACATCAGATTGCCGAAATGGCCCTCGTACGCCTCTACACCGTGACGGGCGACAAGAAATACCTGGACCAAGCCAAGTTCTTCCTCGATGCACGCGGTACGACCAGTATCAAGAACCCTTACAGCCAGTCGCACAAGCCGGTGCTGGAGCAAGATGAGGCCGTGGGCCATGCCGTGCGTGCCGCCTATATGTATTCGGGTATGGCCGACGTGGCCGCCATCACGGGCGACAGCTCTTACATCCATGCCATCGACAAGATATGGGACAACATCGTCAGCAAGAAGCTCTACATCACCGGCGGCATCGGTGCCCGCCATGCCGGTGAGGCCTTCGGCGACAACTACGAGCTGCCCAACCTGACGGCCTACAACGAAACCTGTGCCGCCATTGGCAACGTCTATATGAACTACCGCCTCTTCCTGCTGCACGGCGATGCCAAATACTTCGACGTGCTGGAACGCACCCTCTACAACGGCCTTATCTCCGGCGTATCGCTGGACGGTGGTCGTTTCTTCTATCCCAATCCGCTGAGCTGCGACGGCAAATATCACTTCAACTCGGACAATACCATCACCCGCCAACCGTGGTTTGGCTGTGCCTGCTGTCCGTCCAACATCAGCCGTTTCATCCCCTCGCTGCCCGGCTACGTCTATGCCGTGAAGGACAGCAAGGTGTATGTCAACCTCTTCCTCTCCAACCGTGCCGAGCTGAAGGTGAACAAGAAGTCCGTCGTGCTGGAGCAGGAAGCCAACTATCCGTGGAGCGGGGACATCAGCGTGAAGGTGGCCAAGGGCAATCAGAAGTTTACCATGAACATCCGCATACCGGGTTGGGTGCAGGGCAATGTATTGCCGAGCGACCTCTACACCTATGCCGACACGCAGAAGCCTACCTATAAGGTGACGGTGAACGGCGAGGAAGTGACGGGCGAGTTGCAGAAAGGCTACCTCAGCATCGACCGCAAGTGGAAGAAGGGTGACGTGGTAGCCATCCACTTCGATATGCTGCCCCGCGTGGTGAAGGCCAACGACAAGGTCAGCGCCGACCGCGACCGTGTAGCCATCGAGCGTGGCCCCATCGTCTATTGTGCCGAGTGGCCCGACAACAACTTCGACATCACCAGCGTACTGCTGAACCGCCAACCCAAGTTCGAGGTAGTGGAAAGTCCCGACTTGCTGAACGGCATCAACCGCCTGACCACCAATGCCCAGTCCTTGAGCTACGACAAGAATGGCAAACTGACGGTGAACGACGTCAAGCTGACCCTGATACCTTACTACGCATGGAATCATCGTGGCGAAGGCAAGATGGACGTGTGGTTGCCGATAGGCGTGAGTGCCGTGACGGCGCAGGCTGCCAAGTAAGAAGAGATGACGTAGAGGGGGGATAAGTTGATTAAAAAAACGTCATTTGAACTGTTTGTCCACCCTTTTTGAATCATAATTTACGGTCTGATACCTATCATTCTATTAACTTTGTAGCGCATGACAGAATGTTTCTGCCATGCGCTATTATTTTAATTATTTTATATATCATGAATAAACAACTTATTACCGGACTGTTTGCAGCCTTTGCCGTGGCAGCAAACGCACAGTCCTTCAAAGAATGGCAGGACCCTGAGGTGAATGCCGTCAACCGTGCGCCGATGCATACTGCCTACTTCGCCTACGAGTCGGTGGATGCCGCACAGCAAGGCCAAAAAGAAAAGTCATCCAACTATATGTCGATGGATGGAACGTGGAAATTCTTCTGGGTAAAGGATGCCGATTCGCGTCCGACGGACTTCTGGAAGACGAACTTCAACGACAAGGGTTGGGACGATATGCAGGTGCCCGGTATGTGGGAACTGAACGGATATGGCGACCCCATCTACGTCAATACCGGTTATGCTTGGCGCAATCAGTTCAAGAACAATCCTCCCGAGGTGCCGACCGATGAGAATCACGTAGGCTCCTATCGCCGTGAGTTTGTGATACCCGCTTCGTGGAAGGGCAAGGACATCATCGCTCATTTCGGTTCCGTCACTTCCAACATCTATCTATGGGTCAACGGCAAGTACGTGGGCTATAGCGAAGACAGCAAGCTGGAAGCTGAGTTCGACCTTACCTCTTATCTGAAGCCCGGACAGAAGAACCTGATAGCTTTCCAGGTGTTCCGCTGGTGCGACGGTACGTATCTGGAAGACCAAGATTTCTTCCGTTTCAGCGGTGTAGCCCGTAGCAGCTATTTCTATGCCCGCGACAAGAAGCGCATTCAGGACATCCGCATCACGCCCGACCTCGATGCCGAATACAAGAACGGTTCGTTGTCCATCGACCTCACGCTGAAGGGCAGCGGTACAGTGGAACTGGAACTCTTGGATGCTGCCGGCAAGCAGGTAGCTACGGCCACAGCCAAGGGTAGCGGCAACACCGTGATAGAAGTAGAAAACCCGCATAAGTGGACTGCCGAGACTCCTTATCTATATACCCTGCGTGCCACGCTGAAGGGCGGCAACGAAGTCATCCCGCAGAAGGTGGGCTTCCGCAAGGTGGAGCAGAAGAACGGTCAGATTCTGGTCAACGGACAGGCCGTACTCTTCAAGGGAGCCAACCGTCATGAGATGGACCCCGATGGCGGTTATGTAGTATCGCCCGAACGTATGTTGCAGGACATCCAAATCATGAAGAAGTTCAACATCAACGCTGTGCGCACTTGCCACTATCCCGACGATGCCCTGTGGTATGAACTCTGCGACCAATACGGGCTCTACATGGTGGCTGAGGCCAACCTCGAATCGCATGGCATGGGCTATGGCGACGAGACATTGGCCAAGCGCACCGACTACAAGAAAGCACACCTGGAGCGCAATCAACGCAACGTGCAGCGCAATTTCAATCACCCCAGCATCATCTTCTGGTCTCTGGGTAACGAAGCTGGCTTTGGTCCCAACTTCGAGGAGGCTTACCGCTGGGTTAAGGCCGAAGATGCCAGCCGTCCCGTGCAGTACGAACAGGCACACGGCAACGACTTCACTGATGTTTATTGCCCCATGTACGCCGACTACAAGCGCATGGAAGACTATGCCAAGCGTACCGACCTGACCAAGCCCTTGATTCAGTGCGAATATGCTCATGCTATGGGTAACTCGCAAGGTGGATTCAAGGAATATTGGGACTTGATTCGCAAGTACCCCCACCTGCAAGGCGGCTTCATCTGGGACTTCGTTGACCAGTCCATCCGCTGGAAGGGCAAAGACGGTGTGACGATTTATGCCTACGGTGGCGACTTCAACCGCTTCGACGCTTCCGACCAGAACTTCTGCGACAATGGTCTGATTAGCCCCGACCGTGTGCCCAATCCGCACATGTACGAAGTAGGCTACTACTACCAGAACATCTGGACTACACTGGCCGAGACACCCGCTGCCGGACAGAGCGAGGTGAAACTCAATGTGTATAACGAAAACTTCTTCCGCAACCTCTCTGCCTACTACATGGAGTGGGAAGTGTTGGCCGGTGGTAAGCCGGTTCGCACGGGCCGTGTGGATGCTCTGAACGTTGACCCGCAAAAGACCGCCCAGCTCACCCTCAACGTAGGCAAGACCTGCATCTGCAAGGAATGGTTGCTGAACGTCTCCTATCGTCTGAAGAATAGCGAAGGCGTGCTCCCCGCCGGACACGTTGTTGCCAAGGACCAATTGGTGCTGAATCCCTACAAGGCTCCTGCGCTGGAACTGAAGAACGTAGAAGCCTCTAATACGGCCATCGTTGTTCCGCAAGTAGAGGAGAACGACTGGAAATACCTGATTGTAAACGGCGAGAACTTCCGCCTCGAATTCAACAAGCATACCGGCTATCTGACCCGCTACCTCGTAGATGGTACCGAAATGATGGACGAAGATGCTGCCCTGACACCCAACTTCTGGCGTGCTCCTACCGACAACGATATGGGTGCCGGCCTGCAACGCAAGTTCGTGGCATGGAAGGAACCGGGCATTGAGCTGACTTCCTTCAAGTGGGAATCAAAGGATGACCAAGTGCTCATCTCTGCCGACTATAACCTGAAGAACGTATCGGCCAAGCTGAGCCTGACCTACCTTATCAACAACCAAGGTGCCGTCAAGGTGACGCAGAAGATGACGACTGAATCCGGTGCCAAGGTTTCTCCGATGTTCCGCTTCGGTATGCAGATGCAGATGCCTAAGGACTTCGAGACGGTGGAATACTATGGACGTGGCCCGATAGAGAATTACATCGACCGCAACCACTGCACCGACTTGGGCATCTACCGTCAGACGGTGGACCAGCAGTTCTACTCCTACATCCGTCCGCAGGAGAACGGTACGAAGACTGACATCCGCTGGTGGAAGCAGTTGAACGCTACCGGTCGTGGTTTGCTGATAGTAGCCGATGCTCCCTTCTCGGCTTCGGCCCTGCACTACACCATCGAATCGCTGGACGACGGTTGGGACAAAGACCAAATGCACTCGCCCGAAGTAGAGAAGGCCGACCTGACCAACCTCGTCATCGACAAGGTGCAGATGGGATTGGGTTGCGTCAACAGCTGGGGCGCATGGCCGCTGCCGCAATATCAGATTCCGTATGCCGACTACGAATTCTCCTTTGTGTTGACACCGACATCCCATAATGTAAGCATGGAATAACTTTCAGATAATAAAGAATGAAGGAGCGGGAAGCATAAGCAGTTTCTCGCTCCTTCTTTTTTTAGTGTATTACAGTGTGTTGCACTGCCGTTTAGTCTTTATTAGGTAAAAGTTTGTCCATTTTTGTGCCTTGAACTATTTTTCATCCCTTTATGAAACAATATTCATCCTCCGGAAAGTGCCAAGTTCCTATCTTTGTTGCATACTAATATCAAGAAAGAACAAACAAGGAACAGCAACTTTATGAAGAATTTATTTCTACTTGGAATGGGTATTTTAGCCTGTTTGCTCGGCGCTTGCAAGCAGACACCCAAAGAAAAGGCTAATGATTCCGGAAAAGAAATCGTGTCCGGAGCAGTGTGGAACGATACGGACGGAGCGTACATCAATGCCCACGGAGGCGGTATCCTTTCGTATGGAGGAAAATACTATTGGTTTGGCGAACATCGTCCCGACAAAGGTTTCTCCACGAAGGTAGGTGTCAACTGCTATTCGTCCGACGATTTGTGCAACTGGAAGTACGAGGGAGTGGCCCTGCCCGTCTCCGAGAAAGCAGGCGACGATATAGAGGTAGGTTGCATCATGGAGCGCCCCAAGGTGATTTACAACGAGCAGACGAAGAAGTTCGTCATGTGGTTCCATCTGGAGCTGAAGGATAAGGGCTATGCGGCTGCCCGTGCTGCCGTGGCCGTCAGCGATACGCCTGCCGGACCTTACCACTTCGTGCGTTCCGGTCGTGTGAATCCCGGCATCTATCCACAGAACATGACAGCCGAAGAGCAGAATATGGATTGGAATCAGGATAAATACAAGGAATGGTGGACGCCCGAATGGTACGAAGCCGTTAATAAAGGTATGTTCGTGAAACGCGATTTGCTGGATGGACAGATGTCGCGCGACATGACCCTGTTTGTCGATGACGACGGCAAGGCCTACCACATTTATTCCTCCGAAGAGAACCTGACCTTGCAGATTGCCGAACTGTCGGACGACTATCAGAGTCATTCGGGCAAGTATATCCGCATCTTCCCGGGCGGTCACAACGAGGCTCCCACCATCTTCAAGCACGACGGTATGTATTGGATGGTTACTTCCGGCTGCACCGGATGGGACCCCAACGAAGCGCGTATGTTCTCTGCTCCCTCCATTTGGGGCCCGTGGGAACAGCATCCCAGCCCGATGGAAGGCAAGGAAGCCAAGAAGACCTTTGGCGGGCAGAGCACCTACATCCTGCCTTTCGGCGACAACCAATACCTTTTCATGGCCGACATTTGGAAGCCGGATAGTCTGATGTATTCCGCCTACATTTGGCTGCCCATCCAATTCGACAAGGAGGGAATGCCCTTCATTGAGTGGAAAGATAGCTGGAAACTGGATATTGGGTGATTTCTTATCCTTTATGGTCTATTTTTGGCCATATTGAATCATTTATTTCGCGTATCTTTGTCATGCGAAACAGATAACAACACTCATTTACATTTTCTTATTCATTAGTTATAGTTAGGGTAGTTAATTAAGCATGAAAAGTTTTCAATAGGGTACAGTTGATGATTGCGGGGCATTCGGAAGAATGCCCCTTTTTTATGCCTTGTTGGGTGGTGCGTGCAAGGCGCAGAATCCGCGTCTAAAAGATATTCCGAAACGAGTTCTCAGACAGTCTCCCCCTTATCCTTCCGTTGTAAGCTGTATCATCTTATCGTG
>JAUNJD010000377.1 GCA_030523205.1 Bacteroides sp.
AGAAATTTTGAATTTTGAATTATATGTTCTAATTTTGAATTCCAATATGCATGGTAATGATGATTATAGTGAGAAAAATATCGAAAGGAGACCCAAATGACAGAATCTAAATCAATAATTCAAAATTCAAAATTAACCAATTCGTGCAGCCAACAACAAGGATGAAGAAGTATTTATACAACTATCAAACTATCATACGTTTCGTGTCTCCCGTCAGCAGACACTTCTTCCACTTGCGGTGTATGCCCTGCATCAATGCCTGTCAACAGGTAAGCAAGCGCGAACTGTTTCTGCATCCTGCCGACTTCCTGACCCACGACCACGACACATGGGGGAACCCGATACAATATGGCAGCCGGATGGAGCCGCACGATTCCTTCGTGTTCGTCAGTAGCGGTGAGGCGATCCTCAGTCCATATTGCATACCGGCCGAAGAAGACACGAACGTATTCAGCGTACAGTCTGCACTTACGGGCATCTCTCCCCAGATGAAGCAGTTCATAATGGATGTAGGAGAGGGAAACACCCCTTTGGAACGCGCCCTCAGCCTCTCGCAGGCTTTATACGAATATATGCAATACACACCCGGCAGCACCGCGATGGACACCACCGCCACCGAAGCTTTCGAACAGCGGAAGGGAGTTTGCCAAGACTATGCGCACATTCTGATAGCAATGTGCCGGCAACGGGGTATTGTCGCACGCTATGTCAACGGCTTCCTGCCGGGCACAGGCGTGACACACGCCTGGGTGGAGGTGCTGACAGGCGACACGTGGAGAGGCATTGACCCAACGAACAACCAATTGATTGAATACGGATACATCAAACTGTCGCACGGACGCGATGCTGCCGACTGTCCCGTAAACCGGGGCGTATTTACCGGCACAGCCATGCAGCAGACTGAAATCCGTGTAATTGTAGAAGAGATATGATAAAAACAGTAGTTTCGGCCGCCTTACCTATCGACGAGCGGCTATTGATTAAGAAAAATGTATTGAGCCATGGAAAATCCGGCAAGCGCATCTGCATCGTGACGGGTACGCATGGCGACGAGCTGGAAGGTCAGTATGTATGCTTCCGGCTGAATCAGATTATCCAGCAACACCTGGACAAGTTAAACGGTACCATTGAAATCTACCCGGCCCTGAACCCCATGGGCATCGACTCCATCATGCGAGGTATTCCCAATTTCGACCTGGACATGAACCGCATGTTCCCCGGAGACCCGGAAGGCACGCAGGCCGAATGCACCGTACACGCCATCCTGCAAGACCTGAAAGGGGCGGACATGGTGATAGACATCCACTCCAGCAACATCTTCCTGCGCGAAGTGCCGCAAGTGCGCATCAACATCAACACGGCCGACCGACTGGTACCCTATGCACGCCTGCTAAACATCGACTTCATCTGGGTGCACGAAGCGGCTACCGTGCTCGAAGCCACCTTGGCGCACTCACTGAACAGCCTCGACACGCCGACCCTCGTCGTAGAGATGGGCGTGGGTATGCGCGTCAACCACGGCTTTGGTAACCGTCTGGTGACGGGTATCCTCAACCTAATGAGCCATATGGGTATGTGGAGCGATAGTTTCGAGCCGCACCTCATCAGTCACCCCATCGTGTCGATAGCCGATGAAGTAAGCTTTGTCAACGCCGAAGCTTCCGGCATATTCATAACGGAAGTGAAGAATAATATCGTGGTGAACGAAGGAGAAGAAATCGGGCAGATAGTCAGTTCGCTGACGGGAGAGGTACTGCAAGAAGTCGTTTCGCCTACACACGGGTTGCTGTTCACGCTCCGTGCTTATCCGGTAGTGTATGAGGGGTCGCTGCTGGCACGAATACACCACTTGTAGCAATTGACAATTAACAATTGACAACGGAGAATGAAGGAAACGGAAGAATCATTTAAATTTGATACGGTCTATCGGCTTCTAACTCCTTTTACTTCC
>JAUNJD010000112.1 GCA_030523205.1 Bacteroides sp.
CTCACAAACTTAAAAACTCAAATGGTCTCCAAGGTAAAGATAGTGCTTGGCTACACGCTTTTGTTGGCGGTATTGCTGTTTTCTCTGCTTTTTGTTCACAAGGAGGTGGAGAAACTCACGCAGTCCGAAGACAAGGATATGATGTGGACCGATAGCCTGCTGTCGTTGCTGAAGGAGAAAGATGCCAATACCATCCGTATGCTGCGTGCACTGAGCGAAGCGAACGAACACATGATTTCGACCAGCGAGATTGAAAGCATCATAGCCGAGCAAGATTCTGTACGGATGCAGCAACGGGTGCAACGACGGGTGATAACCCATCGGGACACGGTGCTGACCACACAAAAGAAGAAAGGCTTCTTCCGTCGGCTGGGGGAAGTCTTTGTACCACCTAAAAAAGATACGGCCATTCAAGTAAAAACCTCCTTGGAATATGCCACCGACACGGTGATTGATGCCTATAACCCGGTTGATTCCCTGCACGAGAAGTTGCGTGAAGTGACACAGCGGAAGAAGGCAGGTAGCGTCGTCGTACGCCGACGTAACCGCAATCTTCAGCAGATGGACCGCTTGCTGACCGAACGCATAGACAGCCTGCTGAAAGGACACGAACAGGAGACTGTGGAGCGTGCCCGCCACGAAGCCGAGTATCAGCAGTCTGTCCGCAGGCAGTCGGCACGCACCATCGGATGGGTGGCAGTGGGTGCCGTATTGCTGTCGGCCTTCTTCTTGGTGCTGATAGGACGCGACGTGACACGCAGTAACCGCTATCGCCGTGAATTGGAGGAGGCACGTCGCCGTGCCGAGAATCTGTTGGCCACGCGCGAAAAGATGATGCTGGCCATTACACACGATTTTAAGGCCCCCTTAGGTTCCATCATGGGCTATTCGGACTTGCTGTCGCGCCTGACGGTGGACGAACGGCAACGTTTCTATCTGGACAATATGAAAACATCATCGGAGCATCTGCTGAAGCTGGTCATGGACTTGCTCGACTTCCATCGGCTGGACCTTCATAAAGCAGAAATCCATCGGGTCAGCTTCCATCCGGCTCGCCTGTTGGACGAAATCCGGGTGAGCTTTGAACCCCTGACGGTGGCGAAAGGATTGGCTTTGCGGTGTGAGGTGGCTCCCGAATTGAACGCTTCATACGTATGCGACCCCTTGCGCTTGCGGCAGATAATCACCAACCTACTATCCAATGCCGTCAAATTTACCGATCAAGGCAGCATTACGCTGACCGCACGCTATGAGGACAAGAGGCTGGTAGTGTCCGTGGCCGATACCGGAAAGGGAATGGATCCGGCCGACCGCGAACGCATTTTCCAAGAATTCACACGCCTTCCCGGAGCACAAGGGGAGGAGGGCTTCGGGTTGGGCTTGTCCATTGTCCGTATGTTGGTGCAACTGCTGGAAGGCACGATTGAGGTGGACAGTGCATTGGGCAAGGGGAGTACATTTACTTTCCGTGTCCCCATCTATCCGGTGCAAAACAATGTACCGTTGGAGGAAACACAGAAAACGGAAGAACAGTCTGCTGACCTTCGACCAACGTTGAAACGGGTGCTGCTGATAGATGATGACCGTATTCAATTGACGATGACCGCAGCCATGCTGTCGCAGAGTGGCATTGAGTCGGTGGCTTGCTTGCAGTTGGACGAGTTGTTTGACGCACTACGTTCCGGTTCTTTCGATGTGTTGCTGACGGATGTGCAGATGCCGGCCATCAATGGATTCGATTTGCTGAAACTGCTTCGTGCATCGAACATACCGCAGGCCCGCACACTTCCGGTGATAGCTGTTACAGCCCGTAGCGATATGAAGCGGGAGGAGTTTACGGTGCATGGTTTTGCCGGGTGTCTTCACAAGCCTTTTACGGTCGCTGAACTTTTACGTGAGTTGATGTCCGGAGAGGAAGATGTGCAGATAGCAGAAATCTCACCGACTGTTGTAACTGAAGGGGACAAAAGCCGACAACCTTTGTCGGAATCCCATTCGCCTTACAACTTCTCTGCCTTGACTGCCTTCTCTGAGGATGACCCCGATGCAGCCAAGTCCATATTGGAGAGTTTCGCATCAGAAACACGGTTGAACATGGAACGGTTGAAACGCGGGGCAGAAGCAGAAGATGCAGTGGAGGTGGCTGCCGTATCGCACAAGATGATTCCGTTGTTCACCTTGATAGGAGCCTCGGACTTGGTAGCCCTACTGAAACAGCTCGAAGCATCGCGGGATGCCGCCTTTACTGACAATTTGCGCCAATGTGCCGAAGCTGCTCTTGCTGCAATAGAGGTCGTGTTGCAAAGTCTGGCATCAGATGGCGTTGCTGCTGGAGAATAAAGACTTCCGTTTCTTGGGCGGAGTATCAAAATAGAGTTGCAAGAACAGTCTCTCCTTATAAATTCGAGTAGCTACATTGATAATTCGTTCCCTCAGTTCCAGGATTTCTGCACGGTACTTCTCCGGAGTTTCGCGTATGCTGTTTATCACACTGTCGGCTTGCTTGATAATGGCCTCAGGGACGATTATCATGTGCCAAATGGCACTGTCGGGCATGATGGGTTCGAAGGTCGTATTGCGGTATCGAATGAAGATGTTGATGGAGTCGGATGCTTGGTTCTGCAAATCTACGGCTTCGTTGTAGGTATCAATAAGCCGTTGCAGCTTGATGGTTCCCATATTCGCTTCGGTCAGATGCATGGCGTTGGCTACAAGCGGATTCCGCTGGGGATACGCCTGCATACGGGCATACATATTCTCCATCTGTTTCAAGGTGTCCAGCTTTAAGTAAGCTTGCAGCGTATCCTTCCAGGCAAAATAAGGAACTTGTCGGGTTGTGTCTATAACACCTGTATCGAACTCTCTGTACGAAAGAGGACGTTCGCGCATCTGCCACATTGGGTCGAAGGGCATGTGCGTTTGCAGCATACTATCCGGTGGAATCATGAAGTATTTGTCGGTAGGGGCAGATACAAATTCGTAGTTTTCTACGTATCCCGCTCCCCATGTAGCATCGAACATATACCATTCCTCGTCAATTATTGCCGTACACCATTCGTGTGAGTCGGGTAATAGTCTTTTACCCCTTTTGTTGTATCCGTAGATGGAGTATGAGGTTATTCCTGATTCCTGACACATCGTATTGAAAAGCAAAGAGTATTGCCGACATACTCCCATTCTCATATCCAGTGCCTCCTGCATATCTTTTTCTTTGTTGTATGCTTCGTTGCGCGAGACAAAGGTGCTATATACATTGTAACTGATGTTGTGGGACAGCCAAGTGTAGAATGCCCGTATAAGGTCTTCCTTCGAACTCAATGACTTCTTGAAGTATTCCACCAATGTGTGAACATTTTGTGTCGCTTCTTTGGGGACCGTCAATGCGATGGAGTCTGCCAATGCGTATGGCGGGAGGATGGGAGCAACTGTCGTATCTATCGGTACCGTTACGACATTCGGCGAAACCATACTAGAGTCTGCCGGATTGCTTGTTGGCTCTATGGGCTTTTGGGGAGTAAGAGTGGAGGTGCTCAATGAGTCAGCGGGAATATTCTGCGTATCAGCCGGGGGCTCCACCGTTTTGGATGTAGTCTTCTTATTATAGCTTGGGCGGATATTTAGGATGTCATACAATATCTTGAGGGAATCTGATGAAATAGGAGTTGCATTCGTTGTCGGCTGTATGCTGTCATTGGTAGTTGGCTGAGAAGTCGTTTCTGCTGTATCGGCGGTAGGCGTTGCGTTGTTTACTGTTTTCTTTGTAGTCTGTATGCTGTCGGTTGTGGCGGGTTGATTGTTGGATTGTGTTTGTACGGGGGCTTCGTTTGCAACTACGGATATTGAAGAGTCTGTAGCCGATGCTGGAGCTACAGGCAAACCGATGGAGTCGGAAGTAATAAATACTTCAAGGTGTGATGATTGTGTGCTGCCGTGAATAAACCAAACGTTTCCTAAAGGAAAAAACATACAGACAACAATGACTTTTATCCAGCGCATTTGTTTATTTCGTTGTAACATTTTGTAATGCCGTTAATGGGCGCAAATATAAATCATTTTTTATGAGTGACAAAGAAGTGTAAGGAGAAAATATTGTGAATGTTGACGATTGTAGATAAAAAAGGTCAAACAGTGCCTTTTTTGGTGCCTTTAGTCAACTTTTTGTTAGGAAAGCAACAATTCTCGAAATAATTTGTTTCCTTTGTAGTATTAATTAGAAAGATTGCCAGATAAACATATCCCAATGAAAAAGAAATGGTTAAAAAGGGCTGTCTGGATATTACTTGCCCCTGTCCTTTTATTTATAGTGCTGATGGTATTGCTTTACGTGCCTCCCGTGCAGAGTTTCTTGCGGCAACAGGTGACGGAGATAGCATCAGAGGCTACGGGAATGAATATATCTGTAAAGCGTATCGACCTCCGTTTCCCGTTGGATTTGTTGGTGCGCGGAGTATTGGTGGTGCAACCCACAGACACGACTGACGTACAGCGTGCAGACACATTGTTGGACTTGGAAAGCTTGGACGTGCGCATACAGGCATGGCCACTATTGAAGGGTAAGGTAGAGGTGGACGAAGTGACCTTGAAGCAAGTAGCAATCAACTCCGGCAACATGGTGGAAGGTATGCAGGTGAAAGGAGTGTTGGGAAACTTCTTCTTGGAAAGTCATGGCATCGACCTCTCAACCGAATCTGTCATTCTGAACAATATAGAATTGAGCGATACGCATCTGCAAGTGATGATGGCCGATACGACTTCCGAAGCGGATGTCGATACGACTTCTACTGCATTGAATTGGAAGGTGTCATTGCATACACTGAATCTGAAGAATGTGTCTGTCGATTTGGATATGCCGCTTGATACGATGCGGTTGACTACCCATTTAGGAGATGCACGCATAGAGGATGCAGAGGTTGACCTAGGCAAGCAACTCTATGGTTGGCGGCGATTCCAGCTTTCGGAGACGGCACTTGCCTTTGATATGAGCGAGGGGGAGCCGGCTGATGGTTTCGACGCTTCGCACATAGCTTTGCGCGACATCACCGTAGGCATTGATTCGGTTCTGATGTATGGGCGAAATATGAATGCCGTGGTTCGTGAATTCTCTATGAACGAACGTTCCGGGCTGAGTGTGACTTCCGTAACCGGACGATTCTTTGCCGACTCTACCGTCATCAGTGTCCCCTCCTTACGGCTTTCTACCCCACACAGCGAAATGGCCCTTACGGCGCAAACGTATTGGGAATTGGTTAATATCCCGACAACCGGACGATTGTCGGCCCGTTTCGATGCCCGTATAGGCAAACAAGATGTCATGCTCTTTGCCGGTGACTTGCCGGAAACCTTTAAGGAAGCTTATCCGTTCCGTCCGTTGGTGATTCGTGCCGGTACAGAAGGCAACCTGAAGCAGATGCAGATTTCCCGCTTCATGATAGACCTTCCGGGCGCTTTCTCCTTAAAGGGGGGAGGCGAACTGTGGCATCTGTCGGATAGCTTGCGGAGGAATGGCTCGCTAGACTTTGAAATGCTGACACATAACCTGAACTTCCTGACCGGACTTACCGGAGTGACCCCTGATGGCTCTATCGTCATACCGGATAGCATGGGCTTGAAGACGCGCATCGATATTGAAGGCCCTCGCTATACAGCCATGCTGAAGTTGCGCGAACGGGGAGGAGCCGTCAATCTGGATGCCTTTTACGATATGGCATCCGAAGCCTATCAAGCCGGATTGATTGTAGATTCCTTGCAACTACATCATTTCCTGCCACAAGACTCCATCTATATGCTATCGGCAAAGATGTTTGCCAAGGGGCGTGGAACGGATATAACCTCACATCGGACGAAGGCCGACTTACAGCTAGCTTTGGACGAGTTGCAGTATGGGCATTGGAATGTGTCGGATGTCAATCTGAAGGCCGAACTTGAGTCTGCCGTAGCCACAGTTAACCTGACAAGCAACAACAGTCTGCTGAAAATGCAGGCAGATGCCGATATGCGTCTCGACCGTACTTATCTGGATGGTAAGTTAGCTCTCGATGTAGAGCAGGTGGGAATGTACGAGTTGGGCTTAGCCCCCGGACCACTGAAACGTCCATTTGCCTTTACGTTGGGTGCTGAGGCCCGTCAAGACTCCATCAAGCTACGGATGGATGCCGGTGACTTGAACCTCCGCTTCCGTGCCCACAGTACGCTGAAGAAACTCATGGAGCAATCCGATGAATTCATGCAAGTGCTGATGGCGCAGATTGAAGACCGACACTTGGACCATGCCGCTTTGCGTCGCTTATTGCCATCGGCCGGTATGCACTTGAAGGGCGGTAGGGAGAACCCTATCGGCTACTTCCTGGCAGCGCAGAATGTGACTTATGACGATTTTAAGTTCAGCTTTGGCTTTACTCCCGAAATAGGTATTAACGGCCGTACAGCCATACACGGGCTGCGCATGGACTCTTTGCAGCTTGATACTATCTTCTTTGCTATCCGGCAAGACACTACCCGTATGCAGTTGCAGGGAGGTGTCATCAATGGACCGGATAATCCTCAGTTCGTGTTCCGCAGTAAGCTGACCGGAGAAATTCGCAACGACGATGCCGAGCTGACGGCTGAGTTTGTAGATGGGGAAGGAGAGACCGGTTTGTTGCTTGGCATCAATGCCCGTCCGCTTACCGAAGGTCATGGTCGTGGAAACGGTATGTTGTTGCAACTGACCCCTGCCGAGCCCATCGTTGCATTCCGAAAATTCAAGTTTGCAGAGAAGTGCAACTGGATTTATGTACACAAGGATATGCGTGTTTATGCCAACGTGGATATGGATAGTGACGATGGCCTGTGTTTCCGTATGCAGTCTGACAGGAGCGACACTGTATCGCTTCAGAATATGAATGTCGAACTAAGTCGTTTCCGGCTGAGCGAGTTATCTGAGATTTTGCCTTATATGCCTCGCATTACAGGCTTGTTCTCTGCTGAAGCGAAATACATTCAGACTGCTACCTCCTTGCAACTGTCTGCCGAAGCCAACATAGAGCAACTGACCTACGAGAAACAAAAGGTGGGCGACATCGGCTTGGGAGCAACTTGGTTGCCGGGTGATGACAATACACATTATCTGAATACCTACTTTACGTTCGATGATGAAGAAGTCATGACGCTCGATGGTGTGCTGGCACAGAAGAATGGAAAGGATAC
Source organism: Bacteroides sp. (assembly GCA_030523205.1). Lineage (GTDB taxonomy): Bacteria > Bacteroidota > Bacteroidia > Bacteroidales > Bacteroidaceae > Bacteroides. Next base: position 7,186 of record JAUNJD010000112.1, read on the forward strand.
GTTGGATATGGCGGCCGTCATGAATCACTTCCCGTTGCGAATGGTCAATGCCTTTGTGCCCGACCGTATGGTTACGTTGGCCGGTGACGTGGATGGCGAACTGCAAATCAGTGGTTCGCCGGATGTGCCAGTCGTCAATGGTAACTTTGCTATGGACAGCGCATCGGTCTATGCCCGTCAGGCAGGGGCAAGCTTCCGTTTCGACAACCGTCCGGTGATGATAACGAATAACAAACTGACATTTGACAAGTTTGCCATTTATGCAATCGGAGAGAATCCGTTTACAATTGATGGTGACATTGATTTCCGTAATCTGGACCGTCCGATGGCGACATTGAATCTGCGTGCCAACAACTATACGTTGCTCGATGCACCGCGTACGCGTGAGAGTTTGGTATATGGTAAGGTCTGTGTGGACCTGATGGCTACCCTTCGCGGACCGTTGGATGGTCTGATGATGCGTGGAAATATGAACTTGCGTGGAAATACGGACGTCACCTATGTACTGACCGATTCACCTTTGACTGTTGAAGATCGTCTGGATGGACTGGTGACCTTCACTTCCTTCTCCGACACCACTTCCGTCACAGCAAACGAGGTGGCGGCAATGCCTATGGGCGGCATGAACGTGATTATGACTATGCACATTGACGATGCCGTGCGCCTGCGTGCCGACCTAAGCTCCGACCGCAGCAAATACATTGAATTGGAAGGTGGTGGTGACCTCAACCTACAATATACACCGCAAGGCGATATGACGATGAGCGGGCGTTATACGCTGACGGGCGGTACCATGAAGTATTCGCTTCCGGTTATTCCCTTGAAGGAATTTGAGATAGCCAGCGGCAGTTACGTCGATTGGCGAGGCGACATCATGAATCCCACGCTGAACCTGACGGCCACAGAGACGGTGCGTGCTTCAGTGTCGGATGATGATGATAGCGGTTCGCGTACCGTCAGCTTCAATGTATCCATCTCCATCAAGAACAACCTGACCGCTCCGGAATTGGTATTCGACATTTCGGCTCCTGACGATGCGACAGTGCAGAACGAACTACAAGCAATGGATGCCGAGGAGCGAAGCAAGCAAGCCATCGCCATGCTTGCCACCGGTGTTTACCTGAACAGCGGACTGAAAGGCGGTGGCCTGAACATGGGTTCTGCCTTGAACAGCGTGTTGCAAAGCCAAATCAACTCTCTTGCCGGTTCGGCTTTGCAGAGTGCCAATGCCAGCTTCAGTGTGGGTGTGGAAGACCGTACCGATTCCAGTACCGGCGATACGCAGACCGACTACAGCTTCCGCTATTCGCAGCGCTTCTTCAACGACCGTGTGCAGATTGTGATTGGCGGTACGGTATCTACCGGAGCCAATGCTACGAACGATGTAGAGTCGTTCATCGACAACGTGTCGCTGGAGTATAGGTTGGACACCTCGGGCACCCGCTATGTGCGCGTATTCCACAATAAGAACAATGAAAGCATCTTGGACGGTGAGATTACCGAAACCGGTGTCGGTGTAGTGCTTCGCCGCAAGATGGACCGCTTGGGTGAGTTGTTCCTATTCGGGAAAAAGAAGAAAAAAGATATGCCTACGGAGGACATGAAAGATGAGAAAGAAACCAAATGATATGAAACGACTGACTATACATATAATAGTAATAGGCTTGCTCCTGCTGTCGGCATGTTCCACTACCAAGAACCTGCCCGAAGGTGAGGTGCTATATACCGGGCAGAAGTCGATGATTGTAGAGAATGCCAGTTCTACCGAAGTAGGCATAACGGCGATGGAGGAAGTTGAGGCTGCATTGGCCACGGCACCCAATAATGCCATATTGGGTAGTTCTACCATGCGCTATCCTTTTCCCGTAGGGCTGTGGGTCTATAATGGATTCGCGAAGTACGAAAAAGGCTTCGGTCACTGGATATTCAATCACTTTGCTGCCAAGCCTGTACTGATGTCGTCAGTCAATCCGGGCATCCGTCAGAAGGTGGCCGAGAATATCCTGCGCGATTATGGCTACTTTAACGGTACGGTGAGCTATCAGACCTTTGTCAATCCGCGCGATTCGCTCAAGGCCAAGCTGCAATATACGGTGAATATGCGCAATCCTTACGTCATAGACACCGTGTTTTATCAGGGATTCAGCACACGCACCCTGAACATCATGGAGCGTGCCCGTCGCCGCTCACTGATTGCTCCGGGCGAGCAGTTTAACGTGACCGACCTGGACGGTGAGCGTACCCGCATCAGCGAACTGCTGCGCAACGTAGGGTGTTATTTCTTCCGTCCCGACTATATGACCTATCAGGCCGATACAACTTTGGTGCGAGGTGGTCATGTGGCCATGCGCTTGGTGCCGGTAGCCGGAATGCCCAAGATGGCGGAACGCCCTTTTTACGTAGGAAAGACTTCTTTCTATCTGATGGGCAAGCAGGGCGAAGCACCCAACGATAGCGTCGATTACAAAGACCTGCGCATCTACTATCACGATAAACTGGAAGTGCGTCCCAATATGCTCTACCGCTGGCAGAATTATAAAGGCTTCCGCAGGAAGCGTCAGGTGGAGGACAGCACCGGTATAGCCCGCCGCCGTGCCTTTGAGAGCCTGTACAGTGCCTACCGGCAGAACCGTGTGCAGAGCCGTCTGTCCAACATCGGTATTTTCCGCTACTTGGAGATGCAGTATATGCCCCGCGATACGGCGATGACCTCCGATACGCTCGACCTCAAGGTGATTGCCATACTCGACAAACCATACGATGCTGAGTTCGACTTTAACGTGAAGATGAAAAGCAACAATCAGACCGGACCGGGTGCTTCGTTTACGGTGACCAAGAACAATGTGTTTGGCGGCGGCGAAACGTGGAATGTAAAGTTGGACGGTTCGTACGAGTGGCAGACAGGGCAGAACAGCTCTTCGACAATGAACAGCTATGAGATAGGACTTTCTACTTCGCTGACCTTCCCCCGCGTGGTGTTTCCGCGCTTTGGCGACCGCGAATACGACTTCCCGGCCACTACCACCTTCCGCCTGTACGTTGACCAGCTGAACCGTGCCAAGTATTACAAACTGCTGGCTTTCGGTGGAAATGCCACGTATGACTTCCAGCCTAAGCCCACCGACAAGCATAGCTTCACGCCTTTCCGGCTGACCTTCAACGTGCTGCGCAATCCTACTGCGGAATTTCAAGCCTTGCAAGAGGAGAATCCGGCACTGTACATCAGCCTTCGCGACCAGTTTATTCCGGCGATAGAATACACTTATACGTACGACAATTCTTCTTTGCGCAATGTGCGTCACCCCATTTGGTGGCAGACTACCGTGGCTTCGGCGGGCAATGTCACCTCCCTTATCTATCGTATGCTGGGGCAGCCGTTCAGCGAGCAGAACAAGATGTTGCTGGGAGTGCCGTTTGCGCAGTATCTGAAGCTGAATTCCGAGTTCCGCTACAACCGTAAGATAAGCAAGGACCAGTCTATCGCCGCTCGCGTGGCAGGTGGCGTGATTTGGTCGTACGGTAACGCTACTTCCGCTCCTTATACCGAGCAGTTCTATATTGGCGGTGCCAACAGTGTGCGTGCCTTCTCGGCCCGTACGGTAGGTCCCGGTGGTTATCCGCCCGACGATGACAATAAATACTCGTTCATCAACCACGTGGGCGACATCCGCATGGAGGCCAATGTGGAATATCGTTTCCGCCTTATCAGCGATTTGCATGGAGCCATCTTCCTCGATGCCGGCAACGTGTGGCTGATGCGTAAGGATGATTCACGGCCCGACGCACAGCTGACACTGAAGAACCTGCCCAAGCAGATAGCCTTAGGCACCGGTTTCGGTTTGCGTTACGACTTGGAGTTCCTCGTTTTCCGTCTGGACTGTGGTATCGGTCTGCACAATCCATACGACACGGGCAAGTCCGGCTATTACAATATTCCTAAGTTTTGGGACAGTCTAGCCCTGCATTTTGCCATCGGTTATCCGTTCTAATTGCAGTTTTGGATGAAAAACAACCATTTATGAACGAATTATAGCTATCCATTGTTATTTATTTTTGTACTTTTGTAGCGTTATCAGTATTTGATATCACTAACCTTTTTAAATAATAACTAATATGAAACCAACTTTATTCTTATTGGCAGCCGGTATGGGTAGCCGTTATGGTGGCTTGAAACAACTGGACGGACTGGGTCCGAATGGCGAAACAATCATGGACTACTCCATCTACGATGCCATCAACGCCGGCTTTGGTAAACTCGTCTTTGTAATCCGTAAGGACTTTGAACAAGATTTCCGCGATAAAATCATCTCTAAATACGAAGGACACATTCCGTGCGAACTGGTGTTCCAGGCGCTGGATGCCCTGCCCGAAGGCTTCACTTGCCCCGAAGGACGTACGAAACCTTGGGGTACCAATCATGCAGTCATGATGGGTGCCGATGTCATTAAGGAACCGTTTGCAGTCATCAACTGCGACGACTTCTATGGCCGCGATTCTTTCCAAGTGATGGGTAAGTTCCTTTCCAATCTGCCCGAAGGCTCGAAGAACGTATATTCCATGGTAGGTTTCCGTGTGGGCAACACGCTGAGCGAGAGTGGTACGGTGTCTCGCGGCATCTGCGGCACAGACTCCAACAACCTGCTGACTTCCGTTGTAGAGCGCACCAAGATTCAGCGCATCGACGGCGAAGTGAAGTACATTGACGACAACGGTGAATGGACGGCTACCCCCGACACTACTCCCGTCAGCATGAACTTCTGGGGCTTTACTCCCGACTACTTTGCTTACAGTGCCGATTACTTTAAGACCTTCCTCAGCAATCCGAAGAACATCGAGAACCTGAAGAGTGAATTCTTCATCCCCTTGATGGTCGATAAGCTGATTAACGAAGGCACAGCTACGGTAGAAGTGCTCGATACCAGCAGCAAATGGTTTGGCGTCACTTATCCCGAAGACCGTCAGAGTGTAGTTGACAAGATTCAGGCTTTGGTAGATGCCGGCGAATATCCCGCCAAGCTGTTCTAAAAGCCTTGAGCTGATATAGACGCATATAGCGTAAAAATATAAGCGCAGACGAAGCAACCTCATTATAGGTACTGCTTTTGTCTGCGCTTCTTTTTTCTGCTCGAAGCCACCAAGAGGCTACTACCCTGTATAAACAAAAATAGCCGCTGAACTTCAGCGGCTTATTTATCCATTTGTCGGAATGAGGCGACTCGAACGCCCGACCCCTACGTCCCGAACGTAGTGCGCTACCAACTGCGCTACATTCCGAT
>JAUNJD010000113.1 GCA_030523205.1 Bacteroides sp.
CCCCATGTTTTTGGCGATTACATCCGGATGTTTTCAGTGGATACATCCGGATGTTCCGGCCATACGCTTCAAGGCCGAAGATGGCAGACCTAGGGAGAGAATACAGTTACTTACTATATAAAGAAGAAAGGAGATAGATACCATGAGCATCAATTATGTAGTCCGCAAGAAGGTGGACAAGAGTGGAGACAAAGAAGTAGTGCGCTACTACGCCGCCGGGAAAGTGCTGCAAGCCGAGCCGGTGAGCAACGACGAGATAGCACAGAAGATGGCCGAACGCAGTTCGCTGATGGCGGGCGACGCACTGAGCGTGCTGGAGCAGTTGCCCGTAGTCATTGCCGAATTCATGTCGGCCGGACGCACCGTCAACATCCGCGGCTTGGGCAACTTCTACCCGTCGCTGACCAGCGAGCCGGTGGAGCGCGTGGAAGACTGCACCGCCGACAAGGTGCGTGTGTCGCGCATCTGCTTCAAAGCCTCATCCGACCTGCTGCGCCGCTTCCAGCGCTACCTCAGTCTGATTAGCTTGCAGGTGCAGGAGGTGAAGAAGGGGCAGAGGAAGCAGGGGAAAGAATAAGGCCGTGTAGCATTTTACATATTTCTGTACGCTTTTCTATATCATTATATAAAGTAGAAACATATCTTTGCCCTCAAAGAAACATGAAACGATGACCATGAAAACCAGAATTACCGCATTGTTATTGTGCCTCAGCACTACCCTGTCGCTTGCCACCGCAGGCAACACCGCCTACCTGTTCTCTTACTTCATCAACGGCAGCCGCGACGGCCTGCACCTGGCATACAGCTACGACGGCCTGACGTGGACTGCCCTGAACGGTGGCCGCTCGTACCTCACCCCTGCCGTGGGCGAAGACAAGCTGATGCGCGACCCCAGCATCTGCCAAGCACCGGACGGCACCTTCCACATGGTGTGGACATCGAGCTGGACCGACCGCATCATAGGCTACGCCTCTTCGCGTGACCTCATCCACTGGAGCGAACAGAAGGCCATCCCCGTAATGATGCACGAGAAGACCGCCCACAACTGCTGGGCGCCCGAGCTATTCTACGACGAACCCACCGAGACGTACTACATCTTCTGGGCCACCACCATACCGGGACGGCACAAGGAGGTGCCCACCAGTGAGAGCGAGAAGGGACTAAACCACCGCATCTACTACGTGACGACCAAGGACTTCGAGACCTTCTCGAAGACCAAGATGTTCTTCAACCCCGACTTCAGCGTCATCGATGCCGCCATCGTGAAGGACCCCGCCCGTGGCGACCTCATCATGGTGCTGAAGAACGAGAACTCCAACCCGCCGGAGAAAAATCTGCGCGTCACACGCAGCCCAAAGATAAGCAAGAAGTTCCCCACCCGCGTATCGGAACCCATCACGGGCAATTACTGGGCCGAAGGTCCGGCTCCCCTCTTCGTGGGCGACACGCTTTACGTCTATTTCGACAAGTATCGTGACCACCGCTACGGCGCCGTCCGCTCGCTGGACCACGGTGAGACATGGGAGGACATTTCCGACCAAGTGACCTTCCCGCTGGGCATACGCCACGGCACCGCCTTTGCCGTAGATGCCTCCATCGTGGATGCCCTCGTGGCCGACACGCACTACAACCCGCTGATACCCGACAATGTGGCCGACCCCTCCATAGCCAAGTTTGGCGACACGTACTACCTGTATGGCACCACCGACATCGACCACGGCTTGGACCGTGCCGGTACGCCCGTGGTGTGGAAGTCGAAGGACTTCGTAAACTGGAGCTTCGACGGCTCGCACATCAGCGGCATCGACTGGAGCAAAGGCCACGAATACACCAATGAGAAGGGTGAAAAGAAGACCGGATATTTCCGTTACTGGGCACCGGGCCGCGTCATTGCCAAGGATGGACGCTATCTGCTCTACGTCACCTTCGTGAAACCCGACGGCAATGCACAGACCTATGCCCTGACTTCCGACCGTCCCGACGGTCCCTTCCGTTTTGCCGACGGCAAGGGCCTGCACGCCCCAGGCAGCGGAGAGGCTGACTCTGCCCCTATCGTGAATGACATCGACGGTGAGCCTTTCATCGATGACGACGGCACGGGCTACCTCTTCTGGCGTCGCCGCAAGGCCGCCCGCCTCAAGGCTGACCTGCTACACACAGAGGACAGCACGCTGACCACCATGCAGACCGCCCGCCAAGGCTATTCCGAAGGTCCCGTAATGTTCAAGCGCAACGGCATCTACTATTATATATATACGCTGAGAGGCAATCAGAACTACGCCAATGCCTATATGATGAGCCGTGAATCACCGCTGACGGGCTTCACCCGTCCCGAGGGCAACGACATTTTCCTCTTCTCCGCCCCCGACAACCAAGTATGGGGACCGGGACACGGCAATGTGTTCCACGACGAGACCACGGACCAATACATCTTTGTCTATCTGGAATATGGCGACGGCGGCACCACACGCCAAGTATATGCCAACCGTCTGGAGTTCAACGAAGATGGCACTATCCGCACGTTGATTCCCGACCTGCGTGGCGTAGGCTACCTCTCTGCCTCGCAAGAGACGCGCACCAACCTTGCTCCGCAAGCCCACTTCAAGGCATCGAGCGAGAAGGCACCCCGCACCACCACCGTAGTCATCGAGACACAACCTAACCAGCCCCTGCCCGACAAGGCCTCTGAGAAGTCCTTCACCCGCACCCACGACTATCATGCCTGCAACGTGGCCGACGGTTCCAACGGCACCCGTTGGCTGGCCGCCCCCGATGACAGCAGTCCCTACATCACGGCAGATTTGGGTGAAGTGCGCTCCGTACAGGCTTGCCAATTCTTCTTCAGCCGTCCTACCGAGGGCCACGCTTGGCGACTGGAAAAATCAGATGATGGCAAGCATTGGCAGACGTGCGCAGCACAAGAGACCTTGAAGGCTTGTTCGCCGCATGTGGCCGAGGGCATCGGGTCGGCACGCTATTTGCGGTTGAATATCCGCAGAGGCGAGGCGGGGTTGTGGGAGTGGAGAATCTTTGAATGACCTGGAACAAAGAATGCCATGCGGAGTGGAAAGTCCTTTCGCATGGCATTCGTCTTTTGAAAGATTCTCCTGTTAAGATCCACCCTTCTGATACACCGACGGTGCCACTCCGAACTGCTGTTTGAAACATTTGCTGAAGTAAAAGGGGTCGTTGATACCCACTTTATAGGCCACTTCGGACACGGTGAAACGTTCTTCGGACAACAACAGTTCGGCAGCCTTCTTCATGCGCATGATACGCAAGTATTCGTTGGGCGTATAGCCGGTGATGCCGCGCAGTTTCTTATAGAACACGGTGCGTCCCAGCTTCATGAGGGCAGCAAACTCCTCCACACTGAAATTCGGACGCCCCAGATTGGCTTCCAACACTACGGAGAGGCGGTGGGCAAACTCCTTGTCGCGGTCGGTGGAACATACGGCAGTCTGCACAATGCCCGGTTCGCCTGCAAACTTGCGTCGCAAGCGTTCGCGCTGTTCGATCAGTTGTTGTACACGTGCCAGCAACAGACGTATGCTGAAGGGTTTCTGTACATAGGCATCGGCACCAGCTTCAATGCCTTCAAGCTGATTGTCGGCCGATCCAAGGGCAGTGAGCAATACAATAGGTATGTGGCTGGTAGCAAAGTCGGACTTCAACCTACGGGTTACCTCAAATCCAGTCAAACCGGGCATCAGCACATCGCAAATGATGAGATCGGGATCGGTAGTAGCGGCACGCTGTAAGCCGATAAAGCCATCGGGGGCAGTGTCGGTATCGAAGTAAGGATGAAGTTCCTCCTGCAGGAAAGTGCGAATCTCGGGGTCGTCCTCCACAATGAGTATGTGGCGACGAGGTACAGGGGCAGCCGATGTGTCAGTGACAGAGGAAGAGGAGGCTGCTTCATCGGACATTGTGTCGGCAGGAACGGATGATGAGGCGGGAGCCGTTGAAGCATTGTCCTCCTTCAGCAACAGACTGTCGGCTTGCAGGAAATCAGTGGGAGCATATACACTACTGTCCATAGGCAGACAGACACGGAATACCGATCCACCGCCGGGATTCTCACTATAGGCTATGGTACCCTTATGCACGGTCACCAGCTCGTGCGTCAAGTGTAGTCCCACGCCTATGCTATCGCGTGCAAAACTGCTTTGCATGAATCGGCTGAACAGCTTGGGCTGCTTCTCGCGGGGGATGCCCACACCCGTATCGGCCACTTCGATGACCAGCATCCGGCGTTCGTCGTCGCAGGCCACGGTCACGGTTACCCGTCCACCGACGGGTGTGTATTTGAAAGCATTGGACAACAAGTTGTACACCACCTTGTCCACGTTACCCTTATCCATGGGCATACGGCATTCCTTCAGGTGTGCATCGAAGCGGTAGTCCATCTTCTTCTGCTCAGCCACATCCTCGAAGGTAAGGTATATCTCATAGATGAAAGCCACGGCATCCGTCTGTTCCAAAGCCAACGCCAAACGCCCGTTTTGCATCTTGCGGAATTCCAGCAACTGATTCACCAATCGCAACAGTCGATGCACGCTCTTGTCCATGGTGTGTAGAGGTGCTATGAGGGGTACAGGCACACCGCCTAGCCGTTGCATCTTCTCCATCGACCCTTGTATCAGAGTAAGCGGCGTACGGAATTCGTGCGAAATGTTTGTGAAGAATCTCAGCTTATACTCCGTCAATTGTTTCTCCACCGCTATGCGGGCCTGCAAACGGTTGAAATTGCGGACTATGCGTACGGCAATCACCATGGCTACTGCCACCAGCAACACATATACCACTAATGCCCAAGGCGACAACCATGCAGGTGGATAGACTACTATGCGCAGGATGGTTTCGCGTTCGTCCCACACACCGGCATCGTTGCAAGCCTTCACCCTGAGCACGTAGTTGCCCGGCTCCAGATATTTGTACGAGGCGAAACTCAAGGCCGATGGTTCGCTCCAATCGAGGTCGTAATTTTCCAAACGATGCATATATTTCGTGGTACCGCCATCGGCAAAGCTCAAGGTAGAGAAGCGCAGTTCGATGGAGTTCTGGTAATGTTTGAGATGCAGCTCATCGCAATAGGCTATGTCGCGTTGTAAAGGGGCATCGGCAGCGGCAGGCGTCATGCGCGTGCCGTTCACCCGCAAGTCGGTCAGCACTACGGGAGCAAATTCGGGATTCACGGGTATATGCGCAGGGTCTATCAAGATCAGGCCGTCGTTAGTGCCCAGCAACAGGCGTCCGTCGTCCAAACGGCAGGCACTATTCTCGCTATACACATTGCCAAGTCGGTGGGCAGAAAAGAAGTAGTTCTCGCACGAGCGATTTTCGGGGTTAAATCGCGACAAACCGTATTCCGTAGCCACCCATAGGCATCCGCCATCATCCTCTAGTACGGCTTGCACCACGTCGCTCACTAAGCCATCGCGTGTGCCGAAGGTTTCGTATTGCAGCGTCCGATAATCATCCGACGGACGGCATTGGCACAGCCCTGCACCCGATGTTCCCACCCAAATGCGTCCGCGGCTATCTTGCATCAGACAACGTATCTCGTTGCTGCCGAAGGTACCCTTCGTCAGGTTGAACCACTGGTAATTGCTGGGGTCGGCCAGCAGCGAATCTGGATGGAACAGGCCTATTCCATCGCCCGTACCCACCCACATCCATCCACTACTGTCCTGCATTAAGGCACGCACATTGCGCTGTCCGTAAGTGTGCTGCAAATGGTGACGGAAGGTGAACGAACCGTCCTGCTGCTCCACGGCCAAATCCAGTCCACCGCCGAATGTACCTACCCACATTCGTCCGCGGGTGTCGCACGTCAGGCAGAAAATATGGCTGTGAGCCAACGAAGTCGAGTCGGCAGGTATGCGGTGATGCCAATGTCCGTCTATACACAGTCCGTCACCACGGGTACCCATCCACAGGCGCCCCGTGCTGTCCTGCGCCACGGCATATACGTTAGTCTGCAAGCCACGGCTCACATGACGGAGTTCCAGCTGAGGGTTGTAGGCGTAGAGTGCCCCGTTACGTGTACCCGCCCACACGGTACCATCCTTCAGTCGGGTGAGCAGACGTATGCAATTAGATCGGTCGGTTCGTTCCTGTCCTTCGGGCATTAGCCGAGTGATACCACGGTTGGTCACCTCCAGACGAGTCAAACCCAAGTGCTCGGCGGCAGTCCATAGGTGGCCTTTGCGGTCGACAGCCACGCACAACAGGTAATCGCTGGCGGGCACACCGCTTCCATCGGTTCGTGCGGCAAAATGTTGCAAGGTTTCGTCTTGCGGTCGGTAAGCCCACAGTCCGTTTCCGTATGTCGATATCCATGCCGTACCGTCTTGGTCTATAGCCACAGTGTATCGTTCGCTGTCCACGTATTTCAGCCTTTCGGGCGGTATCAGGGTGAGCATCTGCGTGCGCCCCGTACGGTGGTCTATGTATGCCACCTTACCCGTATGATTCCACAACCAGTAGTCGCCCCGGCTATCGGTCGTCACCCGAGCACGTTCCATTCCTAGCAGGGGTTCGGGACCGTAGGTATCGGTCTGCGGACAGTAAGCGTACGTGCCCCGTGTGGTCAACAATATGCAACGGTCGGGCAGGGACAGGACATCGGTAACGGACAGTTTTCCGCCCACCTTTGCCAGCACGGCCATGGGTGTCAGCCCGTCTTCGCCTTGGCGTTGGGTATACATTTCTCCGCGTTCGGTGACGAAATACACCGCCTGCCCCCTCTCGAAGGCAAAGCGAAAGTCGTGTCCCTCGTCCTCGGTCTCGGCACGTCCGTCGGTCACGCAAGTCAGACTGCGCCGAGTAGCTATCCATATCCTTCCGCGGCTGTCTTCCATCAGCAGACGCACGTTGTCGTCGGTCAGTGTGCCATTGGCAACGTTGTAGGCCACGGAGGTCACGCGACGGTCGTCGTCCACCATTATGCGCCGAGCCCCGTTGCCACGGTGCCACAGCCATACGTCTCCGTTCCTAGCCATCAGTAGGCTGGTATAGGCCAGCTGTACAGTCTGCGGACCAGCATAGTCCACGAAGCAAGCTCTCTGCAAGTCGTAGCAGCTGTATCGCTCGTTGAAGGTACCTACCCACAGAAATCCGTGGCTGTCTTCGACAAGCTTATTAATGCGATTGTCTGCCAGCCATGGCCGTCCCGTGTCGGCGGGCCGTGGTTGCAAGGTAAGGAAGGTGTTTCCATCATAGCGGCACAGCCCATTCAGTGTGCCCAGCCACAGGAATCCCTTGCTGTCTTGGTAAATGCAGCGCACGGAATTACTGGGTAGTCCGTCGCTGGTAGTCATTTGTCGTGCACGAAGTTCGATATCGGCATGTGCCGGAAGTATTCCAAACAACAGGAAAACTAACAAAAAAAGCCATGTATGCTTCATCTATTTATTCTATGTTTATGAGTTTTTTAGTAGTTAAGGCATTAAAAGGTAACCGGAAAGAGAATCAGTCCTTCGGTACGAAGAATCCACGGAAGAATTTCCCCTTCAATTCCGGCCCGAAATAGAAGCCCGGCTGGGTGGGTTGATTGTAAGCCACGTTCTCGGTGGCGATGCTGATACGATAGACGGGGTCTTCGAGGAAAGTATGGAAACGATAGTCCGTGGGGATGGGGCTGACGTAGAGGTGGAGGGCCGTGTTGTCTTCGGTGCGCAGCAACACTTCTTCGCGCCAGTCGCCTACGATGTCAGCTTGCAGGCAGGGAGTGGCCTTGGTGCCGTTGTTGGACACACAGCCTTCGAAGACGGCCAACGGACGGCATTCCTTCGCCTGCCAGTCGTATTTGGTCACTTGGTTCTTGTCGAGCAGCTCGCGCAACAAGTCGCCATCCCACCACACGGCCATGTTGGTGGAAAGTCCTTTCACATCGGCAGCTACCAACTCGCCCTTTACATCGCGAATGCCACCCGTGGACCATGACCACATCTCCACACCGGGGTGCGTGGGGTCGATGTCGGCAGCCATGCAACGACCGACGTCGATGTTGCTGGGAAAGCGGGCGATAACTTCGCCTGTGGCTGCATCGCGATAAGTGGAGCCATCCTTCTTGTTCTCGTGGCAACCCCATACCTGCAAGCCGAGGCGCGAGGGGTCGAAGTGGGTCAGGTGAAGGGCGTCGCCATGATACATTCCGGTGGTGTAGAGGCCGGTACCATCGTGGTCGATAGCGCATTGCCCGTAGATGATTTCGTCGCATCCATCACCATCCACATCGGCCACACGGAGATTGTGATTGCCTTGTCCGGCATAACCGCCGTTGCCGGGCTGATTGCTGTCGAATACCCAGCGTTGCGTCAGTTGTTTGCCGTTCCAGTCGAAGGCAGCCAACACACAGCGAGTGTAGTAGCCTCGGCACATCACCACACTGGGGTGGATGCCATCCAAGTAAGCCACGCAGGCTAGGAAACGGTCGCTACGATTGGCCTTCTCATCGCCCCAATCTATCAAATTGCCCCGCTCGGGCACGTAGTCAATGGTCTGCATGGCAGCACCGGTCAGTCCGTTGAATACGGTGAGGTACTCCGATCCGGTCAAGATGCGACCATTAATGGCACGGTAATCGGCTTGGGCATCGCCAATGACGCGACCTGTGCCATCCACGGTGCCATCGCCCGTCTTCACCACCACTTCGGCCCGTCCATCGCCGTCGAGGTCGAAGACCATGAACTGCGTATAGTGTGCTCCGGCACGGACATTGCGTCCTAGGTCGATGCGCCACAGGTGACGGCCGTCCAGCTTATAGCAATCCAGCAGGACATTGCCTGTATAGCCATTATGTGCATTGTCGTGTGCGTTCGAAGGGTCCCACTTCAAGATAATCTCGTATTCGCCGTCGCCATCTACGTCGCCCACGCTGGCATCGTTGGGGCTATAAGTATAGGCATCGCCCGCAGGAGTAACCCCTGCCTCGGGACGTACAAGCGGGATATTCAGGTAACCGGAAGGAGCATCGGCAGGAAGCGTATAGCCAGCCTCTGTGCCACCCTTGCGTGCCTTCACCACGTAGCGGGCACTGGCATTGCCCTTATAGGTATCTTTGAAGAAAGTTGCGGCTTGCAGCGGCTGTGCATTCAGCTTCTGCCCGTCGCGATAGACGTCGAACGCCTCATCCATAGGGTCCGTGGAGAGATAACGCCAAGAAACAACCACCGTGGAAACATCTTCGCGGATGGCCACCACGCCACGTCCCAGGTGTTCGCGCTGAAGTTTGGAGTAATCGTAATGGGGTTGAGCCACCGACAGCAAGGTGACAAGACTAAAGCAAGCAAGGCAAAATAATGCTCTAATGAATTTCATACGGTACAGATTTTAATAATATTCAATTTCAGTGTAACAAAAGTAGGCCTTTTCGTCGGGACAAGAGTTTTTAAATCCACATAATTTCCTGTTTATTTTGTCAGTAAATGTATTGTTTTTGTCCGTAGTCACGGCAGGAAGCCCGCAACAGATACATAAAAAGCCCATTGGGGATAAACGAGGGACGTATAGCAGATAGGTGACGGAGCGTACGAAGTTGCCTTGAGAGAGATTGTTTGAAAAATGTGTATTTTCGGCCGTGCCTCTTTCTTTTTTCTTATCTTTGCACTGTTACTACCACCAAAAGACGTGCATGATGTTACAACTACCTTCTGCCCCCGGTCCTATCGGGGTATTCGATTCTGGCTATGGCGGCCTCACCATCCTCAGCAAGATACGCGAGTGCTTGCCGCAGTACGACTACATCTACCTGGGCGACAATGCCCGTTCGCCCTACGGAACGCGCTCGTTCGAGATTGTCTATGAATTTACCTTGCAGGCGGTCACCAAATTGTTTGAGCTGGGATGCCACTTGGTCATCCTTGCCTGCAACACGGCATCGGCCAAGGCCCTGCGCAGCATACAGATGAACGACCTGCCCACACTGGACGCCCAACGCCGCGTGCTGGGTGTCATACGGCCCACGGTGGAGTGCATAGGTAACATCACGCACAGCCGACACATCGGCGTACTGGCCACGGCCGGAACCATCAAGTCAGAATCGTATCCGCTGGAGATACACAAACTGTTCCCCGACATACAGGTCAATGGCGAGGCGTGCCCCCTGTGGGTGCCCTTGGTGGAAAACAACGAAGCCCAGGGTGACGGTGCCGACTACTTCGTGCGGAAGTACATAGACGAACTGCTGGCCAAAGACCGGCAGATAGACACCATCATCCTGGGATGCACGCACTACCCGCTGCTACTGCCCAAAATCAGGCAATACCTGCCCGCGCACGTCACCCCCATCCCACAAGGCGAGTTGGTGGCCGAAAGTCTGAAGGACTATTTGCACCGACACCCCGAGATGGATGCTAAGTGTACCAAGCAAGGACAATGTACGTATTATACCACCGAGGCCGAAGAGAAGTTTCGGGAATCGGCCTCGGCATTCCTCAACGAGGAGATACGGGTATCACGTGTAGAACTCTGACGGCTAATCCATGTGGAACACTTCGGGCAATGGAATCGTGACAGGCGAATTGTCGGGATTCACTTCCATAATGTCGGCCATGTAGTCCCACCACTTCTGCACGATGGGGTTGTTGCCCATGTCTTGCGACGATTCTTCTCCTTTCGTCTTCTGACAGGCAAAGAGGATATTCGTGTCTTTATCCCAATAGATGGAATAGTCGTACACGCCGTTGTCCGACAACATTTGTTTCAACTCGGGCCAGATGGCCGCATGTCTTCTTTCATACTCTTCCTCGAAACCGGGTTTCAGGAACATCTTAAAAGCTTCACGTTTCATGGTTTTCAATTGGTTAATGTTTGTTTATTAAGATTCACAAGTCTCTATTTTCCTGTAATAAAGGGAATAAGAGGAGTGATAGAAGTGAAAAGGAGTGAGAAGTCAATAGGCCTCCAATACTTAACCACGAATCACTCACACCTACTACTTATGCAAGTCCCTACATGGATGATTGTACAAAAGTAAACAAAATCTGCGCTTTCGACCATAGAAAATTATCTTTTTACATGGAAAATCGTATCGGATATAAATGCCTAATCAAAAAAATCTTGTTACATTTGTAGGACATAATCCCCTTAAAATTTATTTTTTATGACAGAAGAAGATAAAAGCAAACTTGTAGAGGTATTCAAAGGCTCGCTTTGGGAAGCCGAGTTGGTAAAGAGCCTGCTGGGTAACGGCGAAATAGAATCTGTACTGAAAGACGGATTGGTGGTGAACGTGGTATTGCCGGCAACAGCGGTAGAAGTGGTGGTGCTCGTCAACGAAAAGGACTTTGAACCCGCCATGGAGATAGTACGCGAATACGAAAACAAGAAACTAGGAGAATAGGCATCCGCCTCTCCTCGGCCTGTCCGAGAACTAAAAAATATGCTTTTGGAAAGACATTTTTAAGACGCGATGAAGCGGATTAAGCGGATTTCTCAATAATTTAAAATCAAAATTTTAAATTTAAAATTGCAGAACCCGCATCTAAAAGATATTCAGAAACAACTTCTCGGACAAGCTCACCCGAAAAGACAGACTTCACTTACATAACAGAATAACCTCACAATATGGAACAACTGACAAGAATCGCTGTCAAGGTAGGCAGCAACGTGCTGACCCGCCGCGACGGGACACTGGACGTGACGCGAATGTCGGCCCTCGTTGACCAGATAGCCGAACTGCACAAGAAGGGCGTCGAAGTATTGCTCATCTCGTCCGGCGCCGTTGCCTCGGGGCGTAGCGAGATACATTCCACCAAGAAGCTGGACAGCGTGGACCAACGGCAATTGTTCTCTGCCGTGGGTCAGGCCAAACTTATCAACCGCTATTACGAGCTGTTCCGCGAACACGGAATAGCCGTGGGGCAGGTGCTCACCATGAAGGAGAATTTCGGCACACGCCGCCACTACCTCAACCAAAAGAACTGCATGACCGTGATGCTAGAGAACGGCGTCATACCCATCGTCAACGAGAACGATACCATATCCGTCAGCGAACTGATGTTCACCGACAACGACGAGCTGTCCGGCCTCATCGCCACCATGATGGATGCGCAGGCACTCATCATACTGAGCAACATCGACGGCATCTACAACGGTCCTCCCTCCGACCCTGCTTCGGAAGTCATCTGCGAGATAGCACAGGACAAAGACCTCTCGTCGTACATACAGACCTCCAAGTCCAGCTTTGGCCGTGGCGGTATGCTGACCAAGACCAACATCGCCCGCAAGGTGGCCGACGAGGGTATCACCGTCATCATCGCCAACGGCAAGCGGGACAACATATTGGTGGACATCTTGGACAATGAAGAATTAAGAATGAAGAAACAACGTTCGGCGGCCGAAGGGAAAGCCAATGAAGAATTGGGCTGCGCAATGGGTAAAGAATCCGGCAACGCTTCTACGCCGAGTGGTAATTCTTCATTCTTCATTCCTCATTCTT
>JAUNJD010000114.1 GCA_030523205.1 Bacteroides sp.
GTTTTTGAGTTCTTTAGTTTTTAAGTTATTGAGTTATTGAATTTTTAGTTTTTAAGTTGTTGGACTTTCTTCATTTTTTTGGGCGGACTTGCTACTGACGGGATTGGAGTATATGCCCATGAAGATGTCTGTCAGTGCCTTCAGGTCGCAGCTTTCTTCGTAGCGTTGGAGCATACGCAGGCGGCTGATGAAGGCTGATTGCTGTTCCTCCGTATATCGGTCGCTATGTTCGCTTGTCCCATGTTGCAGGTCGTAGGCGATGTAGTTGTTGGGCGTCAGTCGATAGGAGCGGTGGATGCGTTCGTCAATCAGGCGGGCAACCCTTCGGTGGAAGTCGCCTGCTGTCAGCGGGTCGTAAGCACTCAGTTCGTCGATGGTTAGCGGTTTGCAGAATTCGATGTGTACTTTCCCTTTGGGCTGCACGATGCCGGTCAGAATGCTGTTGACGTCTTCGCCCGGCTTCTTGATGTAATGCTCCAATTGCCGTCTTTCGTACAGTTCCAGTGTCTTCAGTATGTCGCACGGCTCCCATTCGTAGCTGATGGCAACGGGGGCAATGTGCAGTTCGGCCAGTGCATCCGACTTCCGCCCCTTGCCACTCATGCCGAACATCTTTATGATGCCTTGTTCTGTAAGGTCGATGCCGTCTTTGGTGCGTCCGTTGCGCTGTGCAATCCAGATGGATTGATGCTTTTCGCAGATGACGTGGCGGATGTACTGGCTCAGGTGTAGCGAAGCACGATAGAACTCCTTCGGATTGCCCGTGGGACGTTCCACCTTGAACATCTTGTTCGACTTGCCGATGTCGATGATAAGTTGCCCTTGCATGAGGTTGGCGCCAAAGGTTATCTCGCTCGTTTCGTGCCCGTTGTTGTACAATACATATTGCATGAGGCTGGAGTCGAGCACAATGTCGCGGTGATTTCCGATGAAAAGATATTTTTGGTCTGTTTGCAGATGTTCAAGTCCGGCATATGTGAACTCCGTAATGGTGCGGCTGATGATTTGTTGGTTCATATAGAACATTACCTGCGTCTGAAACTCCTCCGTAGTGCGGATGGATTTTATTTTCTCCTTTACGGAGTTCAATTCCATGTCTGGGAAGACATACGATGCCAGCAGCGGAAAAGAGGTACTTTCCGCTATGCGGCTCATGGCTGCGGGTATTTCGCTATCACGGTACGGACGGATGTCTTCAAAATCTTGTTGCTCCATGATTATTGGATTTTATCTTCGTTTATCTTTCTTACAATATTTCCTTTGCCTACAATGCTTTCAGCGGTTTCGATGGCAGTAAGGGGAACACCGCAAATGCCATGTAGGTTGATGTTCTGGCCCGTAAGCAGCAAGTTGCGAACCTTGGTTGCAATGGGTATCTGCGACAGGAACATATTCTTGCAGTCTCGGTTATATCCATACAGCGACCCTTCCTTTGTGCCATAATAGTCGCGGATGGTCAGTGGAGAGGAGGCAAAGCAAAACTCGATGTCTGCCTGTATCCCCGGGCATAATATTTCCAGCTTGTCGAGAACCTGCCGCAGCATACGCTCTTTCCAAGCCTCGTAGGCCGGTGTCCGGTGTCCGATGGTGGTATCGGCCCATGCTGCTACGGCACTGAAGGGCATGGGACAATTGATGGTCATGCGGTCTGCCCACTTGCCTTGATTCTTGGCCGGAGGAGTGAGTAGCATGAATCCACGTGGAAAGGTTGCCTCCTCGTATTCGCCCAACTGCCATACATAGCCATGTCCATCTTGGTAGTAGCGTGGATGATTGATATAAGGTTGGTGAGCGTCGGCCTTCAGCTTGATATAGACGGTGAACGATGAATAGGAGTTGGGTATCTCTTGCAGGCGATTGCGGTACGACCTCAGAAAAGCATTTTCCGGCAAAAGCGTCAGCAGGGTGCAGGGGTGGATGTCGGAAATGTACAGATGACCGGTATAGGTTTTTCCGCTTTGGGTTGTTACCCGTCGGACTAGATGGTCCTCGACAGTGATGTCGCGAACCGCATCGCCTGCGTGTATGCAGCCTCCGGCGGATATGATGACATCGGCCAATGCGTCAGCCATTTGCTGACTGCCATCGACAAACATACTCGAACCATTGATGTAGAGCACGTTGATTAGCGCATGAACGTATGCCGGAGTATGACCGGCCACTCCGGCGTACATCGGATTCATGTAAGCCAAAAGTTCGGCAAGGATGGGGTCGGTGATGTATTGGGCAATGAATTCATCGGCCGGCATAAGGAACTCCTCGGAATATTCGCGCAGCCCGTCGCCGTTATTCAGGCGGAGGTGGAACAAATCGACCTCTTCGCTCAGCGCCCAAAGTGCATCCATGTAGCGGTGAAGCCCTTCAGCCTGATTCGGGAAGCGATTGGCCAGATACAGTTCGAATGCCTCCCTGCCGCGTGGCAGGGAGTAGGTTTCGCCATGAGCGCCAAATGTGATGGAATCAATGCAGTCTGCATCGGTATGACGGATATTCAGTTTATCCCAAATGCCCAGATAGGTACAGATTCTATAAAGGCTGCCGCCCGGCATGAACCCTCCCAAAATGTGCATACCAGTCTCAAAGATAGCACCGTGTCGGCGGAAACATTGCAGTCCTCCACCGATAATCCGGTTCTTTTCGAGCACAGTAACAGTGTATCCCTCTTTGGCAAGGAAGGCACCTGTCATGAGGCCTCCCAGCCCTCCGCCTATTATTATGATATCTTTCTCCATATCTTTCAATTTAGAATTATCAATGAAGTAAAACCGCATAATTCATTGCTCATACTCCATTCAATTTTTATTGGTTTGCTTCTACGATCTGTTCATACATGAACTTCGGTGTCAGAAGTTCTCCGCAAGTCACAATGGAACCTACTATGACTCCGAGCATTCCATGCGAATTGATGTTTTGCCCCGTCATGAATACGTTGGGGATGCGGGTCTTGTGGGGTACCCGTCCGGCATAGTTCAGCGATACATCCTTGGCTACGCCGTAGAGAGAGCCGTCTTCCGTTCCGGTATAATCTCGGTAGGTCAGTGGAGACGAGACATAGAAATGGGCAATGCGCTCCTTGATTCCCGGGAATTGTTGGTTGAGTGAATCAATGAGCCTTTGGGCACGTTCGTTGACGAACGCTTCATAATCGATGCCCCGATGCCCGATGGTGGTATGCTTCCAGCGTTCCATCTCTTCTATCTGCATATACGAAAGGATGACGCCCGAACGTGCAAACTTCTCTTCCGACCGATCGCAAATGTGCATATACAGATAGCCTTTGGGCCATGACACATTGTCATACTGTTCGCATCCCCAGGGAGTGTCAGTGTTGTAGCCGAAGAAATTATAGTTCATGTACGGAACGGTATTCTCCTTGAAGTGCAGATAGACGGAAAAGCCGCCCACGGTCTGCGGCAGGCTTTTAATGCGATTTCTGAAGGCCGGGCGGATAAGGTTTGTGGGTCCCAGCATCTCTATCGTACGCATGGGGTGGGTGGATGAGATGATGTAGTCGGCCTCCAGCATTTCCTCTCCATTCACTTCAACTCCGGTGGCGTGCGTGCTGTTGCATACGATGCGCGTCACCTTGCTCCGCTTCCGCACTTTGCCACCATACGTATGCAGCACTTCGATGAACGCATTCACCACCGAGTCGCTTCCGCCTACAAAACGGAATGAACTCTGATTGTAGAAATCCATGATGAAAGCATGAACGGAAAATGGAGTCTTATCACGTTCGGCGGCATACAAGGGCAGGTCGCCCACCAATACCTTTTGCAGCAAAGGGTCGGTAACCACGTGTTCCACAACGTCGTTGATGGAACGTAGCTGATATTTCATGTTGACGGCATTGTCCGTTTCGCCGTACTTCAATGTATGCAGTGAGGAGGCAGCAGAGATGCTTTCTACGATTTCGCAATACTTCCTGATGTTGTCTGCCTGTGTGGGGAAGTATGCAGCCATCTGTTGGATGAACGCCTCTTTCCCATTGGCAAAGTTGAAGTGTTGCCCCTCAAGGGAGATGACATTGTATCGGTTGGTATCCAGGCGTGAGAGGGAAAGCTTGTCGCTCACTTCCAGATAGCGCAACATCTTGTAGAGAATCTGTCCTTCGTCGGCACAGCCGATGAAGTGCATACCGGTCTCAAACTTAACTCCATGTCGATAGAAACATTGCAGGCATCCCCCAATCTGTGCACCTTGCTCCAGTATGGTTACGTCATAGCCATTCTTGGCAAGGATGACACCCGATGACAACCCGCCAAGTCCACTGCCTATTATGATTACTTTCTTCATGAGATGTTCACTTTATATTTGTTTCTGTATGCTACGTAGGGTGCCTCGTATTCCGGTGTCTCCAGCTCTCGGCGCATGGCAGCGTATTTATCTATATACCAACGGTGCACGGTCGATGTCGCTTCGCGGTCGTTCATGCTGCTGAGGCTGTCTGCCGAGATGCGTTTGCATACCTCCAGTGTGATATGGCCTCGCCTGAGCATGAAGTCGTGCTTGGGCAGCACATCGTATGCTCCGTGCAGGCACAAGGGCAGAATATCTATGCCGAGTGCTTGAGCCAAGGTAAATGCTCCTTTGTGGAAACGTCCTATCTTTCCGTCCGGTGTGCGGGTTCCTTCCGGAAAGACCACGATGCTATATCCTCTCTTTACAAGGTCTTGTAATTGTGGGAAGTTTTGGTCGTATCCATTGGATACGGGATAGAATTCTGCCGTATGAATGACCATGCCGTAGAACGGATTATTCCAAACCCAGTCGTTGGTCAGCACGATGATTTTGGGCGATAGTTGCATGATGCACATCAAGTCCAAGTGGGACTGATGATTGCATACGATGACAGCCGGTTTCCGGAATGTCTCACCCACCTTGTTGACTTCCGTGAACTTCACTCCCGGCACACGGTGGATGACAAAGGAGGATACTCGTTGCAACAGCCAATGATAGAAACCTTCTCCCTTCCATATCTTTTGCAACGGCCGGTGAAGCAGGAATGTGTAGGGTATCAGCAAAGCATACATCCCGAAGAGGAAGAAGGAGATGGAAAAGAGGGAGTAGCCCAGTCGGGATAGGGTGATGGGATATTCCCGTCGCACACCGTTCTTCTGCGTGAGCCAGCGGAATATCAGGGGAGGCAGGTAGTAGGCCATGATGACAACCGTTATCATACCTACGATGGCAACTTCGGCCAACGACCGCATAGCCGGATGTTTGCTGAATATCAACGTGCCGATGCCGACGAACATGATGATGGCCGAGAGTGCAATGCTGTTCTTGTACTTCTCCAGATACCGTTTGCCGGTGGTATATTCGTACATCAGTCCTTCGGTAATGAAGATGGTGTAGTCGTCGCCCTGTCCGAAGATGAACGTAGCAAGGATGATGTTGACAATGTTGAACTGCATCCCGAATATCTGCATGATGCCTAGAATCCATATCCAGCTGACAGCCAATGGCAGAAAAGACATTAGGCTCAGTTCGATGCTTCGGAACGACAGCCATAAGAAGATGAACACCACCAATCCGCATACAAAGCCAATGTAGTTGAACGAGTCGGAAAGAACCTCTGCCAAGTGATTGCTGACGTCGGCCTGTGAGAAGACAAAGCAACTGTCCGGCAAGTGGGATGCCATCTTTTCTTTGAGAGCCTCTCCATCCTGTTTGGCTACCGAAACAAAGTTTACTACCTTATAGCCACCCTCTTGGCTTTGCATGATGAAGTTGTGTCCGATGAGTCTATATAAGGGGCTTTGTGTGAGGTCGGCAGAGTTGGGAGATAAAGGCGGATGTTTCATCAGCGTTTCGAAAGGAAGGAAGGCGTCTGCCGAGAAACCCGTTTCTTCTGCTACTTTGCCGAACTGCTCACTGATGTCCGAATGACGATTCCAAAACGCTTTCCATTCGTTCATGCGTCGAGTATAGAGGCTGTCCGATGGAATCAGTCCGGCAATGCCCACTACCTTTTCTACTCCATTCATGTCCGATATGTGGCTGACCAAGACTTCGTTGTGCTGCAATGCCTCGTCCAGCGTCTTGCCTTCGGCCACAGCATAAAGGGTAAGGATGTTGTCGCCTCGACTTTGCATACTCGACGAGAGGAACTTCAGTCCTTCGCGTTGTTCGGCAGTCATATAGTTGATGTTCTGCATATTCGAATCGAACGAAGTACCTGTACTGAAATACCCAAACACCAAGGTGAGCCCGGCAATCAGCCAAGGCATGATGCGTTTTATCCGTCGGTCTTGAAGTACGGACAGTTTACCGGGTGTCCATATACGACCGGAGGTAGATGCTTTCTCTTTACGAGGCTTTACCATGACCGGCAGACAGATGAGCACGAATAGAATAGTGCCGATAAGGGTGAGCGAACCGAACAATCCTAAATCGCGCATGGCCTGCGCATCGAGGAATACCAGACACAGGAAAGCGCTGACCGTCGTGATGTTACCCACAAGCAAGGGTGGCACCATCTCCTTCAGCACTTCCCGCATATCCGTTTCGTGCTTCAGGTGGTCGATGAAGTGTAACGGATAGTTGACCGCTATGCCGATGATGACAGAGCCGATGCCGATGACAATCAGTGAAATGCCATCGCGCATCAAAGCAATTGCCCCCAACGCGAAGAGCCATCCCACGAATACCGATACACCAATCCATGCCAAGTCGCCTACCCGCCGGAACGAATACAGGAGAATCAGCAGAATGATAATCACCGACAGTCCCACAGCCAGCAGACTGTCCGACTTGATTTGAGTAGCGTTGGTCACAGCTATCAATGGTGCTCCGACAGCCGATACAGAGATATTTTCGTATTGTGATCTTACGTCAGAGATGCACGAGCCCAGTACCTGTTGCAACCGTTGATTGTTGCGCGACTCACTGATGCCGAATGGTGATTCGAGCAATGC
The DNA here is from genome assembly GCA_030523205.1 of Bacteroides sp. Lineage (GTDB taxonomy): Bacteria > Bacteroidota > Bacteroidia > Bacteroidales > Bacteroidaceae > Bacteroides. Next base: position 6,921 of record JAUNJD010000114.1, read on the forward strand.
GATGCCTATGCTGTCCTTGAAGAGGTATCCATCTATTGTCTGATAAGTATCGCTCACGTTCAGTCCTCGGAGGCGTTTCACCGCTTCCGTACTGAGGTGCAGAGGGTCGTAGGGAATGCTTTGGGCCATAATAGCTCCTGTGGGTAGCATGAGCGACAGTTTGTTTTGCTCCATTTGATTTTTCAGGTAGCCGTCGGTAGCCATGAGTGAGTCCAGCCGTTGATAGTCTTCCGCAGTGAGCAGGGCAGGGTAGGTCTGTCCTATGGTTTGCAGCACGCCCAGCATGGCCATTTCATTCATTTGTATTTGTAGGTTCTGTACGATGTGGGCCGTGTCGTGCAGGGCAACCGCTTGGCCGAAGGCATCCATGGCGGCTTCCGTGGCAGTCAGCTTGTCTTCGGGATTCTCATTGGCTTTGTTGTCGAAGATGACCACTATCTTATCTTGTCCACCCAAATTACCGAATACTTCCGAATACTTGGCCGTCTGCTCATCAAGGGGCATGAAGGCTGCAATGTCTTCATCGTAATTCATGTAGAAAGCCGATACCCCGCATAGCAGCAACAGGAGACTGACCACAGCATACACTACCTTGCGATGGGGCGACAACAGATTGAATATGTTCAGAAACAGCTTTATCATATCGACCTTATAAGTTTTGAGGGTAAACCATATACGACAGCCAACAGGCAGAGTACGGTATTTAGCAGGCTGATGCGGGCAAAGTCGTACACCGGACGGAAGTGAGACACACGCAGTTCCTTCGGTGGATAATATACTTTGATGGGGATGGGCAGGAGCTTGATGCCTGTCCATGCGGCATACACCAGCATCTCCAGTTCGGCTTCGTAGCGCGACGTCATCCACCACAGGTGGCGCATCTTCCGTAGGGGGTATAGGCGATAGCCTGTCTGTGTGTCCGGCAGGTTGATACCCGTTTGTATCCGGAACCAAAAATTGGAGAATTTGTTGGCAAACGTATTTTGTGCCGGCATTCCTTCTACTGCCAAGTTGCGGCTGCCTACAATCAGACTGTCAGGGTGTTCGTTCATCGCTTCCACAAAAGCCGGAATGTCATCGGCAAAGTGCTGTCCGTCGGCATCTATCGTAAGGGCATAGTCGAAGTTCATTTCGCGTGCCTTCTGGAATCCGGCTTTCAAGGCATATCCCTTGCCACGGTTTCGGCCATAGCTGACAACGGTTACAGTCATGTCGGCCAATAGCGCATCCGTACCGTCAGTACATCCGTCATCCACCACGATGATGTCGCGGGCATACCGCTGTACGTCGGCCACTACCTGCCGAATCGTACCTGCATTGTTATAGGTTGGAATGATGACGCACCACATATAATTAATTTTAAATTTTGAATTTTCTTCATTCTTCATTCTTAATTTACCCTGTAAGTCATGGACATTTTGGAGAATATCTGTTCCTCCTTTTCAAACACGACGATGACCTTGCAACTGTTTGCGTTCCGTTCCATCTTTTGGAATCTGACGGTAAGTTCTGTCACTTCGTCCGGTGCTATGACGGCCATATATTTCACGCTCTTGATGTCTGTCAGCTCTGCGTCGGCTCCCAATCGGATGGAGAGTATCTCCGTCACTATCTGTATCTGGCAGACCCCCGGCGTGATGGGCTTGCCGGGAAAATGAGCTTTGTATATCGCGTGCTCAGGGTTGAGCCGGATGGAGACAATCGGACAGCCGGAAACATCGGCATCCTCGCGTGTTATATAAAAGAAGCTATTCAGTAACATGGTCTATGGGTTGAAGTTGATAGGTTATTTTAAATCGTTTGTTGGTCAGCAGTATGCTGCCATCTTCCGGTCGGCTGACGGTGCGGCTCTTCGGAATTTTCTTGTGTGGATTCAGTATCAGTGCCATGTCTTTGGCGATTACCCGGCGCATATACCATTTGTCCAGCATCTTGATGACATTTTGTAGCTTCAACTTGTCCTTGTCTGCCGTGTAGAGGGCATCGAAGGCTTTAATGCCAAACTCGTTGACGATGCTCAGGGCACCGTCGCCGTTCTGCTCCATGCGAGTGACGCAGACCCCCGACAGCGTGTTCCCCTTCGGAAAAGAGATGTAGATGCTGTACGTACACACCTCCTGCGCGTAGGCCGAAGCTATGCTCAGTACAAGGAGGAAAGCGGAGATGCATCCCTGCATTAAGAGGCGGCAAACTTTACTTCCTCTGCCTCCTTTGCCTCTATTTAATGTCAAACACCTCATCGTCTATCGTTACATTCTTTTGTATGTTCTTCATTTCAATCAAGGTGGTGTCGCCACTCTTTTCTTGTAGTTCCACGGTCGTTACCATTTGTTGTTCGGGGTCGATGTGCAGGCGTATCTCTTGGAACATCTGCGCCAATTCCTTTTGGCAAGGGATGAGTCGGGCTATCCACTCCTTGCCGGATGCGAACATGGTTACCTTGAAGTCTTTCTCGTCCGTCAGGCAGCGCCCCGTCACACTGTTCATCATGATGCGTGCTATCTGTTGGAACATCTTGCTCGACCGTACGTCAATGACATCTGTATTCTTGGCCGACTTCAGCATCACCTTGTCACCCGACAGTACGAATGTATAGGTATAGGGCGACGTGTATTCCCAATGTAGCTGTTTGCCTCCCTTGTAGTACATCTTGCCTTCCGACTTCAGGGCTGTTTTCAGCAAAGAGAGTTGCTTGGTCTGCCGGAAGTCGCATTGCAGGGAGCTGAGCTTACCGGCTGCTACACATACCTGTTCTATCATCTTTTGGCTTTCGGCTGCACTGACCGCTTCTTGGGCAAATCCTCTCAAGGCCGAAAGCATGAGCCATATAAACAATAAATATTTCATCTTCATCCTGTTTTTTAATTAGTCGATTGATTCTACCAGTCCTAGTCGATTTGTTCTACCAGCTCTAGTCGAGACGTTCGACTACCTTAGTGGCTTTATTCCACTATCGGGTTAAAAGTATGTTATCATTTCAATATCAGCACACATCCGCAGACAATCAGTATGCATCCCATCCATCGGTAAACAGACACCTCTTCGTGGAAGAAGATGATGGCCGCAAACATCGATATGACGTAGCTGAGGCTTATCATCGGGTAGGCCATGCTGAAAGGGAAGTTCTTCAGTATATACATCCATAGCAACGATCCGGCTCCGTAGCACAGCCCGCAGGCGGCAAATTGCCAATTGCCGAAAACCGACATCCAGAACTCACGGTTCCAGCCGAAGGGCAGCATCCGTTGGAGCGCAAACTTCAGTAACACTTGTCCTGCCGACAACAGGATGCACTGAACAACCGAAAACGGTAAAAGCTTCCACATATCCGTCATTCTTGTTTCTGTATGACCATTGATACCGAAGTCACTCCTACAGGCTGGTCTTCACCTTTCAGCCGGAGCAACATATCGTGCAGCGCCGGAGTCACTTCGTTGTGATAGCCGATGAGGGCATTCTTTATCTTGCCTTGTGCCATCAGCATTTTCGCATCTTGCAGGCAGAGGTCAAGCACCCGCTGTTCGCCCAGTTCGGTATAAGTGATGTTATACCCCTTACAATGCGTGCGGATGGCCAACAGCCCGGCAATTGTGTTATGGGTGCTCTGCATGAAGAGGGTGGGACTCAGACCATGCTCTCCCTCCCGGCACATTTGCAGGAGGAACTTCTCGCTGTTCTCCAGCATTCCGTAGGAGGTTCCTACGATGATGGCATCCGGTGTCTCTATGCCGGCTTCGCGCAGGGCTGTCAGTGCTGTCATCAGGGTCGCTTTCAGCAGTCGGCATAGGCGGCGCGACTCCATCGGCGACATAAATTCTTTCAGATTATCCATAGGCGCATCCGGTGTATGGCGTACGGTCGAAAGGCAAATTGTGGTCGGCATCCGGCTTTCCGTAGTTGTTTCAGTATCGGCTGCTGCCGATTTCTGTCTCGGGGTGGTGTCGATGCTCGATAGTATCAGTGACGAATCGTTTCCACCAAAGCCGAAGCTGTTGCACATCACGTGTTGCAGGGCTGCTTTCTGCATAGTCTTCACCGGGGTAATGCCGGACGGCATCTGATACTTCCAACCTAGGTTGGCGGGGACGAAGCCGTCGAGCAAGGCCAACAGGCTTATCACCGTCTCGATGCCACCCGATGCGGAGGTGGTATGTCCGGTAAATGATTTCGTGCTCGATACGCAGGGCAGTGTTGGGGCGAATATCCGTTGTATGGCTACGCTTTCGCTGGCATCGTTGTTGGGCGTTCCTGTGCCGTGGGCATTGACGTAGCCTATGTCTTGCGGGCGTAACTGCGCCATTTCGAGTGCCTCTTTCATGGCTAGGTAGGCTCCTTCGCCGTTTTCCGATGAGGCCGTTTGATGGAAAGCGTCACACTTGTTGCCATATCCGGCAAGGATGGCCAGCGGTGTACAGTCACGTTGTGCTACGGACCGGGCACTCTCCAGTACCACGAATGCAGCTCCTTCGCCTAGGTTCAGTCCGCTTCGGGTGTCATCGAACGGGCGGCAACGCTGTGTGTCGAGTATCATCAGCGTATTGAATCCGTTCAAGTGGAAAAGGCTGAGCGCTTCGCTTCCTCCGGCAATCACCACATCGGCCTTGCCGGCTTTTATCAGGTTGGTACCTACTATCAAGGCGTTGGCCGACGAAGAGCAGGCGGTAGAAATCGTGATGCTTCGTTGCGGCTGTATGCCAAAGTAGTTCGCCATTAGTCCCGTGGTAGAACCGGAATCGTGTGAGGACAATAAATCTAAGTATTCGTCCCGTTCTAGCATATCGAGGAAGTGCTGTTCGGTGTTGTCCATGCCGCCCACCGTCGTACCCGAGATGAGGTATGCCTTGTCGGTTGCTGCTCCCGACTGCTCCAATGCTTGACGGATGGCCTCGATACCCAAAAGGGCAGTGCGGTTGCACACTTGTCTTGACGGTATGTTCAGCCGTGCCCGCAGTTGGTCGTTGGACAGCTTTACCTCGCCGCATGGCAGTTCGTGATGCTCGGACCGCAGAAAGCGCATCGGACCGATGCCGGACTTTTCATCCAACAACGCCTGCTTTACTTCGGCCTGATTGTTGCCAATGGCAGAGATAATACCTGCACCTGTGATGTAAACGATGTTGCTCATTTCAGTTCTTGAGTTTTTTTATTTAGTGCGGTGCTCAGCTATGTACGTAGCCATAGTCCTCACCGACTTTAATATCTCCTTGCCCTCGGCCGGAGCGTTGAGCTTGATGCCATATTGCTTTTCCAACAATACAATCAGTTCAAGGGCATCAATGGAATCGAGGCCCAACCCTTCGCCAAAGAGTGGTGCGTCTTCATCAATGTCATCGCACGTCATGTCTTCCAAGTTGAGCACTTCTATAATCTGTTGTTTAAGTTTAAGTATCAGTTCATCCATTGTTAATAAGTTTTTTAAATTCTTTAGTTATTGAGGTCATGAAGAAGATAGAATGCGAATGCAGACGGCGCAGAGAACACTGATTCTTCGTTCTTCAT
>JAUNJD010000378.1 GCA_030523205.1 Bacteroides sp.
GAGACCTCTTCGGCTTCCGACACCCGCGGCACCACGCACGGCGTCTGGAATCCTTACGATGCCCACATCCCCTTGCTCTTCATGGGCTGGAACGTTCCTCACGGAGCCACCAACCGCATCGTGTCCATGACGGACATTGCGCCTACGGTCTGCGCCCTGCTGCACATACAGATGCCCAACGGCTGCATCGGCACGCCAATATTTTGAATCGCTTCTTGCTCTTTTCTTCAAGGAAAATCTTTACCTTTGCGTTTGGCTTGGGAGATGTTCCCCTTAAAAGGAGATGCTGCCCCCTCAAAAGGCACTTCCTCTCGTCCCCCAAATAGTAAATCGTAAATCGTCAAATCGTAAATGACTCCATGAAGATATTTCCTACATCGAGCATCAAGCAACTGGATGCTTACACCATAGAGAATGAGCCGATAGCCTCCATCGACCTGATGGAGCGTGCGGCCCGCGCCTTGTATGCCGCCATCGTGCAGCGCTGGAAAGAATCCGATACCCCCTTCACCGTGTTTGCCGGACCGGGTAACAACGGAGGGGATGCCTTGGCGGTGGCTCGCCTGCTGGCCGGGGATGGCTACCGCGTCGAAGTCTATCTGTTCAACACCAAGGGCACGCTCTCTCCGGACTGTGCCGCCAACCGCGACCGCCTGTCGGGACTGCCGGGTATCACCTTCCACGAGATATCTACGCAGTTCACGCCTCCCACACTGACGGAAGACCATGTGGTCATCGACGGACTGTTTGGCAGCGGGCTGAACAAGCCGCTGAGTGGAGGCTTTGCCGCCGTAGTGAAGTACATCAATGCCTCGCCCGCCACGGTGGTTGCCATCGACGTGCCTTCGGGACTGATGGGCGAGGACAATACCTACAACGTAAGCGCCCACATCGTCCGTGCCCATCTGACGCTGACCCTGCAACTGCCCAAGCTCTCCTTCCTCTTTGCGGAGAACGCCCCCTACGTAGGCGAATGGCGAATACTGGACATCGGGCTGAGCGAAGAAGCCATCGAAGAAACGGATACCGACTTCTACCTGACCGAACGCGACGACATAGTCTGGCAACTGAAGCCACGCGAGAGGTTTGCCCACAAGGGAAACTTCGGACGTGCCTTGCTGATAGCCGGGTCGCAGGGCATGGCAGGGGCTTCCATTCTGGCTGCACGGGCCTGTCTGCGTGCCGGGGTGGGCTTGCTTACAGTCCATGTGCCGTTCTGCAACAACATCATCGTGCAGACCGCTGTACCCGAGGCCATGACGGACATTGATTTCAGCGAGACTTGCTTTTCGGCAGCTGTCGATACAGACGATTATCAGGCGGTGGGCATTGGTCCGGGTTTGGGTAAGTCCGCCGACACCAAGGATGCTTTGTTCGAGCTGATAGAGGCTTGCCAAGTGCCTATGGTGGTAGATGCCGATGCCTTGAACCTGCTGGCCGAACAGCGAAGCCTCGTCGGACACTTGCCCAAAGGAAGCATCCTTACGCCGCACCCCAAGGAGCTGGAGCGGCTGGTGGGGAAATGTCAGAACTCCTACGAACGGCTGATGAAGGCGTGCGAACTGGCACATACGGCCGGTGTGCATATCATCCTGAAGGGGGCTTATACGGCGGTTGTCTCTCCCTTGGGCTTCTGCTACTTCAACACCACCGGCAATCCCGGCATGGCAACCGGTGGCAGTGGCGATGTGCTGACCGGCATCGTCCTAGCCCTCTTGGCTCAAGGCTACGAAGCGGAAGCTGCTGCCCGCATTGCCGTCTATGTGCATGGCTTGGCAGGCGACATCGCTGCCCGGAAGCAGGGCATGATTGGCATGACCGCCGGCGACTTGGTGACGGCATTGCCCATGGCGTGGAAGATGTTCGAGGAGGGGTGAATTAATTTTAAATTTTAAATTTTGAATTT
>JAUNJD010000379.1 GCA_030523205.1 Bacteroides sp.
CTAATATATCGGTATGAAACAGGTGTTGACAGGCATTTGGCATTTCTATCGCGACGGCTTCCGCGGCATGACGTGGGGGCGTACGTTATGGGTCATCATTTTGGTGAAACTTTTCATCATGTTTTTCGTTCTTCGCCTGTTCTTTTTCCCTCGATTTCTTGATACTTCTGCCGCAGGTCCCGATAAGGATGAGTACGTGAGCGGTGAGTTGGTGAGGCGCGGTATCGGTACCGATGTTGCACCTTCATCGCCTTCATCGTCTTCGTTTGCCGGAGAGGAAGGCCGGGCGGAAGGAAGCGCGATTGAATAATCTGATTGCTAACATTATAAAACTAACTAATTTATGATTGAACACATTGATACTTCGCTGATTGACTGGTCGCGGGCGCAATTTGCCTTGACGGCCATTTATCACTGGATTTTTGTGCCGCTTACATTGGGACTGGCTGTCGTCATGGGGCTTATGGAGACGGCATATTATCGCACGGGCGATGACTTCTGGAAGCGCACCGCCAAATTTTGGATGAAGCTCTTCGGTATCAACTTTGCCATCGGGGTAGCTACGGGCATTATCTTGGAGTTTGAGTTTGGCACCAATTGGAGCAATTACAGTTGGTTTGTGGGCGACATCTTCGGTGCTCCACTGGCCATCGAGGGTATTCTGGCCTTCTTCATGGAGGCGACTTTCATTGCCGTCATGTTTTTCGGATGGGACAAGGTGAGCAAGCGTTTTCACTTGGCTTCTACTTGGCTTACCGGACTGGGGGCTACCATCTCGGCTTGGTGGATATTGGTGGCCAATGCCTGGATGCAGTATCCTGTGGGCATGGAGTTCAATCCCGACACGGCCCGCAACGAGATGGTCGATTTTCTGGCGGTGGCCACTTCGCCGATGGCTGTCAACAAGTTCTTCCACAGCGTGCTGTCGGGTTGGGTACTGGCGGCGGTCTTTGTGGCAGGCGTCAGTTGCTGGTATTTGTGGAAGAAGCACAACAGTAAGTTTGCCTTGGCCAGTATCAAGGTGGCTGCTTGGGTGGGCTTGGTGGCCTCTCTGCTGTCGGCATGGACGGGAGATGGTTCAGCCTATCAGGTGGCACAGAAACAGCCCATGAAGTTGGCTGCCATGGAGGGCTTCTACGAAGGGGAGCAAGGTGCCGGATTGGTGGCTGTCGGTGTGTTGAATCCGGACAAGGATACTCCTCAGGATGGAGCCGACCCTTTCCTGTTCCGCATAGAGATTCCCAAAATGCTGTCCTTGCTGGCTGAACGTGAGTCGGATGCTTTTGTACCGGGCATCAACGACTTGCTGCAAGGCGGATATACGCTGAAGGACGGAAGTACGGCCCTGTCTGCCGAAGAAAAGATAGAAAAGGGGAAGAGGGCCATTGCTGCCTTTTCGGCTTACCGTGCTGCACGAAAAGCCGGCAATGCTGCCGATGCCGAGGTGGCGGCCCGCACGCTGAAAGAAAATGTGCAATACTTCGGCTATGGCTATGTGAAGGATGTGAACGATCTGGTGCCCAACGTGCCGCTAACCTTCTATATGTTCCGCATCATGGTGATTCTGGGAGGCTACTTCATCCTCTTCTTTGTCGTGTTGCTGTTTTTGATTTACAAAAAGGATTTGTCGCAGATGCGATGGATGCACTGGGTGGCCATGCTGACCATTCCGCTGGGTTACATAGCCGGACAGGCCGGATGGGTGGTGGCTGAATGTGGACGTCAGCCGTGGGCCATTCAGGATATGCTGCCTACGAGTGCCGCCATTTCCAAACTGAGTGTAGGCTCTGTGCAGACTACCTTCTTCCTTTTCCTCATCCTCTTTACTATATTATTGATAGCCGAAGTAGGCATTATGCTGAAGGCTATTAAGAAGGGGCCGG
>JAUNJD010000115.1 GCA_030523205.1 Bacteroides sp.
TCACGAGGGCGATATAGCGCTGACAACCGACCTCCGTCGGTCGCCGGAAAACGGGGCTGAATCCCGCCCTGAATCGGCTGTTTTCGCCATGCAAGTATGTTATTCAACCATTTGCCGGAAAAAAAGAACTTAAAGAAACAATATTTGAAAATAATTGTATACATTTGTAGCCAACTGATTTTGCGAGAACATTCATAAAATATTAATCATCAAAATTGAAGTGGATATGAAGAAGAATTTATTAATCAATGTTTTTATGGCGTTTGCCGTGATGTTTGCTGTTAATGTCAGTGCACAAGAAAAGGCAACAGGAAGTGATTACAAAGATTTGAAGAAGCAGGAAAAAGTGCTGGACAAAGAGATACAGAAAAAGGCCATCAAGCAAGCTCGCAAGGAGGCCAAGAAACTTGATAAGGAAGGCTTCAAGACGCCCGTAGGCAAGTTGCCCCTGGCCAAGCAGCTGGAGACCGCTTGGGAAAAGCAGGCCGAACTGACCACCGACGGTGCACCCTATTGGTATATCGCTTCGGCTCGTTCCATCGGCGGCAACCAGTCGTCCGCTTCTTTGCAGGCTACCAATACGGCTAAGATTGACTTGGCCGGACAGATTCAGACCCGCGTGTCGCAGCTGATTGAAGCCAAAGTGGCTAACGACGACATGGGACAGGAAGAAGCTGCCAGCCTCTCCAGCGTAGTGGCATCGAGCAAGAGCGTCATTTCGGCCACGCTGGGCCGCACCATCCCCTTGGTTGAGGTGTATCGCACACTCGAAAACAAGAACGTGGAAGTGATGGTGACACTGGGTTACAGCACCGAAGAAGCCAACAAGATAGCTATCAGTGCCATCCGCAAGGACTTGGCTGCAAAGTCGGAAGAGCTGGCCAAGGAGCTGGACAAGCTGGGCTATTAATCCGTAATGGATAATTGATAATGGAGAATGGATAATTACCTTAATTGAGAATCCTTACGGAACTTTACATTATTAATTTTCAAAAGAAACAGAATTTCTGAATGAATCGAAATTGTTTGGTCGGGTGGATATGCCTGATTGTGCTGATGATGACTGCACCGCTCTACGCCCAACAGAAGCCTGTAAAGGTGAAAGGGGCGCAGGGACGTTGGCAGGTGAGCGAAGAAGTCACCCTGAAAGAAGCCGAAGAACGCGCCTTCATGGAAGCCAAGAAGGAAGCGTTGCGTAAAGCCGGGGTGATGGAGAACGTGTGGTCCGTGTTCGGGCAAATCACCCAGGAACACGGCACCGAGTTCAGCGAAGCATATTCACAGATGAACGTATTGGCCATAGGCGGCATGGTGAACGTCACCCAGAAGAAGGTGGAGGAAATATGGGACGTAGATTCGCGAAGCCTCTACAAGGTGGTCACCATCGACGCCCTTGTGCAGAAGGAGCAGGAGGTGGACAAGTCGTATGCCCTCGAAGTGAAGGGCATCGCTACCTTATATAAGGAAGGAGACCTGTTCACCTGCAGGCTGAAAGTGCATGGCACGGACTCCTATCTGAAACTCTTCTGGTTCGACAGCAAGGGTGGGGAACTGATTTACCCCAACACCTACGAAGGCGACAACCTGCTGACGGCCGGACGGGAGTATTCCATACCCTTCAGCAATGCCGTAGATTACCGCATGGAGAAGCAGGGACGTGACAGCGAGAAAATCAACATGATGATGGTAGCCACCAAGGAGAACATACCCTTCACCGATGAAGTGACCTATCAGAACGTGCTGAAGTGGGTGTATGCCATCCCCGGCAGCAAGCGCTGTGCCTTCTACGACATGATACTTATCAAGTGAGCCTCCGCCCGCACAGTGGGGGCTTGAGAAGGAAAGGCTGTGCAAATCCGTGCCTGAATACAGAATGTATCTTAGGGATGCAGGCTCTTCGTCCTAAAAAAACTTTTGTGAAACCCTTAAATCATTATACTGATATGCGTAAGCTGAAATATGGGTCGCTCCTCTGCATGGTCGGACTTCTGTCTGCTGGACCCTTGCAGGCGCAGGACATCGAGAAGGAATTCGAAGAATTCGAAAGGCAGCAGCTTCAGGCATTCGACGACTTCAAGAACAAGGCCGATGCCGACTTCGAGACTTTCCTGCGCGATACGTGGGAGAAGTTCGATGCCTTTGCACCGGTGCCCGTCCCCGTAAGGCCCGAACCGCCGCAGCCGGTAGAGTTCGACAAGAAGAAGCCGGCCTTGCCACCGGTCAGCATCAAGCCCGGCAAGATTAAGACCCCCGAAACCGTTCCTTACGTGCCCGTGGCCGTAGAGGTGCCCGTGGTGGCTCCGCGCGACATACCCGTGCGCCGCACGGCGATACCCTTCTACGGTGCATCGCTGGAGGTAGCCGCCGGTGTGGCCGAAGACCTTACGTTGACCGGAAACAAGGAAGCTGACGTGGCCGATGCCTGGAAGGCCATCTGCAACAGCGACTACGAACAGTTCCTGAGCGACTGCCTTACGCTGAAGAAGGAACGGCGGATGAACGACTGGATGTATCTGCTCTTCACCAAGCAGATAGGCGAGCAGCTGTACGGTGCGACGCGCACCAACGAGATTGTCTTCTTGCAGATGTTCCTGCTCAACAAGTCGGGATACAAGGTGCGCATGGCCAAGATTGACGACCGCCTGAAGCTGATGATAGCCACCAATAGCACCGTCTATGCCGCCCCTTACCTGACCATGAATGGCAACCGCTACTACGTGTTCGAGCCCGACCCCAACGGCTCTATGGGCATCTACACCTATCGGCAGGACTTTGCCGATGCCAAGAATCTGGTGGCACTGGACATTGCCGAAGTCCCCACCCTCGATATGCAGGAGCAGGACCGTACGCTGAAACCCACGAAGGGCAGCCTCGAAGTGCAGGCGGTGGTCAACAAGAATCTGATAGACTTCTACAACGACTATCCGCAATGTGATGTCGTGCTGCACTACAAGGCCCGCATGAGCGACGAACTGCGCAATTCCATCTATCCGGCCCTGCGCACCGCCATCGAAGGCAAGTCGCAGAAGGATGCCGCCAACCTGCTGCTCAACTTCGTGCAGACCGCCTTCGAGTATAAGACCGACGGCGAGCAGTTCGGCTACGAGAAGCCTAACTTCCCCGATGAGACCTTCTACTACCCGTATTGCGACTGCGAGGACCGTGCCATGCTCTACTCCACGCTGGTCAAAGACCTGCTGGGTCTGGACACCATCCTGCTGGACTACCCCAATCACATCGCCTCGGCCGTCCGCTTCACGGACGACGTCACGGGCGACTACGTGATGCTGGACGACGGCAGCAAATACCTGATTTGCGACCCCACCTACATCGGTGCTCCCGTGGGCGCTTGCATGGAGCAATTCAAGGAAGTGTCTCCGGAAATAATCCGCTAGTGTTAAATATTATAATAATTGTGGTTTGAGACATAAAAACACCTTGAATTGCAATGCTGATATTGCAAAATTGCGTATTTTTGTGGCGTGAATAACACAATACTGCGATTTATCTCATACACATTTAATATATCATGCAAAAATTAATCGACGAAATTGTTGAGCGCGCTAAAGCGAACCGCCAACGCATTGTTCTTCCCGAAGGTACGGAAGAACGTACTTTGAAAGCTGCCAATCAGATTTTGACAGATGGAGTTGCAGACCTGATTATCCTCGGAAATCCTGCTGAAATCGAGGCTTGTGCCAAGGAGTGGGGTTTGGGTAACATCAACAAGGCAACTATTATCGATCCTGAAAATCATCCTAAGAAAGAAGAGTACGCTCAGCTGCTCTGCGAACTGCGCAAGAAGAAAGGCATGACCATTGAAGAAGCCCGCAAGCTGGTGCTCGACCCGCTCTTCTTGGGCTGCTTGATTATCAAGAGTGGCGATGCCGACGGTCAGTTGGCCGGTGCCCGCAACACTACGGGTAACGTGCTGCGTCCGGCTCTGCAAATCATCAAGACTGCTCCGGGCATCACTTGTGTTTCCGGTGCCATGTTGCTGCTGACTCACGCTCCCGAATATGGAAAGAACGGTGTGCTGGTAATGGGTGACGTAGCCGTAACTCCGGTTCCCGATGCTGCTCAGCTGGCTCAGATTGCCGTATGTACGGCTCGCACAGCTCAGGCTGTTGCCGGACTTGACCCGAAGGTGGCTCTGCTCAGCTTCTCTACGAAGGGCTCTGCCAAGCACGAAGTAGTAGATAAGGTTGTTGAAGCCCTGAAGATTGCCAAGGAAATCGACCCCGAATTGGCTATCGACGGCGAATTGCAGGCTGATGCCGCTTTGGTTCCCTCGGTAGGTGCAAGCAAGGCTCCGGGTTCGGAAATCGCAGGCCATGCCAACGTATTGGTAGTTCCTTCGCTCGAAGTAGGTAACATCTCCTACAAGCTGGTACAACGTCTGGGTCACGCCGATGCCATTGGCCCGATTCTGCAAGGTATTGCCCGTCCGGTGAACGACCTGTCACGCGGTTGCTCTATCGAAGACGTCTATCGCATGATTGCCATCACGGCCAATCAGGCTATTGCCGCTAAGGAACAGAAATAACTAACCCATAAATCTTAAAACAAACGCATGAAGATATTAGTATTAAACTGTGGTAGTTCTTCCATCAAATATAAGCTGTTCGATATGGACAGCAAGTCTGTCATCGCTCAGGGTGGTATCGAGAAAATCGGTTTGCCCGGTTCATTCCTGAAGCTGACTTTGCCCAGCGGCGAGAAGAAGATTCTGGAGAAGGACATCCCCGAACATACGGTAGGTGTGGAATTCATCCTGAACACGCTTATCAGCCCCGAGTACGGTGCTATCAAGTCGATGGATGAAATCAATGCCGTAGGTCATCGTATGGTGCACGGAGGCGAGAAGTTCAGCGAATCAGTGCTGCTTACTCAGGAAGTGCTCGACGCTTTCACGGCTTGCAACGACCTGGCTCCGCTTCACAATCCTGCCAACTTGAAGGGTGTACATGCCATCGATGCCATTCTGCCCAATGTTCCGCAGATTGGTGTGTTCGACACGGCTTTCCATCAGACTATGCCCGACTACGCCTATATGTATGCCGTTCCTTACGAACTGTACGAGAAGTACGGCGTTCGTCGCTACGGCTTCCACGGAACGTCTCACCGCTACGTGTCTCAGCGCGTATGCGAGTTCTTGGGCATCAAGGCCGAGGGTACGAAGATTATTACTTGCCACATCGGTAACGGTGGTTCCATCACAGCCATTAAGGACGGTAAGTGTGTAGATACCAGCATGGGTCTTACTCCGCTCGAAGGCTTGGTAATGGGAACCCGTAGCGGTGACATCGACGCAGGTGCCGTGACCTTCATCATGGAGAAGGAAAATCTTACTCCGGCCGGTGTGTCCAATTTGTTGAACAAAAAGAGCGGTGTACTGGGTGTTTCCGGTGTATCGAGCGATATGCGCGAGTTGGATGCAGCTGTTAGCGAGGGTAAGCCTCGTGCCATCTTGGCCGAGAAGATGTACTTCTACCGCATTAAGAAGTATATTGGTTCGTATGCCGCTGCTTTGGGTGGTGTAGATGTGATTGTCTTCACCGGCGGTGTAGGCGAGAACCAAGCAGCTTGCCGTGCTACGGCTTGCGAAGGTCTGGAGTTCATGGGCGTGAAGCTGGATGCCGAGAAGAACAAGGTTCGCGGCGAAGAGGCTGTTATCTCTACCGATGACTCTAAGGTGAAGGTGGTTGTCATTCCTACCGATGAGGAACTGATGATTGCTTCCGACACAATGGCCATTCTGCAGAAGTAATAAGAACTTAAGCTTGAAGTAATAAAGATAGCTTAGACTATAAGAAGGAGAGCTTAAAACTTGTTTATAATTGTCTTTAGGCACGGATTTCACGGAAATTACACGGTTGGCATTTGATGAACCTCTGTGTAATCCGTGTCATCCGTGCCTAATATTTTATAAGAACTAAAAAAGAAAGAATATTTATGAAGAGATTGATGTACGTATTGCTCTTTGTGCTGCTGGCCGGTACTGCTTATGCCCAGCAGGCAAAGTATGTATTCTATTTTATCGGTGATGGCATGGGCCTGAACCAAGTGAACGGAACGGAAATGTATCTGGCTGAGCAAGAAGGCCGCATCGGCGTAGAGCCCTTGTTGTTTGCCAACTTCCCCGTAGTCGGCTATGCCACCACGTTTTCGGCTACTAACTCCATCACCGACTCTTCGGCTGCCGGCACGGCACTTGCTACCGGTACCAAGACCTACAACGGTGCCATCGGCGTGAACCCTGACAAGGAAGCCGTTTCGTCCGTAGCTGTCCGTGCACAGAAGGCGGGCCGCAAGGTGGGCATCGCCACCAGCGTAAGCGTGGACCACGCCACTCCGAGTGCCTTCTACGCTCACCAGCCTAACCGCAAGATGTACTACGAGATAGCTTTGGACCTTCCGAAGGCCGGATTCGACTTCTATGCAGGCGGTGGTTTCTTGAAGCCCCATACTACGGTGGATAAGAAAGAAGCTCCCAGCATCTTCCCCATCTTCGAGGAAGCGGGCTATGCCGTGGCTAAAGGTTTGGACGAATACAAGGCCAAGGCTGCCGAGGCCGATAAGATGATTCTGATTCAGAAGGACGGTGCCACACCCGACTGTCTGCCCTATGCCATCGACCGCAAAGACGGCGACCTGACGTTGGCCGAGATCACCGAGAGTGCCATCTCCTTCCTCACCAAGGGCAAGAACAAAGGCTTCTTCCTCATGGTAGAGGGTGGCAAGATAGACTGGGCTTGTCACAATAACGATGCTGCCACTACCTTCAACGAAGTAGTGGATATGGACAACGCCATCAAGGTAGCTTATGAATTCTACAAGAAGCATCCGAAGGAGACCTTGATTGTTGTGACGGCTGACCACGAGACCGGCGGTCTGGGTCTGGGTACAGGCACTTATCTGCTGAACCTCAAGGCACTGGCCCATCAGGAACTTTCGCAGGAAGAACTGTCTGACGAGATTTCGGCTCTGCGCAAGTCTAAGGGCAACCAAGTGTCGTGGGAGGAAATCAAGACTTTGCTGGGCGAGCAACTGGGCTTCTGGAAGGAATTGCCGCTGACGTGGGAGCAAGAGAAGGCCCTGCGCGATGAGTACGAAAGCTCGTTCGTGAAGAACAAAGTGGTGTTTGCGGAAAGCCTCTACGCTAAGTCTGAGCCGTTGGCCGCCTGCGCTCGCCGCGTGATGAGCCAAATCGCTTTGCTGGGCTGGACCAGTGGCAGCCACACGGCTGAGTACGTCCCCGTCTATGCCATAGGTGCAGGCTCCAAACTGTTCATGGGAAAGATGGACAATACAGACATCCCCAAGCGCATAGCCAAGGCTGCCGGATATAAGTGGTAATGTGTCGCTTGATATAGCCGCTATCGCTTCGTGGGGTGGCGGCATATAGTTTTCAGCGCGTCTGTCATCCTGGGCGTAGTCGAAGGATTTCCTCTCTTTCGGTGACCTTTAGATTAGGCATTTCTCTGTGCTTACAAGGGGAGGAGATGCTTCGACAAGCTCAGCATGACAGTATGCGTATTTTTCACCACAGATACGCCTTACACTTTCGTTTCCCCTTCGATGAACTCTTCCAGGAAGAGGTTTTCGCCATCGAATACGGCGTAGGAGAAGTAGTTGATCCAGTCGCCGAGGATGAGCACGCGGGCGGTGGCGCTCAGCATCAGGTCCAGTTCGATGTGGCGGTGACCGTAGATGAAGAAGTTGATGTTGGGGTGACTCTTCAGGTATTCCTTGGTGTAGAGCACCAGATATTCTTCGTTTTCGCCCATGTATTCCGGTTCGCGGCCGTCAACGCGCTTCAGCCGGCTGTGCTTGGCCCACATCAGTCCCAGCTCCATGCTCCAGCGGGGGTGCAGAGCCGAGAAGAGGGTTTGCAGCGTGCGGCTGTGGAACATGGCACGCAGCAGTTTGAACTTCTTGTCCGGGTCGCCCAGTCCGTCGCCGTGGGCCAGGTAGAATTCCTTTCCGTAGATTTCGGTGGTGATGGGTCTGCGGTGGATGATGACGCCGCATTCCTTCGTCAGGTAGTCGCCGCACCAGATGTCGTGGTTACCGGTGAAGAAGTGTACCTCCACGCCCATGTCCGTCAGTTCGGACAGCTTGCCGAGGAAGCGTGTATATCCCTTGGGGACAACCATCTTGAATTCATACCAGAAGTCGAACATATCTCCCAGCAGATACACGGCCGAAGCCTTGTGCTTGATGCTGTCCAGGAAATTGACCAACCGGCGCTCCTGCGTCCGTCCGTGCTCGATGGCGCGTGAACCGAGATGCGCGTCTGAAAGGAAATATACATTCTTCATGAGTTTAATAATTTCAGATGTTAGATTTCAGAATTATTAATTGCTAATTGTCAATTGTTAATTGTCAAAGAAATCCCAATTCCAGCTTTGCCTCTTCGCTCATCATGTCCTTGTCCCATTCGGGCTCGAAGACAAGGTTGACGTTGGAGGAAGTCACTCCTTCGATGGATTCTATTTTCTGCCGTACGTCCTCCATGATGAAGTCGGCGGCGGGACAGTTGGGGGCGGTGAGCGTCATGTCGATGGTCACTTCGCCGCTGTCGGCAACGTCTATCTTATAGATGAGGCCCAAGTCGTAGATATTGACGGGAATTTCGGGGTCATATACCGTCTTGAGCATGGATACTATTTTCTCTTCTATCTCAAATTTGGTCATATTCGTATGTTTACGGGGTTTAATGTCGGGCAAAGCTAAAGATTTTAATTGAAACTACAAAGATAGACTTCTTTTTCTTCTTTTAAATCTCCCCTTGGTCGTTGAAGCTGTAGTAGTCGCCGTCGGCAATGACCACGTGGTCCAGTATGCGGATGTCCATGGTGCGTGCGCCTTTTATGATGAGCTCCGTCAGCTGTCGGTCCGCGTTGCTGGGTTTCACGTTGCCCGACGGATGATTGTGTATCAGCGCTATCTGCGTGGCGTGTTGCAGCAGGGCTTCGCGCAAGATGGTGCGCACATCTACCGTGGTTTGGTTGATGCCTCCGCGCGAGATGCGCACTTTGTCTATCACCTTGGTGGCTTGGTTCAGCAGCAGAATCCAGAATTCCTCGGTAGGGAGGTCGCAGAGGATGGGGTGGAAGATGTCGTATATGTCCTTTGACGAACGGACGACGGCGCGTTCGGGACGTTCCTGCTGCTTGCGGCGCTTGCCCAGCTCCAGAGCGGCCATGATGGTGAGGCTCTTGGCGGGCCCCAGCCCCTTGAAGCGGGCAAAATCGTGCAGTTCCCACTTGCCCAGCCGGTTGAGGTCGTTGCCGCAGTCGTTCATCACCCGCTGCATCAGGCTGACGGCACTTTCTTCGGTATTGCCCGAGCCGATGAGTATGGCCAGCAGTTCGGCGTCGCTCAGGGCTTCGGTGCCTTTTTTCATCATTTTCTCTCGTGGGCGGTCTTCTTCGGCCCATTGGTTGATGTTAAGTTTCATGGTATTGTGAACTTCTTGGTAATGGAATGCAAATATAGAACATTTCTTGACATTGACTACCAAAGAAGTCGCCTTTCTTTCGCCAAAGAACGGGGTGTGCGTGGGTGGGTTGTTGGAAATATAGATGCCACTTGTCAGCCATATATTTCCCTCGCGTCGGATATATAGATGCCGGACGAGGGAAATATATATCTGGGAAGTTGTATCTATATGGCTGGCAAATGGCTGATTATTAGTGTGGATTGGGCTTATTCCAAGCTGGTGACGAATTCCGTTTCGCCGTGCAGCATATTCGCCGTTTCGGTGGTTGCCCGGCTACAGAAGTTGAACTCTGCCGACTTCTTTCCGCTGAATGACTGCCAGTTGATTTTCAGCTTTACGGTCTTTCCTTCCGTGTCGGGCAGGTCTTTCAGGTTGAAGGCCACGAGTGCTTCGCCTCTTCGGTCGGCTATGTCGCCATTGGCGTTGTGGCGCAGTTCCACTTCGTACGGGTTCTCGGGGTTGACGCCGGTCAGCAGGTTGATGAAGTGCGTCTTCTGTCCGCCCCACAGGGTGCTGAAGCGCAGGGTCAGGTAGCCGTCTTCGGCTATCGTCACCCAGTCTTTGACGATTTCAATCGGGTCGGTGCCATACTTGGCGTCGTTCTCCTCCGTCGTGCTCAGGGTGGGGACGGCGGGTTTGGTCAGGATGCTGTCTATCCAGTTGACGTAAACTGCTTTGCTGTACCCCTTGCTCTCTTCGTTGGTTTCGGTGAAGTTGAGCAGTGCACGGACTTCTTTCTCGCCGAAGGGCGATTTCTTCAGGTTGGTGGGCAGCAGGGTGGTTTTGTCATCCAGTTGCAGGTAGAAGGCATTGTCGGTTGAGGTTTTCACCGTTACCAAGGCGTTGGGATAACGGATAGAGATGGAATCGTTGTCGTCGTCCAGACAAGATTGGAACGTGGAAGCAAGGAGCAAAGCTCCCATCAGTGCGAAGGCTGGTCTAAATGTTTTCATTTTACTAATATGTTTTATGGTTTAAGTTGTTTCTGCCTATGAAATGCGTTTCGTGCACAAATCTTGCTTCCCGAGTGGTGAAAGATTGTTAATTGAGACGAAAAAAAGAACGGAAGGCGCATCGACACCACTTTTTCGGAATGTAAGCCCGAAAAACAAAGATTTTTATCTATGTTTGCACCGTAAACGCATCTTCCTGCCCCTGCTCGGCTAGGGACGGATGCTCCTCATACTAAAGAATATCAACGAAAAAGACTATGGATATAACTGCTCTTTATCAACTGTTTCTGTCGTCCACCGGCGTTACTACCGACAGTCGCAACTGCCCCGCCGGCTCCCTCTTCATCGCTCTGAAGGGTGACAACTTCAACGGGAACGCCTTTGCAGCCAAGGCTCTGGAAGCCGGAAGCGCCTACGCCGTCATCGACGAACCTCAATATGCCCCCGCCGGCGACCCGCGTTACTTCGTGGTAGATAACTGTCTGCAAGCCCTGCAACAGCTGGCCCGCCATCACCGGCGGCAACTGGGTACTCGCATCATCGGCATCACCGGCACCAACGGCAAGACCACGACCAAGGAACTGGTGTCGGCCGTGCTCATACAGAGCCATCGCGTGCTCTATACACAGGGCAACCTGAACAACCACATCGGCGTGCCCCTCACCTTGCTGCGCCTGCGTGCCGAGCACGACCTGGCCGTGGTGGAGATGGGTGCCAGCCATCCCGGCGACATCAAAGAGCTGGTGGAGATTGCCGAGCCCGACTACGGCCTTATCACCAACGTGGGGAAGGCCCATCTGGAGGGATTCGGTTCCTTTGAGGGGGTGATTCGCACCAAGGGCGAGCTGTACGACTTCCTGCGCCGTCGGGGCGACTCCACGGTCTTCATCCATCACGACAATCCGTGGCTGACCGACATGGCTTGGGGGCTGAACCGGATAGCATACGGCAGTGAAGAAGGGCTGTACGTCAACGGACGTGTCACCGGAAATTCGCCATTCCTGGCCTTCGAATGGAAAGCCGGGCGCGACGGGCAGCGTCACGAGGTGCAGACCCACCTTATCGGTGCCTACAATTTCCCCAATGCCTTGGCAGCCGTTACCGTGGGCCGTTTCTTCGGTGTGGAGGCGGAGAAGATTGACCAAGCCCTCAGCGAATACGTTCCGCAGAACAACCGCTCGCAGTTGAAGCAGACCGACAGCAACACCCTTATCATCGATGCCTACAACGCCAATCCCACCAGTATGAATGCTGCCATCAGCAACTTCCGCGGTATGCAGGCTCCGCACAAGATGTTGATATTGGGTGATATGCGCGAACTGGGGAAAGACAGCGCCGAAGAGCATCAGAAAGTGGTGGACTATCTACAAGAATGCGGTTTCGAGGATGTAGTCCTTGTGGGCGAGATGTTTGCAGGTACACGACATCCGTATCCCACGTATCCCGATGCACCCGCCCTTATCGCTGCCCTGCAAGCAGACAAGCCGCAGGGAAAGACCATCTTGATAAAAGGGTCGAATGGTATCCGGCTTAGTACGGTGGTAGATTGGCTGTAGGATTTGAGTTTTTAAGTTTTTGAGTTCTTA
>JAUNJD010000380.1 GCA_030523205.1 Bacteroides sp.
GTTGACAAGTTAACGAGACTACGAGGCAGAGCTAATCAATTCTAAATTCTAAATTTTAAATTATGAATTAAAAGAATCCGTTTAATCCGTTTAATCTGCGTCTAAAAAATTCTCAGTAACTTCCTTGTTGGCTTGTCAACTTGTTCCTTTGTCAACTATCATCTAACTATATCACTATCCCGAACGTGCTTCCTTTTCCCGGCTCGCTCTTCATCCACACGCGGCCTCCATGCTTCTCCACCATTGTCTTCACATAAAAGAGGCCCAGGCCGTAGCCCTTGACGTTGTGCAGGTTGCCCGTGGGTACGCGATAGAACTTGTCGAAAACGTGTCGTTGCTTGTCCGGGGCAATGCCGATGCCGTGGTCGCTGACGGACAGTTCTACGTGCTCGCTTCCGTCTTCGGCGGTGATGTGTCGGCAATGGATGTTGATGTCTGCTTCGGCGGTGGAGTATTTGATGGCGTTGTCTATCAGGTTGCTCAGTATGTTGCCGAAGTGCGTGCGGTCGGCCAATACGGTAATGTCCTTTGGCTGAATGTCAATGGTGATGCGTACGGGCTTGTCGGCCTTTAGCTTGTGCTGCTCGATGAGCGGTGTCAGGGTGGACATTACGGACACTTCCTCTATGCGCAGGCGGAACGTCTTGCGGCGCTCCATGCTCATGGATAGGATTTGCTCCACCAGTTCGCTGAGGTGTTGTAACTGCTCTTGGCAGATGCGCAGGTATTTGTCGCGGTGCGCCTTGTCGTCGGCTTGGCCGAAGTTCAGCAAGGCATCGTTGGCGGCGTAGGCCACGGCGATAGGGGTCTTCAGTTCGTGGGTGATGTTGTTGGTGAAGTCGCTCTTCATCTCCTCCAAGGTCTTCTGCCGCAGGATGATGTGGACGAGGTACCAGAAGGAGAACCCCAAGATAATCAGTATGACGAACGACGTGGCCAGTATGCCCGACATCTGCCGGATGACCAGCATACGGACAGGCTCCATCGTCAGTTGGTAGACGTAGTGTTGGTAGAGGTCGAACTCGTAAGTGTAGCGCATGGCCTTGGAGGTGGGCGTGTAGCCTGCCGTGCCGCCAACGGCCAGCGTATCGATGTATACGAAGCCGGAGTCGGGCGTTTCTCCTCCCCGATGCAGGTATTCCAGCCGATAAGGACGGTCGATGCCCAGACTGTGTAGTACCTGGCACAGCAGGCTGTCGTAGGCGGCAAAGCGTGGACCTACGTATTGGTCGATGCCCGCGTGTAGCCCCCGTTGGAAGTAGTGAGCTAAGTTCTGCATACTGCCCTGCTTGCTGAAAAGGAGGTTGGTGGATTGGTTCACCATCAGCATGGCGGTCGGTTCTGTTTCATCGTGCGTTGCGGGGAAGGTGTCTGTGGTGGTTTGCTGCACCGTCACTTGCGCAGAGCTTGTATTCTTGACGGTGGTGGAGTGTCTGACGTACGTGTTTTCGCTATCCATGCCTGTCGATATGTTTACCTCGCCATGCACGGTGCTGTCCTTGGCCAGCGACTCGATGCGCAACATCATTTCGTTGTAGTCGCACGTGCGCATGGCCTCGCCGATGTTCTTCTGCAAGGTGTCGTGCATGGTGCCGTACAGCCCCGTCAGCCAATAGGCTTGGTAGGCGAAGATGCCCGTCAGCGAGGCAATCACCAGCAGGACGATGTATCGGGAAGTCAGTTTCATACGTGTATGTCAGATATGGATTCGTTGATTTACAATGCTCAAAGATACATACTTATCCCATGCCCTGTATGCGGTGATAAGACTAAATAACACTTCCGATAACACTCGGTAAGACTTGGTAAGCCGATGATAACACGGGCTACGGAGGATTCTGCCGTACTTTGCAGCAGTTGACA
>JAUNJD010000001.1:0-31571 GCA_030523205.1 Bacteroides sp.
CAAAAACTCAAAAAAGCTCAAGTCATGTGGATATTAATCATCAGTCTGGTAGTTCTGGCTCTCGTGGCTGCGGTAGCGGGTATCGTGCGCAACCGCCGTCTGCAAAAGCAGATTGACCGTGGCGAATTGGAAGCCATGCCCGAGGTGAAGACCGTAGATGCCGAATGCTGCGGGCAGCATGAAGTGTGCGAGCGCGACAGTCTGCTGGCCGCCGTCAGCAAGAAGATAGAATACTACGACGACGAAGAGCTGGACCGATACGTGGGCACTCCTCCCGATGCCTACACCGCCGAACAAGAAGATGAATTCCGCGATGTACTATACACCATGCAGGATACCGACGTGGCCGGATGGGTACGCAGCCTGCAACTGCGAAATGTCGCCTTACCGGATGGTCTGAAGGACGAGGTATTCTTGATTATAGGGGAACGGAGAGAGCAATTGACAATTAACAATTGAAAGTTGACAATTAGAAATTGATAAAATTGAAATCTAAAATCAATCAAAAACAGTGTCTTTATTAGAATATACATTTTTTCAACATGCCCTTATCGGCAGCCTCTTGGCTAGTATAGCCTGCGGGTTGGTGGGCACATACATCGTAACCCGCCGATTGGTGTTCATCAGTGGCGGACTGACCCATGCCTCTTTCGGCGGCATCGGTCTGGGACTGTATGCAGGCATCTCCCCTATTCTGTCAGCAGCCTTATTTGCAGTGCTTTCTGCTTTCGGGGTGGAATGGCTGAGCAAGCGGAAGGATATGCGCGAGGACTCTGCCATTGCCGTATTCTGGACACTGGGCATGGCGGTGGGCATCATGTTCACCTTTCTGTCGCCCGGCTTTGCTCCCGACCTTTCGGCTTACCTCTTCGGCAATATCCTGACCATCACGCTGAGCGACATTGCCTTGCTGGGAGGGTTGGCAGCAGTGCTGATAGCTTTCTTCATATTGTATCTGCGCCCCATTGTCTATGTAGCGTTCGACCGTGAGTTTGCCCGTTCGCAAGGCATACCGGTGCAGGTGTTCGAATATGTACTGATGATGTTCATAGCGTTGACCATCGTAGCCTGCTTGCGCATGGTAGGCATTGTACTGGTCATCTCGCTGCTCACCATTCCGCAAATGACGGCCAACCTATTCGCCAACCGTTTCCACTACATCATCTGGTTGTCCATCGGCATTGGCTATCTGAGCTGCTTGGGTGGACTGATGCTGTCGTTCTACCTCAATGTACCTTCGGGAGCCGCTATCATCTTCTTTTCCATCATTATCTACATAATATGTAAAGGAGGAAAAAGTTTTTGGTTATCTTTGCGGCGATAAAAAGGTCTGAGACCTCTCAACAAAAGACCTATAACAATAAAAAGAATTATGGAAATCAAGATTCAGTCATTAGATCAGATTCACGAAGCCGCCCGTCAATTTGTAGCTGCCATGGGCGATAATACCGTCTTTGCTTTCTACGGAAAAATGGGAGCAGGCAAGACGACTTTCATCAAAGCCGTATGCGAGGAGTTGGGGGTATCGGATGTCATTACGTCGCCCACCTTCGCCATCGTCAACGAATATCGCTCGGACGATGCAGGAGAGCTGATTTATCACTTCGACTTCTACCGCATCAAGAAGCTGGAGGAAGTATATGACATGGGCTACGAAGACTACTTCTACAGCGGGGCCCTCTGCTTCATCGAATGGCCCGAACTGATTGAAGAACTGCTGCCCGGACAGACCGTCAAGGTAACGATTGAGGAAGTAGAAAACGGGGAACGCAAACTGACAATGGAAGAGTTTGCATAAAGCTACTCATGGCTAAGAAAAAGAAGATATGAGCCAATACGTCATCCAAATCATATTTGCGGCAGCAGGTCTCACCGCTCTGCTGGCAGCTTTGCTAAACTGGGATTGGTTCTTCAATGCCCGCAATGCACAATTTATCGTGAACAACGTGGGACGTCGGCAAGCCCGTTGGTTCTACGGGGTATTGGGGATTATTCTGATAGCTACGGCGGTATTCTTCATGCTGAACACCCCTCACAGCCTACCCGAGAGCTAAGGGCGCATTTACCTAAAAACATTCAGACGCGGATTAAGCAGATTAGGCGGATTTCTTTATCATCCGCTCAATCCACTTAAT
Organism: Bacteroides sp.; assembly: GCA_030523205.1. Lineage (GTDB taxonomy): Bacteria > Bacteroidota > Bacteroidia > Bacteroidales > Bacteroidaceae > Bacteroides. Next base: position 2,136 of record JAUNJD010000001.1, read on the forward strand.
CCGCGTCTTTAAGATTATCACTATGAGCTTTCGGGACAATCTACTCGGCTCATTCGTCTAGCGAGTCGGCATATTCCATCTCACCCTGAACGATGAAGAGAATGTCTTCGGGGTCGTACTCACCCATTTCGTCCTTACGAGCTTCCTTGACGATATAGTCCACGATTTTATCCAAATCAATGTCAACATAACCGTCAGCATCGGGCACGGCATCAAGAATACCGCTCTCTGAATAATACTCGTCTATCAAATCGAGGAAATAATAATACTCGTCGTCGGAGAACTTCTCCTTCAATTCCTGCGGCACATAATTCTTGATGAACTCGATGGTCTTTTCGTCATCGACATCATCTCTGAGGAAATCGTCTTCCATTCCCATAGTTATTTGTTTCTAACTTTATTATAAAATCTTGTTCAGTTTCTCTACATAAACCGATTTGGGGGCAGAACCTACCTGCTTGTCAACCAGTTCACCATTCTTGAAGAACAGCACGGTAGGAATGTTGCGAATGCCAAACTCAGCCGGCAGGTCGGAACTATCGTCTACGTCGCACTTGCCAATAACAGCCTTATCAGCATACTCCGTTGCCAACTCTTCGATAACAGGACCCACCATGCGGCAAGGACCGCACCACGTTGCCCAAAAATCGATTACTACCGGTTTGCCTTCTGTGGCCAATACCTCTTTGTAATTGTTGTCTGTAATTTCTAAAGCCATTTTTCTAACTGTTTGTTATTGATTAAATACTTGGATTTGTGAATGTCGATTCTTTTTATGATTTGACGGGGCAAAGATAACTAATTTATCCGGAAGTCAAGTTCCGGACGCTCTTTTAAATAAGAAATCAGTTCACGCCCCACCGAAAGCCGAACGGGACGAGATACCAAATCTATCGTCTGCTTGCTGTCGGGGTCACTTACCTTGAAATAGAGTTCCGTAGTGCCGGGATGCCCCTTGGTCAGTTCGGCCAGCTCGGTGACCAATGCTGTATTGAGCACCGTCAGCGGAATGAGGATGGTAATCTTCTCTATCAGTTTTTCTTTGACGTCGGGCAGCAGTTCCATGGAGGTTATCTTCAGTTCCAGTTCGTCCTTCTTCCACTGCTTGGGCTGACAGCGTGCCTTGATGAAGAGGAAGGTTCGCTCGCCCAAATATCCTTGATAAGTCACCCAATCGTTTCCAAAGAAGGGCAGTTCCGCCGAACCGGAATAGTCTTCTATCTTGGCTATACCGTATGGATTGCCATTCTTGCTGATGCCTCGGCGTACGGAGGTCACAATGCCTCCCATCGTTATTTCACGTCCGGCAAGGGCCGCTTTGTCCTCCAACTCAACCATGTGTGTATTACATACGTGTTCCAGTACCACGGCATACTCGTCCAGCGGATGAGCTGAAAGATAGATGCCTACCAACTCACGCTCTCGGTTCAAACGGTCGAGGTCGCTCCACCGCTCGGCCGGCAATATTTCCGGTGTGGCAATATCCACCACATTCTCACCACCAAACAGTGAATTGGCCGCGGCGGCTTTATCGGCTTGATAGCGGTTGCCGTAGCGAACCAACGTATCGAGAAACACCTCATTCTTGGAGTTGACAGCAAAATATTGTTCGCGCTTCAGTTCGGAGAAGTTATCGAATCCACCGGCCAAAGCGATGCATTCCAGGTTCTTCTTGTTGCAAGCATTCAGATTGATGCGCTGCACGAAGTCGAAGATGCCGGTGTAGGGACCGTTCTTCTCACGCTCGTCCATGATGCACTGCACGGCACCTTCGCCCACTCCCTTCACGGCACCCAAACCGAAACGGATATTACCTTCTTTGTTGACCGTGAACTTCAGGTTACTTTCGTTTACATCGGGTCCCAGCACCTGAATGCCCATGGACTTGCATTCGTCCATCAGCTTGGTGATGGTGGTGATGTCCGAAAGGCTTCGGCTCATTACGGCAGCCATGTACTCAGCCGGATAATTGGCTTTGAGGAAAGCCGTCTGATAGGCTACCCAAGAGTAACAGGTGGCATGTGATTTATTGAAGGCGTATGAAGCAAACTTCTCCCAGTCGCCCCATATCTTTTCGAGCACTTTAGGATCGTGTCCGTTCTTCTGTCCACCGGCAATGAACTTGGGCTTCATGTGGTCCAGCTTGTCGCGCAGCTTCTTACCCATAGCCTTACGCAAGGCATCGGACTCACCACGGGTGAAGTCTGCCAACAAACGAGACAGCAACATGACCTGCTCCTGATAGACGGTAATGCCGTAGGTATCCTTCAGGTATTTCTCCATGATAGGAATGTCATACTCGATGGGTTTGCGCCCCCACTTACGGTCGATAAAGTCGGGGATATAATCCATAGGGCCCGGACGATAGAGGGCATTCATGGCAATCAAGTCCTCGAAGGTGCTGGGCTGCAATTCGCGCAGGTACTTCTGCATACCGGCAGATTCGAACTGGAAGGTACCGATGGTGCGCCCGTCGCAATACAACTGATAGGTGGCCGGATCGGTGATGGAAATCTTATCTATATCCAGCTCCAGTCCCCGATGCAGACGCACGTTCTCCACTGCCTCCTTGATAATGGAAAGTGTCTTCAGTCCAAGGAAGTCCATCTTAATCAATCCTGTATCTTCGATGACCGAACCTTCGTACTGGGTGACAAGCATCTTTTCGCCCGTCTCCTTATCATCGGCAGTGCTTACGGGTACCCAATCGGTAATGTCGTCACGGCAAATAATGGTACCGCAAGCGTGTACACCCGTGCCACGTACGTTGCCTTCGAGCATCTTGGCATACTTCATCGTATCGCGAATCAAGGGGTCGGGCGATGCTTCGGCTGCCTGCAATTCGGGCACATAGGCAATGGCATTGGGCAGGTTCAGTTTCTTATCGGGAATCTTATCGGGCACGAGCTTGCACAAGCGGTCGGACTCCGAAAGGGGGAGCTTCTGCACACGGGCCACGTCCTTGATGGCCATTTTAGTAGCCATGGTGCCGTAGGTAATGATATGCGCTACTTTTTCCTGCCCGTACTTCTCCGTCACCCAACGCAGCACTTCGCCACGTCCATCGTCATCGAAATCGACATCAATATCGGGCAAAGAGATACGGTCGGGGTTCAGGAAACGTTCGAACAGCAAGTCGTATTGAATCGGGTCTATCTTGGTGATGCCCAAGCAGTAGGCCACCGCCGAACCAGCGGCAGAGCCACGTCCCGGCCCTACCGACACGCCCAACTGTGTGCGTGCCGCATTGATAAAATCCTGCACGATGAGGAAGTAGCCGGGAAAACCCATCGTCTTCATGATATAAAGCTCGAACACCAAACGCTCCTTTACCTCCTGACTCAGCGGGTCGCCATACAAACGCTTGGCTCCATCAAAAGCCAGTTTGGCCAAATAGTCGGCCTCCAGCTTGATACGATAAAGTTTATCGTATCCACCCAAACGCTTGATTTTGGCTTTAGCGGCTTCTTCGTCCAACACCACTTCACCATTCTCGTTTTGGGTAAATTCGTCGAACAGGTCTTTTTCAGTGAAACGTTGCCGATACTCTTCTTCTGTACCAAACTCCTCGGGGATGGCAAAGGTCGGCATGATGGGAGCGTGGTCTATCGAGTAGTATTCCACCTTATCTAGAATCTCCAACGTATTGCTCAAGGCCTCGGGCACATCGGCAAAGAGCTCGTTCATCTCGGCCTTGGTTTTCATCCACTCCTGCTTGGTGTAGAGCATACGGGTGGGGTCGTCAAGGTCCTTGCCCGTACTCAAACAAATCAAGCGGTCGTGAGCTTCGGCATTCTCCTCATCTACAAAATGGACGTCGTTGGAACAGATAACCTTGATGTTATATTTCTTAGCATATTCCAGCAGTTTGGCATTCGACTTCTGCTGCAAAGGGTAGGTATCGTGATTGGCACGGGGCACCGTAGCCTTATGACGTTGAAGTTCCAAATAGTAATCGTCGCCAAAAAGATTCTTGTACCAACGGATGGCCTCCTCGGCTTCCTCCAACTGATCGTTGATGATGCGACGTGGCACCTCCCCACCGATACAAGCTGAGCAGACAATCAAACCTTCGTGATATTTCTCCAACTCGCTACGGTCGGTACGCGGACGCATATAGTAGCCTCTGGTCCAAGCATGTGAAACAAGTTTGATAAGATTGTGATACCCCTTCTCGTTCTTAGCCAACACGATGAGGTGATAACCGCTCTGGTCCTGCTTTCCTTCTCGTTTGTCCATTGTGCGGCGTGCCACGTACATTTCACAACCGATAATCGGCTTGAACAGTTTGTTTTCGGCTTCCGCAATCTTTGCCCGGCAGTCGGCTATCTCCGCCTCCTTATCCTCGCACTCGATGTCTCCGCTTTCGATGCCCGCCATCCGTTTCTTAAGGTCTTTTATCTCGCCCTTCGGACCGCTGTTCTTCTTATTGACATAATTTGTAAACTCCTTGATACCAAACATATTACCGTGATCGGTGACGGCAATTCCTTTCATGCCATCCTTCATGGCCTTGTCAACCAAACGGGGAACGCTGGCCTGACCATCGAGAAGAGAATATTGCGTATGAACGTGCAGATGAACAAAATCTTGCATAAGTTACTCCTTTATCTTTGAGAGCATAAAAGTACAATGTATGCAACACCTGACAAAAATATTTCTCTAAAAGTTTATCAACATCTGCATTTCTGACATAATTTCTTGTGTGATTTTCAAAATAAACCTATTTTTGCAGATAATTTAGATTCAATAAAAGAATAGACATATAAATGGTTCGATTAAAGAAACTTAAAAAGATACGAATTCACCGTGAAGGAACACATACATTGATAGCCGGCTTCCTGCTGGTGCTCATCGTCAATTCGGCTCTCTACTTCGGGTTAGAGTGCAAAATACCTTTTTATGTCGTTGCAGCCATCAGCCTCATCACATACGGTATCATGGTCAACTTCTTCCGTTGCCCCATCCGCCTGTTCAACGGAGATACCGAAAAGATTGTCGTAGCACCGGCCGACGGCAAGGTGGTAGTGGTAGAGGAAGTGAATGAAACTGAATACTTCCACGACCGTCGATTGATGGTATCCATCTTTATGAGCCTCGTCAATGTACACGCCAACTGGTATCCGGTGGACGGCACCGTGAAAAAGGTGGCACACCAGAACGGCAAATTCATGAAAGCATGGCTTCCGAAAGCCAGCACCGACAACGAACGTTCAATGGTAGTTATCGAGACCCCCGAAGGCATAGAGGTCATGGCACGACAGATTGCCGGAGCTATGGCACGGCGCATCGTGACGTATGCCACTGTGGGCGAAGAATGCTACATTGACGAACACATGGGCTTCATCAAATTCGGTTCTCGCGTAGATGTATATCTGCCGCTCGGGACAGAGGTATTGGTAAGCCTTGGACAAATGACTACCGGCAATCAGACCGTGATAGCAAAACTTAAATAAGCAAGATAATGGCAAATCGCATAACCCGCCCCATACCCAATACACTGACCTGCCTGAACCTGTTTTCCGGGTGCATAGCCTGTGTCATGGCTTTCAAATCCAACTACGACCTAGCACTTTTGTTCATCATCATCAGTGCTGTATTCGATTTCTTCGACGGATTGGCCGCACGCGCACTGAACGCACATTCCATCATAGGAAAAGATTTGGATTCGCTGGCAGATGATGTCAGTTTCGGGGTAGCACCTTCGCTCATCGTATTCTCCCTGTTCCGAGAAATGCATTATCCACCCTATATGGAGTGCATAGCCGACTATCTGCCGTATGCGGCCTTCCTCATTTCTGTATTCTCAGCCTTGCGTTTGGCAAAGTTCAACAATGACACTCGACAGACCAGCTCATTCATCGGGCTGCCGGTGCCGGCCAACGCCTTGTTCTGGGGAGCCATCGGAAGCGGATTGCACGATTGGGTGCTTTCCGAAGGCTTTCATCCGCTCTTCTTGCTGATAGGTGTATGCATATTCTCGGGATTGCTTGTTTCGGAGATACCCATGTTCTCATTGAAGTTCAAAAACCTATCGTGGAAGGACAACAAAGTGAGCTTTATCTTCCTCATCGTGTGCATTCCGCTGCTCGCATTGTTGCAAGTCAGTGGCTTTGCAGCGGTCATCATTTGGTACGTTCTCCTTTCGCTGATGACTCAGAAAAGGAAATAAACCAAATCTTTGGCACGATTGTTGTACAATCGTTTATAGATACTTAATTTAAAGAGTTAGCTCATGTTTCACATTTTAGGATTCATATTCATCATCATAATTGCCATTTTAATCATTGGCTTGAGCATTATCGGCACTGTTATCCGAAGCGTTTTCAGAATGGGAGGACGCCGACAGAACAATGACAGCTATCAGGGGAACGGCTGGAATGGGCAATCCCGGCAAGGATACTCGTTCAACAGCGGACAACAGTCTTCCAAATCGGCTAGCAACGAAGGAGTGACACCGGAAGAAGGCGAACTGCACATTAACCGCAAAAAGATATTCACCAAAGACGAAGGCGAATACGTGGACTTCGAAGAGATAAAAGAGTAAAAATGGCAGTCAGCGACGCTTCTTCGCAAAGAAATTCTTCATTAAAGCAACACATTCTTCGGCAAGTACCCCTTTCTCTACAACGGTTTTAGGGTGCAGAGCTTGAGGGGCATAGCGCTGATAGCCACGCTTCTCGTCTTCCGCACCAAAGACTAACCGCCCCATCTGTGCCCAAGCAATGGCACCTGCACACATCACACAAGGTTCTACCGTGACATACAGCGTACATTCATTCAGGTACTTTCCGCCCAAAGAGGAAGCAGCCGCAGTAATAGCCTGCATTTCGGCATGAGCCGTGACATCGGTCAGTGCCTCGGTCAGGTTGTGGGCACGGGCTATGATGCGGTCTTTACACACTACCACAGCACCAACGGGCACTTCGCCACGGTCGGCTGCTTTTTGCGCCTCGACGAGTGCTTGCTTCATATAATAGGTATCGTCCATTGAAAAGTTCTTTAAGTCCTGCCATTCACCGCCGCATATCATGTTCTCCGAATAGTGTCGGATAGTCTTCTTCCATATTTCGGTGAATAAAGCTGAGAATAGTCTCACGCAGCCAACGCGATTTGTTCGTTATCTTGTATTTGTCCAGATAACGATTCACAATCCGCTGTTCCTCCTCACTCATCAGGCATACCATGCGCTGCATTCGTTTCGGTTCTTCGGGCGTTGCTTTTGCACAAGTTTTATCTCTTTTTCTCATAATACTTTGCAAATTTAGTCTTACTTCTGAAAAAACAAAGCAGAAAAAGATTAATTTTGTAACAGTACAGCTAAAATTATCACTATGGCAGCACATAATACCCTTGGAAAAGCTGGAGAAGATGCAGCAGTAGCCTATCTGGAACAAAACGGTTACGAGATATGCGACCGCAACTGGAGAAAGAATCACCTGGAACTGGATATTGTAGCCCAAAAGGACGGAGAGTTAATTGTAGTAGAAGTAAAAACCCGCAGCAATACCGACTACAAGGAACCGCAAGAGGCGGTCGATTGGAAGAAGATACGCCGCATCGTGATAGCGGCAGATGCCTACGTCAAGCATTTCTGCATCGATGCCCCGATACGTTTCGACATCATCACAGCCGTCGGAGACAAGGAACATCTGAAGATAGAACACATTGAGGATGCCTTTTATCCACCGATGTTCTGAGAGACAAGAAACGAGCAAGAACTCCAAACCTACTAAAATAAAACAATTATGAAAACCAACCCTGACAAATTTACGTTTCCACTGATTACTTTGGAAGAAACCGATTCGACCAATCGGTATCTGAACCAACTCTGCAATGAGAAGGGAGAAGACATCGCCGAGTTCACGACCGTCTCCGCCAATTATCAGACAGCCGGCAAAGGGCAACGCGGCAACAGTTGGGAAGCAGACCAGAACAAAAACCTACTGTTCAGCGTCGTTCTCTACCCTACCTTCCTAGAAGCACGGCAACAATTCATCCTGTCGCAAATCGTTTCTCTATCCATCAAAGAAGAGCTGAACAGGTGGTCGAACGACTTCTCCATCAAATGGCCCAACGACATCTATTACCAAGAGAAAAAAATATGCGGCATCTTGATAGAAAACGATCTGGCAGGACGCTACATCGGACGAAGCATCTGCGGCATCGGTCTGAACATCAACCAAGAGACTTTCCACAGTGATGCTCCCAATCCGGTTTCACTCTACCAAATCACCGGTAAGGAGCAAGACAGAAGTGAGATTCTGACCAATATTCTAAATCGTCTGCAACTCTACTACAACAGTCTGCGGATGGAGACACAGGACAGCTTTCTGCCCGAAATATCTGCCCGCTATGCCCGTTCGCTCTTCCGTCGGAGGGGATTCCATCCGTACCAAGATGCCAACGGAAAATTTCTCGCACGGCTGCTACGGGTAGAGCCTGACGGCCGACTGGTGCTGGAAGATGAAAATGGCAAAGAACGAGGATACCTGTTCAAAGAAGTACAGATTGTGCTTTAACCAATCTGCCAACGAACCTTAAACAGGCAACGGAATAAAGTCTCCGAACCTTCTATCACATCAACTGCTCTTGGGGGTAGTTGACGAGGTAGAGTGTGCCTGTGGCACGAGTAAAAGCGGTATAAAGCCAGCGGAAATAATCAGGCGTCAAATACTCATCGGTCATATAGCCTTGGTCGAGAAAGACGTTTTTCCACTGCCCACCTTGTGCTTTATGACAAGTGACGGCATAAGCATACTTCACCTGCAAAGCATTGTAGTGTGGGTCGGCCTTCATCTTCTTCATCCGTTCGCGCTTGGTGGTCAGATCGGCATAATCTTCGAGAACGGAATAGAACAAACGGTCGTTATCAGCCTTAGGCAACGCCGGTGCATCGCTATGCAACGTTTCCAGCAGAAGATTTACTTCCACTTCCAAGTTGCCATAATCGGGAAAGGCCAATGTGACATCCGCAAAATGGAAGCCGTACAACTCGCGTGTACGACGTATGCGCCGAACAACAGCTATCTCACCGTTGGCAATGAAATCCATCTCCTTTATTTTCTCTGTCCAATAATAATTGTTTTTAGCCACCATCAGCAGATCACCTGTATTCAGTTCATCCTCGCGCCACAATATCTGGGCACGAATGCCGTTGTTGTAGAGGTTTGCCCTCTTGTTGGAACGGCACACCACAATGGTCTCGTCCAGCCCATCCCGGTCGTAGCATTGTTCCAAGACTTCAATCAACTCGTTGCCCGGCATCATTTTTATGTCGGCAAAACCGGTAATCCGGAATTTGGGCAAGGAATCGCAGTCGCCCGAAGCTATCAGTTGACGCAAGCGAGTGGCGTTCCATAAGATGCCGGACTCCTGTTCCTGACGGACCACCTGTGTCAAGTCCACTTCCATCACCTCCAAACCATAGCCCTTCAAAGCATCGGCATAGAGTGCCGGACTCTGATCCTCGCCAACCGGAGGAAGCTGTGCTGTGTCACCCATCAGCAACAGCCGACATCCTTCACCGGAATAGACAAACTGTACCAGGTCGTCCAGCAACCGCCCAGTACCAAACATGGAGCCGGACAATCCTTCATTGGAAATCATCGATCCCTCATCTACAATATATAAGGTATGAGTAGTCAGATTATCGTTTACCGAGAAGTTACTCAACTCATTGGAAAAGGATTGCTGCCGATAGATTTTCTTGTGAATAGTGAAAGCCGGATGCCCCGCATAGGCAGAAAACACCTTCGCCGCCCGCCCGGTAGGAGCCAGCAGTACCGATTTCTGTTGCAACTTGTCCAACGTGCGAACCAAGGCACCAATTAGAGACGTTTTTCCTGTCCCGGCATAACCTCGCAACAGAAAAACGACCTCACCACGAGACAGAAGCAAAAAATCGGCCAATGATTTTAACGCTTTTTCTTGCTCCGAAGTTGGCTGGTAAGGAAAATTTTCCTTAATTTGCCTTTCTAAATAGTTATTTATCATTTTTGTAACAGAAAAAAGTAAGAGGAACGGTTATTTTTAAATTTATTTCTTTTATTTTTGCGGTGCGAATATAACAACTAAAAAACATAATTTATCATGAAAACAGTATTTAATATCGTTTTAGCCGTGTGTATTGTTGTGTTAGTCTACATCTGCTATGCCAGCATTATGGGGCCAATCAACTTTGAAAGTGCCAAACAACACAGAGATGCGGCGGTTATTGCCCGCCTCATGGACATCCGTAAGGCTCAGGCTGAGTATCGTAACTTAAACAATCAACAGTACACGGCAAGTTTCGATACGTTGATTGACTTCGTCAAGAATCAGAAGCTCCCGTTCATCTATAAGGAAGGCGAGTTGACCGACAAGCAGTTGGAAGACGGATTGACTGAAAAGAAAGCCATCAACATCATCAATAAGGCTCAAAAGACAGGCAACTATGCAGAAGTAAAGAAATGGGGCTTGGAAAACTTCAAGCGTGATACTTTATGGGTAGCCGTTTTGGATACAATCTTCCCGAAGGGCTTCGATGCTGATTCTATGCGATATATTCCTTTTGGCAACGGTGCACAGTTTGAAATGGCAATCAAGAACGATACAGCTAAATCGGGTGCTCCTTTCTGTTTGCTCGAAGTGAAAGCTCCTTATGACATCTATCTGAGTGGCCTGGACAAACAAGAAATTGCCAACCTGAAAGACTTGCAGACTAAACTGAACAGATATTGCGGTCTGATGATTGGTAGCTTGGAAACAGCTAACAACAACGCAGGTAACTGGGAATGATCGAAAACACAGATTTCAGCAAATCAGAACAGTACACATTATCCATCCGTCTTAGTACGGATGGATTTTCTTTTTCCGTACTCAACCCCTTGGGAGAGGACGGACTTTCTTTTTATGACCATAAGATAGACGAATCGCTCTCCATCACTGCTAATCTCAAACAGACTTTCCGCGATGTAGAGTGGATCAGCCTTCCCTATCGCCGCGTCAATGTACTGATGGCCAACAAACGCTTTACACTTATCCCACTGGAATTCTTCGAAGACGAACAGACCGAAATGGTGTTCTATCACAATCATCCGCAACGGGACAATGAACTGATTCAATACAACATTTTGCATAAGAACAACATTGTCGTGCTATTCGGCATGGACAAAAGCGTCTGCTCCTTCCTACGCGAGCAACATCCTGACGCAAAGTTCTACTCACAATCCAGCCCATTCATCGAATACTTCACCTCGAAAAGCCGTTTGGGCAACAGCCGGAAACTGTATGCCTACCTACAAAAAGAGGCAGTAAACGTATATGGATACGAACGTGGCCGACTGCTGCTAGCCAACTCGTTTACCTGCAAGGAAACGGCCGACCGCATTTACTATCTGCTATATGCATGGAAACAGCTCGGACTGGAGCAGGAACGAGACGAACTTTACATCAGCGGTGACCTGAGCGACAAGGAAGCACTGCTGCCCGAACTGAAACGATTTATCCGGCAGGTATTCATCATGAATCCGGCTGCCAATTTAGACCTACAAGCCATCAACCTATGCGAGTAATCAGCGGTATATACAAAAGAAGAAGATTCGACGTGCCCCATACCTTCAAGGCACGCCCTACAACAGATTTTGCCAAAGAGAACCTATTCAATGTGCTCTCCAACTACCTGGACTTTGAAGACGGAGTGCGGGCACTCGACTTGTTTGCCGGTACGGGAAGCATCAGCCTGGAACTGGTGTCGAGAGGATGCGACCAAGTCATCAGTGTAGAGAAGGACAGAGACCACTATGCCTTTATCTGCAAAATCATGCAAGAAGTGAAAACAGACAAGTGCCTGCCGATTCGTGGAGACGTATTCAAATACATTCAAGGAGGAAAGGAACAGTTCGACTTCATCTTTGCCGACCCTCCCTACGAACTGACAGGACTAGAAACGCTGCCCGACCTGATTTTTGAGAACAACCTGCTAAAGGAAGGAGGCATCTTCGTACTGGAACATGGAAAAAAGAATAGCTTTGAAAGCCATCCGCACTTCGTAGAAAGAAGGGTATATGGCAGCGTCAACTTCAGCCTGTTTACAAAAGCGGAGCCATAAGCCGAACCAGACTTTCGGCAGCCTTCCGATACCACGGACGCTTTACCCAAGTCTTCAGAAGCACCTGTACAGACTCACGCTGATCCTGCAAGAAGATTTCGCGCATCTGCAAGGCCGTCTCGGTGTCGTAAATGAAGGCATTCACCTCAAAGTTATGCTCAAAGCTACGGAAATCAACGTTGGTAGAGCCTACCGTAGAAAATTCATCATCAGAAACCATCAGCTTGGAGTGCAGGAATCCCTTCTTGTAGAAGTAAACCTTTACGCCCGCACGCAATACGTCTGCCAGATAGGAACAAGAGCCTAAATGCGTCAGTCGGTTGTCGGCCCGCATGGGAAGCATCAGCCTTACATCAACTCCGGCCAAAGCTGCCGTCTGCATGGCTACCAATATCGTCTCTGTGGGCAGGAAATAAGGAGTCTGTATGTAGAAATAGCGCTTAGAGCCGACCAAGGCCATACTCAACCCCTGCATGATTTCACGCCAAGCCCCCACCGGCTCGCTGGTGACTATCTGTGCCAAGGCCGTTCCTGTGGGTTCTATCTTGGGGAAATAGCGAGCAGCCGTCATCAACGTGCGATCTACAATGTACCAATCGAGCAAGAAAGTGGTCTGCAAGCCATGTACCGCCTTGCCCTCCAACCGCAAATGGGTATCGCGCCAAGTGCCCCACGAAAGGCCACGCATATAGCGTTCCGCCAGATTCATGCCTCCCACGAAACCCACACGTCCGTCTATCACGACTATCTTCCGATGATTGCGGTAATTCACCCGACTGGTGAACACGGGGAAACGAACCTTCAGGAAACTGTACACTTCAATGCCTGCTTCACGCATCTGCTCGAAGAACCGATTGGGCACCTGCCAACAGCCCACATCGTCGTAAAGCACCCGCACCTCAACCCCCGACCGCGCTTTATCTATCAGCACGTCGCGCACAAGGCGCCCGATGGCATCGTCTTCAAAGATATAGAATTCAATATGGATGTGCCGGGTAGCTTTCTGCAACTCCCGCAGCAGAGACTGAAGCATGGAAAGCCCCGACGTATATATCCGCACGTCGTTGCCATCGAAAGGGAAGGCCTGATTGGTGTTGCGAAACAGGGTAATCAGCCGACTATAGTTTGCAGGCAACTGACAAGAGTCCTGTGCCATGTATTCGGCCATGGACTTTTTCATCAGCTTGCTATAAAGTTTCTTGCCGATGATGCGCTCGCGGCGTTGGTTGCGACCGAAGAAAAAGTAGAATACCAGCCCCACAATGGGGAGAAACATCAATATCAATATCCACGCAAGTGTCTTTACCGGATTGCGATTATCGAGTATGATGACGATAATCGTACCGATGATGGCACCAAAGTAAACGATGTCGAATGCTACTGTGGCTATTTGTCCGGCTATGACGTTCCAGTCAATCATGCGCTACTGATACATAAGAGCGGAACAAATATAGAAAAAAAGTATGAGAATAAAGGAATGAGAATAAAGAAAAGACCGAAGAGAAAGGTCAGGCAAAAAAATACGGAGATGCAGAGACACCGAGGGGGAACATTTATTGAAGTGTTGTGCAAAGTGCACCGCATCAGGGTACACTAATCATTGGGCCTGTATCCTGTCTGTCTTTTTATTTATACCCATTGCACACTACTCGATTGTCCTCGTGTGTCTCCTTTCTCCGTATTTCTTATAAATATGCTATTTTTAGAAAGGTCGTCCGCCACCACCGGGACCTCTGCCCGGACCACCGCTGGGAGCTCTACCCGGGCCACCACCGGGACCACCAAACCGGTCTCTTTCGTTCTGAATCTTCTCGCGGGCAGCCTTACTGCCGAAGATGTTCAGACGATAGACAAAGTGGAGCATACAGTAACTGTTCACTCCGTTGTACGAATAGACAGAACGACCGCTTGCCGTGAGCGAACGGCTGATGTTGCTCTGCTTCTTCAGGATGTCGTACATCTCGAAAGTCACCGTGGCATTTCCTTTCAGGAAGGTCTGCGAAAGCTGGGCATTCCAAATCAGTTCGTCACGGTTCATGCTGCTGTCCGTATATCCACGGCGCGACTGATTGACGATATTGGTAGTGAACGTCATGTTCCAAGGCATGGAAATCTGCGTATTGGCTCCATACGAATAGGTATAGGGTTCTTGATTGTTGGAAGAGGTTAGCTTGTCCTTCTCAATGGAGTAGGAGATGCTACCATTGATGCCAAACTCAAACCAGTCGTTGCGGTAAGCCGCATTCAGTCGCTCGCTCAGCGAGAGGTTAGTGGTGGTATTCTTCTGCTCTACGGCACTGGCACCGCTGCCGGAGGTCTGATAGGCTACGTTGTTGGCATAGCTGACGTTGGAGAAGGTGTTGATGGTAAACTTCTTGTTGGGCAATGCCGTGTTGTATCCCACCATACCGAAAGCACTCCAGTTACCATTGATATTCTTCGGGGTAGTGGTCCATCCACCGGTCTCCGAATTGTACTGGCGACTGTTGCTGATGCTGTTCTGCGTGGCCGTGAAGTTGACGTGCGACATGATGCCACGCTGTTTGTCGGCATTGTAGGTGTTGTAGAAGAAGCGCATGGTATGCGTAAATGACGGCTTCAAGCCCGGATTACCCACCTTGATGTTCTGCGGATTGGAGTTGTCGGTGATAGGCAACAAGTTCTCCATACTAGGCTGACTGCTACGGCCGCGATACGTTAGGCGCAACTGGCTCACCTTGGAGAAGCGGATACGCAAATCGACATTCGGTGCAAAGTTGAACACGTTGCGGGTTGTATCTATCATGTAGTCACCACGCTTGTAGGACAGCACCGTATGTTGCGGCTGGAAGGACAGTCCCACGCTCAGTCTGAACTTCTCGCGGACAAAGCGCAAGGAGACGGAAGCATCGTGATTGTAGTATCTGTACTCAGCATACTTGCCCAAGCTATCTACAATGTTGCTCTGATAGCCAGTGGGGAGTGCAGTGGACAAAGCCCAGTCTGTACCCATATCGTACGTACTCTTATCCGTCTCGCTGTACTTATATTGGAACTGATAGCTGAATTGCAGATACGTGGCACGGGCGATAGGTTCGCTATACGTCAGCTGTGCACTGTAATTATAGCTCTTGGTAGGCGTTGTGATGTATTGGTTGCGAATCAGCGTAGAGTCACCTCCCAGATAGTTCTGCAACTGGAAGTAGTGCGTATTCGACTCGGAATACTGCTTGCTGTCGCTGTCCGAGTAGCCAAACTTACCACGGAACGTAATGTTGCGTCCGTTGCTGCTCAGTTTTCTGTTCAGCTGCAAGGTAGCGTCGGTAGAGAGGCTGTTGCCATCGCTTATCGAACCACTGTTGATGGCATTGACGCGAATGCTGTCCAGCGGATCGTCAGTGTTCAGGAATTGATCCAGATCGAGCCAATTGTTCGGATCGGCCACCACTGCATAAGGGTCAGAGCTGAACGTACCGCTCTCTGACGTAGAGCGGTTGTCAGTCTTTCCCCACGAGAAGTTGGGACGGAAGATGATGTTGGTCAGCGTGTCCGGCTTCCATTCCAAGCGGAAATCGGCATTGAAGCTCTTGCTCTTGTTGCGATTGTGACCGTTCGAATTGGCGTATGAGTTACCTCCGGTCAAAAAGCTTTCGTCGTAACCGGTGCTGGCAATGTCGGCATCCGAGTAGTTGTAGCGTGCACTACCACCCAGCTCCAGCTTATCGTTCTTGGTGGCAAAGTTGAGACCTAACGTCTTGGTAGCCGTAAGTCCGTTGTTCTGCCGCCAGCGCGGGCCGCCACCACCACCCGAGAAGCCTTGGTCGTTCACGTTGTTGGCTCCGGCAATCAATGAAATCTGCGTATCGTCGCGGAAGTAGTTCACCATGGCACGTCCCAAATAGCGGTCTTCGGTACCTACCGAAAGGTCGATATTGCCAAATATACCTTGATTCATACCCTTCTTCACGGTAAGGTCGAGCACGGTCTCTTCTTCACCGTCATCAATGCCGGTGATTCGGGCCAAGTCGGACTGCTTGTCGTAGGTCTTCAGGTTTTCAATCATATCCACGGGCAAGTTCTTCATGCCGGTCTTCACATCGCCTCCGAAGAACTCCTTACCGTTCACCATAATTTTGGAGATATCTTTTCCGTTTATCTTCACGTTGCCATCATCATCTACTTCGGCACCGGGCAGCTTCTTCACCAACTCCTCCAGCATGGCACCCTGCGGCGTGCGGTAGGCCGACGAGTTATAGAGCAACGTGTCTTCCACTACCTGCACCTGCGGCGCTTCGGCCACAACCACGGCTTCGGCCAGCATCACGGCATCTACGTCGAGCGACACTGTACCCACGTCTTTGGTGGTAGCCGAGTTCGAGAGCGACAACGGCACAAACTTATTCTTATATCCTATATAGGATACTTTCAAGGTATATTTCCCCGGCTTCACCTTGGGTAACTGGAAATAACCTTGGCTTGAGCTGGCAACTCCCGCCGCCTGCGTACTGTCGGGCAACGACAGCAACTGCACCGTGGCCTGTACGGCCGGCTCGTTGGTGTCACCCTCCATGACACGCCCCGAAACGGTGATACTCTTTGTCTGTGAAAATGCGGACAGTGCCGTTGCAAGCATCAACACCGTTCCCGTGATAATTTTTCTCATGCGTCTATTCTTAAATGAAAAATCCAATGTCTTTTACACTGTTTCATTTGACAAAATTCCACGCAAAAGGTTTAAAGGCTTACAAGCTGTTTCGGCACAATCATCGACCATTTCGCTTAAACAGTCTATCAATTGTGGCTTTCTTTATACCAAATTCCAAACAAAGAACATTTAATATTAGGAAGATAAGAAAGGAAGAAGTATCAACAGACGCGATGTCTCCTTTCATCAGACGGTAGAGCATTCCGCCGAGGATGAAGAGCACCGTGAGAAACATGGCGTTGCGCGTGGCATGACAGCGCACCTGTTCGGTTTCCCGGCTCTCGTCCTTGGTCAGCGCAAAAAGAATCATCAGTGCCCCCACCATCATCAGCAGTTTGGAACACTCCTTATAGAACAGCAGGTTGGTATCGTTCACCCGTCCCATCATCAGCATCAGAATCGGGAGGAACAAGGCAAGAGCTATCACGAAATAGCCCAACGGACGGCAAAATACAGGCAGCAAAGCTTTCATCTTAATCTTGAATTATGAATTGTGAATGTTATAGGACTTACTTCGGCTGAACAAAGCATAAGTTCCACCCCGAAGTATGCAGAGGCAAACTTACGGAAAATCATCGGGATAGAACGAATAAAGCAGGAAAAATAAGTAAAAAAGCTGCATTTACAACCGAAAGAATTATCTTTGCCGCACAGAATCAATCATAAATCACAATATCAGCTCATGAGTAAACAAGAAGTTATCATTTGCGAAGAACTGGTCGGCAACCTGACGCAGGCCATCGAAAAGTGTCCACATGACAAACTCTTCATCTTGACAGACGAGCACACTCACCGCCTCTGCCTGCCTCAGTTGAACAACATACCCGCCTTGGAGGGAGCCGAAGAAATCACCATCGGTGCAGAAGACGTACACAAGACGCTGGAAACCCTGGCATCGGTATGGACCTTCCTCAGCCAACACGGAGCCAGCCGCCATTCGCTGCTCATCAACCTGGGCGGTGGCATGGTGACGGACCTCGGAGGTTTTGCCGCCGCCACCTTCAAGCGAGGCATTGCCTACATCAACATTCCCACTACCCTATTGGCCATGGTAGATGCCTCCGTTGGCGGAAAGACAGGCATCAACTTCAACGGACTGAAGAATGAAATCGGTGCCTTCGCCCCTGCGGTCAGCGTTCTCCTCGAAACGGAGTTCCTGCGCAGCCTCGATGCTCACAATTTCTTCTCCGGCTATGCCGAAATGCTGAAGCACGGCCTCATCAGCACTCCCGAGCATCTGAACGAACTGCTTGCCTTCGACACCGACCGGATAGACTACGCATTGCTGAAAGCCATGGTAGGCCGTTCGGTACAAGTAAAGGAAAACATCGTGGAGCAAGACCCGCACGAGCACGGCATCCGCAAAGCCCTGAACCTGGGACACACCGTAGGCCATGCCTTCGAAAGCCTTGCCTTGGCCGAAGACCGTCCGGTGCTGCACGGCTATGCCGTGGCATGGGGCATCGTCTGCGAGCTCTACCTCTCGCACATCAAAGCCGACTTCCCCAAAGACCGTATGCGGCAGACCATTCAGTTCATCAAGGAGAATTACGGCAGCTTCAGTTTCAGCTGCAAGCAGTACGACCAACTGTACGAACTGATGAAGCATGACAAGAAGAACACCGCCGGCGTCATCAACTTCACCCTGCTGAAGAATGTAGGCGACATCTGCCTGAACCAAACCGCCAACAAAGACACCATCTTCGAGATGTTCGACTTCTATCGCGAGTGCATGGGTGTGTAAAATCGTCAGAATGAGCATGAAGTACAGTGCCTAGGGATGCAAAGAGCACCAATGGCAAGCCCCGAAAGTCCCGGCAGAACGGTGTGACGGACAAGATAAGGATAGAACAAAATAACATTATCTGCAAAATTATCTACCCAAAAGCTTGCTATTTCAAAATAAAGCAGTACCTTTGCATCCGCAATTCGGGGTGTAGCTCAGCCCGGTTAGAGTACGCGTCTGGGGGGCGCGTGGTCGCTGGTTCGAATCCAGTCACCCCGACTGGTAAAATGAAGGAGTTAAGTCAACGCTTAACTCCTTTATTTTTATCATCTTACGCCTACATTCAAGGAACAGATGATGGATAAGGAATTAAAGAATTGCGTCCAAAACACGTGGGAAAACTATGTCCGACACGACAGAAAACGATACGTTTTCACTTCTTCCTCCTCCCCTTCCCCTCAATATCGGGCAAGAAGCCGGTGATGACACCCAACAGGGGCAGCAGCGTGCTTACTTGGAAGATGAACATAATGCTGGTGCGGTCGGCCAGCCAACCGAAGAAGGCGGAGCCTATACCACCAAGACCGAACATCAGGCCAAAGAAGACACCAGCCACCATGCCGACTTTGCCGGGCTTCAACTCGGTGGCATAGACCACGATGGCCGAGAAGGCAGACGAAATGACAAGTCCGATGATGATGGCAAGGATAATGGTAAGCGTGAAGTTGACGTACGGCAGAAGCAAGGTGAAGGGAGCAGCACCGAAGATGGAGCACCAAATGACGTACTTACGTCCGTAACGGTCGCCCAAGAAGCCACCGATGACGGTACCTATCGCCACTGCCGCCAAAAAGGCAAAGAGGCAGAGCTGAGAAGCAGAGATGGAAATGCCAAATTTGTCTATCAGGAAGAAGGTGAAATAGCTGGTCATGCACGACAGGTAGAAGTATTTGGAGAATATCAGCACGATGAGGATGAAGAAAGCCCAATGTATCTGCTTCTGCGACAAGGCTGCCACCGCCGCATTGGGCACTACGACCTTCTTCTTAATCTCCTGCAAGCGACCTTTGTACCAAGTGCCTACCTTGTGGAGCATCAGACTGGCCACAAGTGCCACCAAGGCAAACGCACCAATGGCCGACTGCCCGAAGGGAATGATGACAGCAACGGCCAACAACGGGCCAATGGCACTGCCACCATTACCGCCAACCTGAAAGATGGATTGCGCCAAGCCTGCACGTTGTCCGGCAGCCAACTGTGCAATGCGGGTGGCTTCGGGATGAAAGATGGAAGAGCCACAGCCTATGACACACACCGCCACCAATATCCACGCAAAGCTACCGGCAAACGCCACCAACAGCAGGCCGACCAGAGTGAACAGCATACCGATGGACAAGGAATAGGGCTGCGGATGCTTGTCGGCGTATTGTCCGATAAAAGGTTGCAGCAACGAAGAGGCCATCTGAAAGACCAAGGTTATCACGCCAATCTGCCCAAAGGTCAGCGCATATTTCTCCTTCAGCAAGGGGTATATGGAGGGAATAACGGATTGCATCATGTCGTTCAGCAGATGGGCAAGGCTGATGATGACCAAAATGGAGAATACGGTGCCACTCTGCCGGGCAACCGATTCGTTCTTCATACTCATATCTATTTCTTCTTTTATTTAGGTTGTTTTCAATATTTACAGTGCACGCCTTCCAATTCCAAATTATTCATTCTCCCAGATGTGCCCCAGCAAATCCTTCATGCTTCGCTCCACGCTTTCGGAATCGCCCTGCTTGATATCCTCAAACAGCTGCACATGACGCTGTTGCGAGTTGCATAGCCTGGAAGTATCTTCATACAACAGTTGCCAACTGTTTATCTGATGCTCTGCAATCGATTTGTATATCTCAATCAAGATGTGATTGTGGGTGGCCTTGGCGATAGCCAAGTGGAACTGCACATCGGCCTCAATGCAACCTTGCAGATTGTTTTCCTTGGCCGTCTTCCCACGTTCGTCCAGCCACCGCTTTATCTCGGACAAGTCGGCCTCCGTGCAACGACGGGCAGCCAACTGGGCAAAAGCATTGTCGAACAGGTCGCGCGTCTCACGCAAGTCCTTGATGTCGGAATGTTGCAATACCTGCCGCCACGATTCCGGCTCGGGCAACGTATCTTTCACAAAGGTGCCCCGCCCCTGCTCTATGCTCAGATAGCCGCGCGAAGCCAATAACTTGGTGGCTTCGCGTATCGACGAGCGTCCTACGCCGAACATTTCGCTCAACTCCGGTTCAACCGGAAGCTTCTCACCTTTCTTCAGCTTGCCGTTCTCTATCAGCCTCCGTATCTTGTCGGCCACTTCTTCGGACAGCGATTTCTTCTTTATTGTTCTGAACGTTTTCATCTTGATGGCTATTTCACTATCACGGCGCAAAGATAAGGCTTTTCCTTCATAAATTCATCTGATGATATGATGTTTTTCACCGAAACATATATCGAATGAAAAATCCCGCACATCCAACCATTCCGGCAGATGTACGGGATAACAACAACTCTAAATTATTATATTCACTAAATCTCAATCAATCATCTTTATCATTCGGGCAGGCACTCCACCCACAACAGAACGCGGAAGCACATCCTTTGTCACTACGGCACCGGCAGCAACGATGGCTCCCCGACCGATGGTGACACCTTGCAGAATGGTGACGTTGGCACCTATCCATACCTTATCTTCGATATAGATAGGCCGGAAAGTCATGTCGCCCCGATGGTCGGGGTCGGGATTGTGGTTGATGGTGCAGAGCGTGGCGTTGTGTCCTATCAGGCAATCGTTGCCTATGAAGATGCCGCCTTGGTCCTGAAACTTACAACCCATGTTGATGAATGTACGTTCGCCCACCCAGGTGTTTTTGCCGCAATCGGTGTAGAAGGGCGGGAACATACCCACCGTCTCCGGAATCTTGTGTCCCCAAAGTTCTTCCAGCAGACCGTGAAGTTCTTCGGGCGTGTGATAGCTGCTGTTGATGTCGGCAGTGATGCGCAGGGCTTCCTGCGAAAGGCGGTGCATCATCAGATGGGCCGGACTACCGTTCTCGATGGGGAGGCCGGCATTGAGGTGCTTGACAAATTCTTCCGTCGTCATGTACGCATTCGTTTGTTTTACTTCAAATATTCCTTATAGAAAGACTCCAGCTTATCAAACGGGATGGCATTCTTGCCACCACCATCGTAGAGGTCGGTATGCACGGCACCGGGAATGATGTACAGTTCCTTGTTGGCCGTATAATTGGAGTTAGTCGTCATGTCCTTGTAGGCATCGCGGCTGAAGTAGCACGAATGTGCCTTCTCGCCATGAATCAGCAGGACGGCGGAACGGATTTCGTTGCTGTAACACAAGATGGGCTGGTTCATAAAGGAAAGGCAACCCGTCACGTTCCAACCATTGTTGGAGTTGAGCGAACGCTTGTGGTAGCCGCGCGACGTCTTGTAATAGTCATAATAATCTTTCACGAAGAAAGGTGCATCATCGGGCAGCGGGTCCACCACTCCACCACCTTGCGGATAGTAGCCGTTGCGGTAGTCCTCGGTGCGTTGTTTGTTTAGGGCAACCCTGTTCTGATAGCGACCGTTCTCGTCCAGCGAATCAAAGTAACCGTTGGCGTTCACACGGCTCATGTTGTACATGGTAGAAGCTACCGTGGCCTTGATGCGTGTGTCGATGCCGGCAGCATTGATAGCCAACCCGCCCCAACCGCAAATGCCGAGTATGCCGATGCGTTCGGCATCTACATTGTCTTGCGTAGAGAGGAAATCGACAGCCGCCGAAAAGTCTTCCGTGTTGATGTCGGGAGAGGCTACGTAGCGGGGTGTTCCGCCGCTCTCACCCGTAAACGAGGGGTCGAAGGCCAGACAGAGGAAACCACGTTCGGCCAACGTCTGCGCATAGAGGCCGCTGCACTGCTCCTTCACGGCGCCGAAGGGTCCGCTCACGGCTATGGCAGCCAGCTTGCCGGCAGCATCCTTGGGCTCGTAGAGGTCGGCAGCCAACGTAATGCCGTAGCGATTGACAAACGTCACCTTGCGGTGGTTCACTTTTTCACTCTTGGGGAACGTCTTGTCCCACTCCTGCGTGAGTTGCAGTTCTTGTTTTACAATCTTATTATCCATAGTTGTAGTGCTTTGTGCCATCATTGCCGCGGAGCTGACCACGGAGAAGGCCATTGTCATTAATAATGTTTTCATATCTGTTGATAACTTCTTTTTCTATGTGCAAAGTTACGACAGATTGACCTTCACCTTTATACCCAACTTACGGTTTTGACAACCCCGATTACGGGAAAGCCGAATAAAAGAGGAAATGCCTGCCAGCTACGTTCGGTCTAGACCCCATCTAGGATAAGTACGTTACCCATCCCGGATGGGTCCTAGACCGAGATAGAAATCATCCGTATTGATTTATATAATCATCCTAGATGATTTCCATAATCATCCGGAATGATATATCACTCGGTACCGGACCGAGCCCTACTCAGTCCGGCACTCAGGGCAGTTCAGTGCGTATCTCATGGCACAACCGGATACCTCCGCATCGCCACAACAGCCATGCAGACCCAAAATAATCCTCTCATATCCTTGTGCTTTATGAGTTTTACATTAACTTTGCAATGCCGTAGTTACTTTCTTTTCGAAAGCATAGATACAATCGAAAGATTACTGTTTTACAGAAAGCTATAAGGCAGTTGCTTAGTTGCAAAAAGTTCACTTTTAATGAAAACCAATATATTGCGATGAGAAAAAAAGAAGAGAAAAATTCCATTATTGAGATTTGCCCCATACGAAACGTGGTGGCCCGCTTCGGAAACAAATGGGCGTTGCTGATTATCCTTGTGCTGAGCGAAAACGGAAAGACGCGCTTCAACCAGTTGGGCAAACTGATACCCGACATATCCACCAAGGTATTGTCCAACACCCTGCAAGTGCTGGAGGCGGACGAACTGGTGAAGCGCACCGTATTCCCCGAAGTTCCCATCCGAGTAGAGTATGAGCTGACGCCGACAGGGCAGTCGCTCGTCCCCATCATTGCCTCGCTGACCGAATGGGCCCAACAGAACATGAAGTCCATCATGAAGCATCGGAAACTGACCGAGCAAAGAGTGATGGCATCACACGTATAGTTTCACCTTACGGTCTATCTTATAGCGTGCCCTGATTTCTGCCGGAATGTAGCGGAACTGATTCCTGCGCAGCACGTCGAGTACATCCTCGCCCGGATGAATGGACATATACAGATTTATCTTCTGCACATTCCCCATCTGCAAGTTCTTGTTCCAAAGGTCCATGAACGAACGCAGGGGCAGCAGAGCCATCTTGTCGCGACGACGCAACCCACGACGGCGCTGATGATAGACCTCTCCTGTCAAGGGAGTTTCGCGCGGGTTGAGTACGCTGACAGCATTCTTTCCGTTTATCCGGTCCATGAGTTTCAGCCGATTCTCGCGGTCGGGTAATAGGCCATCGTGTGTCAATATGGCATCAAGCACGGCATTCCTCACCTTCAGCGGACTCCAGCATTCTTCTCCGTTCACTTCGGCAGCCTTAATGGTGCAGCACAGCACATAGGAATCGCTATCGGACAGGCAGATGTCCATGCCTCCCAATCCCTTGCGGTGCATATACAGCTTGCCGAAACGTCCGGACTGCAATTCACGGATTTCGTCGTTCGTCTTAGGGTCGAGCATACATTGTGCATTCTCGTCCACAAAAGGCCGCTTGGCCAAGCGGTTCACATAATAAGCCTCCACTTCCTTGGGATAAACCGTCAGGAAGCCTCCAAACGACAGTTTGTAGTCCTTCAGCAAAGATTCGTTGATACGTTGCAAACAAGCAGTGGGAACTTCCACGGTTTCGAGTAACTCGTGTACTAACTTCATCATCGTAGTCATAGTATTTTCTTTATCAATCTATAAGTATTCTTGTCATAGCAAAGATAAAAAATAATTCGACATAGGCAATACCATAAAATGACGCACCACATAGGCCTATATAAACATAACTAACAGATATTCAGTATTATACAAATAGTTAATATTTACTAATAAAAAGAGGGTGTATAAATTTGCTTCTTACGCTTTGGGCAAGAACAACCGATAAAATCCGCTTCGATGGGACACAAAAAAAAATGTGCCCAAAGCCCGAATCTTGCTTCGTATGGCTCGATTCGGTTCTTTGGGCACATCCTTTCAATCGGCACGGACGGCCGTATCCGGTCAATCCTTTGCCTGATGTACGGTCAACTGCGGGAATGGGAATCCGATGCCTTCCTTATTGAATACGTCGTAGATGACCTTGTTCGTATCGAAGTAAACATCCCAATAATCGGCGCTCTTCACCCAAACACGGATTACCACGTTCACGCTGCTGGCATCGAGTGCATTGAGGGCTACAAAAGGTTCGGGGGTAGCCAACACACGTTTGTCGGCTGCAATGATACGCTTCACGGTGCTTTCCACCTTGTCATAGTTTTCGCCATATTCCACGCCGACAATCCATTCTACACGGCGGGTATCTTCACGGCTATAATTGGTGATGGTGCCGCTGCTGAGCGAGCCGTTGGGTATGTATATCACCTTATTATCACCCGTAGTCAGGATGGTGTGGAATATCTGGATTTCGCGTACCGTACCGGTCACTCCTTGGCTCTCAATGAGGTCGCCCACCTTGTAAGGACGCAGCAAGAGCACAATCAGTCCGCCCGCAAAGTTCTGCAAGTTGCCGGACAACGCCATACCAACAGCAACACCGGCAGATGCCAACAAGGCTGCAAACGAAGTCGTTTCAACGCCCAGCTTATCGACAACGGCTACTATCAACAATACGGTCAACAGAATATTGACTAAGCTTTTCACGAAACTCTGGATGCTGGGGTCAATCTTCCTCTTGGTGAGGAGGCGAGCCAACATTTTCTTAATAATGGAAATCAGGAAACGTCCTATGATAAAAATCAAGATGGCGCCAATGATACGTCCACCGGCATCTACGCCCCAATCAATCAATTGCTGAAAAAGCATCTGAACCTTGCTGAATCCGTCTTCAGCTGTCTGTGCAGCCAATGCTGCCACGAATAAAGTTAATTGCATAGTGATGTGTTTTTTTATATTTAACGCCACAAAATTAGCAAATAAAAATGCTTTTCGCACATTTTATACAAGCTTTTGACAATGATATGGTTATTTTCTTGAAGCTTTTCTCCACTTTATTTCCCAAGAAACGGGGTAACTCTAAAATTATATTGTATCTTTGTGCATAGCTTTTACTTATAGTACCCTAAAGCAGAGTAAAATCAAGCTTAAACAACAATTTTAAATCGTCCAAAAAACAGTAGATATACGAATGGCAGAATACAAACTATATAACGGCGGCGGCGGACTTTGCTGCAAGAGTTGCGGCAGACAAGACAAGCAGCTGAATACTTACGACTGGCTGGCCGACATTCCCGGCAACGCTGAAGAAAGCGAATACGTAGAGGTACAATTCAAGAATACCCGCAAAGGATATTTCCGCAACAGCAACAAGATTCCCGTAGAGAAAGGGGACATCGTGGCCGTAGAAGCAACACCCGGACACGACATAGGCGTGGTGACACTGACCGGACGGCTGGTGCCACTACAAATGCGCAAAGCCAACATAAAGTCGGAAGCCGACATAAAGCGCATCTACCGCAAGGCAAAGCCCGTGGACATGGATAAGTACAACGAAGCCAAAGCCCGCGAGCACAGCACCATGATACGCGCACGCCAGATAGCACTCGACCTCAAACTCAACATGAAGATAGGCGACGTAGAGTATCAAGGAGACGGCAACAAGGCCATCTTCTACTACATAGCCGACGAACGTGTGGACTTCCGACAGCTTATCAAGGTGCTGGCCGAGGCCTTCCGCGTACGCATCGAGATGAAGCAAATCGGCGCACGGCAGGAAGCCGGACGCATAGGCGGCATCGGCCCTTGTGGACGCGAGCTGTGTTGCGCCACTTGGATGACTTCCTTTGTATCGGTATCGACCAGTGCGGCACGTTTCCAGGACATTTCCCTCAATCCCCAAAAGCTGGCCGGACAGTGTGCCAAGCTGAAATGTTGCCTCAACTACGAAGTTGACTGCTACGTAGAGGCGCAGAAACGACTGCCCTCCAAGGAAGTGGAACTGGAGACGAAGGATGGCGTATTCTACTTCTTCAAGGCCGACATTCTGAGCAATCAGATAACCTACTCCAGCGACAAGAGTGTCCCGGCCAACTTAGTCACCATCAGCGGACGGCGTGCCTTCGAGGTCATCGGTCTGAACAAGCGAGGCATCAAGCCGGACAGCCTGGCCGAAGAGTCTCGTCATTCCGAGCCGAAGAAACCCGTCGACTTGCTGGAACAGGAAAGCCTGACCCGCTTCGACCGGAGCCGCAAAGGCAAGAATGCCAGCGGCAAGAACGCCAACAACAAGGAAGCGAATGCCAATAAGGAAAGCAATGCCTACAACCGAAACAAGAAGAAAAAGAAGAACAACAATAATCGTCCGCAAGAGGGTGAGCCGATAGCTGCCGCTCCCAATACCGCTCCCAACAAGCCACAAACGGCCAAACAGGAGCAACCCATCCAGCAACAGGGTCAGGGAAACGAGGCAGGCAAAGGGCAAGGAGGCGACCGCCAAGGACGGAATAACCGCAATAAGAAGTCGCGTGACAACCGCCCGCCCAAACAGCAACAAGGCGAAAAGCCACAGCAGGGCGAGAAAAATCAGCAGGGAGAAAAACCTCAGCAGAGCGAAAGGTCCCAACAGAGTGAAAAGCCTCAGCAAAACAAAAAAGCACAGCAAGGAGGAACCGCCAAACAAGGTGAAAAGCCTCAACCTGAAAACAAACCGAAACCCAATGACCAACCTGCTCAGGAATAAAGGAGGGGGACATCTTCGCACCCTCATCCTTCTTCTGCTTGTCGTATGCACCATGACTGCATGTGACAAGCAGACTGTTTATCATGCCTTCCGTTCCATCCCCATAGAGGGGTGGCAGAGGCAAGATACAATCTGCTTCGACGTGAATGTACCCGATTCGCAAACGTATTACAAGTTGTCTGTTGAAGTCAGAAATAGAAATGACTATCCTTACCAGAATCTTCAGCTGTCCGTAAGCCATCAGTCGCATACCGACACCCTACAACTAACCTTAGCCGACAAGCAGGGCATCTGGAAGGGTGAAGGTTGGGGAGGCCTTTACCAAACCCGCATTCTGGTCGGAAGCACACGGATAGACCGTCCCGGACAGCATCAGTTCAAGATAGCATATACATTTCCGGACAAGACGCTTCAAGGCATCAACGATGTAGGCATCAGGTTGGAAAGGATGCCTTAACTGCTCCGCCGGCCTGAGCCAACCGACGCAGGTAACGACAAAGCAAAAGGATTTATACCAACCTTCTGCCCCGTCCGGCATCTATCCGCAGGAATATGAATAGCAGAATGGTAAAGCCCCAAAGCGAAGACCCACCATAACTGAAGAAAGGCAAGGGAATGCCAATAACAGGGGTCAACCCCAACACCATACCGATGTTTATAAAAAGGTGAAACAGGAAGATACTGAGTACCGAGTAGCCATATACCCGCCCGAAGGCCGACTGTTGTCGTTCGGCCAATGAGATAAGACGCAAGATAAGCGTCAGAAACAATATCAGCACGAAGGTCGAACCGAGGAAGCCTTCTTCTTCGCCTACCGTACAGAAGATAAAGTCGGTGTCTTGTTCGGGCACGTACTTCAGCTTAGTCTGCGTACCGTTCAGGAATCCTTTTCCTGTCAGTCCACCCGAGCCAATGGCTATCTTAGACTGATTCACATTGTATCCGGCACCTGCCAAATCTTCCTCCATACCCAGCACCACCTTAATGCGAATCTGCTGATGCGGTTCCAGCACTTTGTTGAAGAAATAGTCGCTCGAATAGAGGAAACCAACAGAACCTATCGTGAACAAGCCTATCAGCAGATAAGACCAATGACGCTCGCTCAACGCAAGGAAAAACAAATAACCCACCGTCACAGCACACAGCCCCCACTGCACCCATACCAAATTGAACGGAACAACATACTCGGACAGCAGGTAGGCCACCAGCAACACACCCAATGAACCCAGAAGGATGTTGCGTGCCGGAGCCCATTTCTTCTGATATACCCATATCATGCCGCTCGTAAACAACTGTATGATTAGCAACACGACAAACTCACCTATCGGCGTTGGCGTATCGGCAATGAATACACCATTGAAACGTATGCCTACCACAAAGTAAATCACAGCACAGACACCGGAAAACAGTATCGCGCCCGGCATACCCTCCCGATAGAGCACCAAGAAGAAGGCCAGATAGACCAAGGCCGAACCCGTCTCCCGCTGCAAGATAATCAGCATCATGGGGAACAATATCAGAAATGCCAGCATCAGCACATTCTTCCAGCTTCGGATGGTAAACGAATAGGCATTCATATACTTGGCCAAAGCCAGTGCCGTGGCGAACTTGGCAAACTCGGCCGGCTGCAAACTGACAGGCCCCAAGATGAGCCATGAGCGAGACCCCTTCGTGTCGGGAGCAATGAAAATCGTCACGATAAGCAGCAGCATCAACCCTATATAGACAACGTACGAAAACATATCATACAGCGTATCGTCCAGCATCAGCAGCACAAAGCCAAGCCCGAAGGAACAGATAATCCATACGAACTGCTTACCCGCCCGCGTAGAAAAATCGAAGAAATCGCGGTCGCCATAGTCGTAGCTTGCTCCGCAGACACTAAACCAGCCGAACACAATCAGCATCAGGTAGACCACAATCGTCACCCAATCCAATGATTTCCATATACTGTCACGAGCCATCGTTTTATTTACTATTTGACTATTTACAATTTACTACTCAATT
>JAUNJD010000001.1:31581-44838 GCA_030523205.1 Bacteroides sp.
GTTCTTCATTCTTCATTAAGAAGATCATCTTTCCTCGTCTCCGTAATAGATAATCCGGTTGCTATACTCTTCTGCACGAATTTCATTTTCAGGAGAAAGTTTTCCATTCAGATATTGGTCCATCATCATAGCACCGATAGGCACACCGTAAGTGGCACCGAAACCACCATTCTCCACATAGACGGCTATCGCTATCTTAGGATTGTCCATAGGAGCGAACCCCATAAATACCGAGTGGTCCTTACCACGGTTCTGAGCCGTACCGGTCTTTCCACAAGCATCTATACCGGGCAAGATGGCTCCCACCATGCGGCAAGTAGCACTACCGGTACTTCCCGTTACGGCAGCACGCATACCTTTGGCCACTTCTTCGTAATACTCGCGGTCGATGGTAGGATAACGAGGAGTACGGTAGATGCTGTCCAGTTCATTATCCTGTATCTCCTTCACCACATGGGGAGTGATGAAGTGTCCTCTATTGGCAATAGTCGCTCCCAGATTGGCTATCTGGAGCGGAGTAGCCAAGATTTCTCCCTGCCCGATGGATATACTGATAACGGTCAGTCCATTCCACGAACCACGATAGGGACGGTCGTAATACTGGGCATTGGGGATAAGGCCTCGCACTTCGCCCGGAAGGTCTGTCCCCAGTCGGTAACCAAAGCCTTGGGACACCATGTGGTCCTTCCACACAGTAATGGCCCCCTGAGGCGAACCATACTTTTTATCACCGAACATACGGAACAATCCCCAACAGAAATAGGAATTACACGATGTCGCAATAGCCGGAACCAGCGTCAAAGGAGAGCCGTGACCGTGGCAACCTACGTGCAGGCTACCATAATTGAAGCCATGTGCACAAGGGAAAGCCGGATAATCTTCATGAATAATACCTTCTTGAAGGAAAGTCAATGCCTGTGCCGTCTTGAAGGTGGACCCCGGAGGATAGGCTCCCATGATGGCACGGTTCAACAAGGGTTTCCGTTTATCCATCTGCAACAGCCGATGATTCTTGCCACGCTGACGTCCAATCATCAGATGAGGGTCGAATGTAGGCGAAGATACCATACAGAGTATCTCTCCCGTAGAAGGCTCGATAGCCACTATCGCACCGATTTTATGCTGCAACAGACGCTCACCCAGCATCTGAAGGTCTATGTCGATACCCAAAGTCAGATTCTTTCCCGGCACAGAAGGACGGTCCAACTGTCCATCCATATAATGTCCTTGGATACGTCCATGCGCATCGCGGAGCAATACTTCCACTCCCTTTTCACCCCGAAGGTATCGCTCGTACGAGCGTTCAATGCCTTGCTTGCCTATATAGTCGCCTTGAATGTAATAATTATCATTTTCTATATCCCTTTTGGATACTTCACCTATATCACCCAACACATGGGCTGCCGAGTTGTAGGAATACTGACGGATGGTGCGCCGCTGTATATAGAAGCCCGGAAACTTGAACAATTTCTCTTGGAACACACCGCATTCTTCAGCCGAAAGCTGAGTCATGAACGTCTGATGCGTATATTTGGAGTAACCGGGATTCAGCCGACGATTCTTGACATCCTTCATTCGCTTGTCAAACTGTTCGCGGGTGATGTTCAGCGTACGGCATAAGTCTAAAGTATCCAGTTGGTCTATCTCCCGTGGCACGAACGTAATGTCGTATGCAGCCTGATTGAACACCAACAACTTACCGTTTCGGTCATAGATGGCTCCCCGGGAAGGATATTGAATTTTATTCAGGAAAGCATTGCTATCGGCATTTTTCTTATAATCATCGGTCATTATCTGCAAATCGAACAGGCGTACCACATAGATGAAGACTATAACGATAGCCACCAGCCCAATTACAAACTTACGTTTTTCTAATTTATAGTCTTTCATTCACTATTTTCTCTTATTGATGCCTTCCAATGCCATGACACAAGCCACGGTCAGCAACGTACTTGCCACAATCCTCAGCAACAAAGTGCCGAAATGGGCAAAGGAAAAGAATTCTATGACCAACAGCATCGCATGATGCACAAGAATACAAACCACCAAATACTTCAAGAAAGACGAAAGCCCCATGGTACGGACAGTAGGGACAATGCTATCCACAACATCACGCGGCATAAAGAAACGCAGGAATACAGGACGCAGAAAAGCGAGCAACACCGTAGCCGCCGCATTCATCCCCGGTGTATCCGAAAACACATCAACTGTCAGTCCCAGGAAGAAGGCCCACAGCATCAGTTCATTGCGCATCGTACCCGATTCAAACTTCAATATCAGATAGACATACAGAAAAGGAGTGGCATAACCGGCAATATGCACATTGTTCAATATCAGCACCTGTAACAGCACTAGACCAATGAACCATTCTATTTTATGCAGATATTTGAGTAGCAATTCTTTTTTACGATTTTAATCAGAGTTCCATTCAACCTTCTATTCCGCCTTCTCCAGCATCTTCTGTTCTTCCTGACCGGAGCGGGCTATCACACGCACATTACTAACCTTTCCGAAGTCAGTAGCCAGCTTTATTTTCAACAGATAAGATAGTCCGTCATGGGAATCGGACATATCATCTACCGTACCCACCAAGATTCCGGCCGGAAACACCGTTGAGTATCCGCTAGTCACAACCGTATCCCCCAGATTGAATTCTGCATGACGGGGCAAGTCCTTCAGGTAAGCAAAACGGGAATCTCCTCCCTCCCACTTCAGATAACCAAAATACTCACTGCCGACAATTTTGCAACTGATGCTGGATTTGCTGTTGAGCAAAGATATCACCAACGAATAGTGAGGCGATGTCTTATAAACAATTCCCACTACCCCATTGGCATCCACTACACCCATTTCGGGACGAATGCCGGCATCCGAACCACGGTCCAATGTAATGTAATTATCGGCTCTGTTCAGTGTATTCTTGATGATGCTGGCCTTAAAGATTTGACCTTCCTCCTTCGGGTCGGTCAATTCTGTACTATAAAAATAAGCCGAGTCTGCTCCTATCTTACTCAGGGTTTTCTCCAACGAAGCCACCCGCTGTTCCAACCACACATTGCGATCGAGCAAATCCTCGTTCACTGATTTTAGGTGAAAGTAGGAAGCAATACCTCCCGAAATCTCATAGACTCTCCCTGCCGCTCCGTTGGCAGAAGTGAAAAACACACTTTGCTGATAATAGTTGAAGCGGAACAATAAAACAAAACTGGCTACCTCTAACAAAAGAAAGAGAAACCAGTAATTATATTTAATGAGAAAATTCAGTAGATTTCGCATGGTGACAAGCCAATTAAAGAATTAAGAATTAAAGAATGAACTGCACGTTTGCAATAGAGATTCTAAGCGCAATCTCTTTTTTCATTCTTCATTCTTAGTTCTTCATTCTTCATTTTCCTATTATCTCATTAAGAATGAGAAACGACCCACATTCTTCAATGCCACACCCGTACCCTTAGCTACGGCATGCAAGGGATCTTCGGCTATATGGAACGGAATATTTATCTTATCCGTCAGACGCTTATCCAAACCACGTAGCAAGGCACCACCACCGGCCAAATAAATACCGTTGTGCACAATGTCAGCATACAGTTCGGGAGGCGTATTCTCCAAGGCACTCAAGATGGCTGTTTCAATCTTGGAGATGGACTTCTCCAGACAGTGAGCTACTTCCTGATAGCATACCGGAACCTCCATAGGCAAAGCTGTAATACGATTCGGACCATGAACAATATAGTCCTCAGGAGCATCTTCGCCCAGTTCGGTCAGAGCAGCGCCTACGTTAATTTTGATACGCTCAGCCATACGCTCGCTGACTTTGACGTTATGCTGACGGCTCATATACTCTTGAATATCGGCAGTCAGGTCATCACCGGCAATACGGATGGAGTTGTTCGACACAATACCACCCAACGAGATAACGGCAATCTCGGTAGAACCACCGCCTATATCCACAATCATATTGCCTTCCGGAGCCTCAACATCGATACCTATACCAATGGCAGCAGCCATAGGCTCGAAAATCAGATAGACATCACGTCCACCGGCATGTTCGGCAGAGTCGCGCACAGCACGAAGTTCAACTTCCGTACTGCCCGAAGGAACACCGATAACCATTCGGAGTGAAGGAGAAAACAAGCGATTACGGGTATTCACCATTTTAATAAGGCCACGAATCATCTGTTCGCAAGCATAGAAGTCGGCAATCACACCGTCGCGAAGCGGACGGATGGTGCGTATGTTCTCGTGGGTCTTTTCGTGCATCATCTTTGCCTTCTCACCCACGGCAATCATCTTGTCTGTACGACGGTCCAATGCCACCACCGAAGGTTCATCCACCACAATCTTACCGTTTGTGGTAATGATGGTATTGGCGGTACCAAGGTCCATCGCTATTTCTTGTGTAAAAGAGAATAATCCCATTAAAGTAATTACAATTTGACGATTTACTAATCATGAATATCTATTAATTTACTATCTGACAATTTACTATTTACAATCCACAAAACAATTGTAAATAGTAAATCGTCAAATAGTAAATATCCTTAGTGCTTAAAGTGACGGAAGCCTGTTGTCACCATTGCAATGCCGTGTTCGTTGCAGTAGTCAAAAGAGAGTTGATCCTTGATGCTTCCACCCGGCTGAATTACAGCCGTTACACCTTCGTTGCCTGCAATCTCTACGCAGTCGGGGAAGGGGAAGAAAGCATCGCTGGCCATCACGGCACCGTGCAGGTCAAATCCAAAGCTCTTAGCCTTCTCGATGGCTTGCTTCAAGGCATCTACGCGGCTGGTCTGACCGACACCGCTTGCCAGCAGTTGCTTGCCCTTGGCCAATACGATGGCATTGGACTTGCTGTTTTTTACAATCTTGTTGGCGAAGAGCATATCTTCCACTTCTTCGGCAGTAGGAGCCTTGGTAGTGACAGTCTTCAACTCTTCGGGAGCCTCAATCTTCAGGTCGCGGTCCTGTACGAGTACACCGTTCAGCAGCGAACGGAACTGTTTCTTGGGCAGGGCAGCCTGCTTACGTACAAGGATGATGCGATTCTTCTTCTGACCCAGTATTTCCAGCGCATCTACGTCATAGTCGGGAGCAATCACCACCTCAAAGAATATCTTGTTGATTTCTTCGGCAGTTTCCTTGTTGATGATGGCATTGGTGATAAGCACACCGCCAAATGCAGATACGGGGTCACCGGCCAATGCATCCTTCCATGCTTCGAGTATGGTAGGACGGGTAGCCAAACCACAAGCATTGTTATGCTTCAAGATAGCGAAAGTGGTATCGGTACCAAATTCGTCAATCAAGTCAACAGCAGCATTGATATCGAGCAGGTTGTTGTAAGAGATTTCCTTGCCGTGGATTTGGTCGAACATAGCATCGAGATTGCCATAGAAATAGCCTTTCTGATGGGGATTCTCTCCATAACGCAACGTCTTCTGATTGTTGGCAGAGCAACGGAAAGCGGAACCTTCTTCGCCATCGAAGTAATTGAAGATGGCAGAATCGTAGTGAGAAGATACGGCAAATGCCTCTTTAGCAAACCAACGACGTTCTTCGATGGAAGTTGTAGCACCGTGTTCCATCAACATATCACGGAAAGGCTGATACTGTGCCTGCGAAGCAATGATAACCACATCGTTGTAGTTCTTGGCAGCTGCACGAATCAAGGAAATGCCACCTATATCAATCTTCTCGATGATGGCAGGTTCGTCGGCACCGCTTGCCACGGTAGCCTCAAACGGATACAGGTCCACAATGACGAGGTCTATCTCAGGAATTTCATATTTTTCTATCTGCTGCATATCCTGCTCCAATCCACGACGACACAGGATGCCTCCGAACACTTTGGGATGCAAAGTCTTGACACGACCGCCCAAAATAGAGGGGTATGTAGTGAGGTCTTCCACTGCCTTGCAGGGGAAACCCAATGATTCAATAAATTGACGAGTGCCACCTGTTGACAGGAATTCTACACCTTCTTCATGCAGTTTGGTGATAATCTCATCCAAACCTTCCTTATGGTAAACGGATACCAGCGCTGTTTTAATTTTTTTCGTTTCTGACATGATTTAGTTCTTTTAAAATACGCGTATACTAAATTAAGTGGCGCAAAGTTACAAATTTTGTTCGTACGCCATACATTCACATCCAATTAATTAATGTGATAAAAGTGAAAATGGCACACAGACGATACGAATCATACGTTTCATCTGTGTGCCATCCTGTATAAAGCAAGCCGTTAGGCTTACCAAATAGAGACCCGTTTTTCTACCGGCAGGAACATGGGGTCTTTCTCCGTAATGCCGAATGCATCATACCATGCACCAATCTGTGGCAATGCACCATCTACACGCCATTTGCCCAGCGAGTGCACATCCTTTTTCGTCATATAGAGCAACATTTCAGGACGGATATTGTTAGCCCATACACCGGCATACGCCAAGAAGAAACGCTGTTCGGGTGTGAATCCGTCTTTTACCTCCAGCGGAGCAGCGGCAGTGGCCTTCTTGAAGGCTTGGAACGACACTTGCAAACCACCGTAGTCGGCAATGTTTTCACCCAGTGTCTGACGGCCGTTGGCATGTACGCCCGGTGCTACCTCAATGCTATCGAAGAAATTCACCATTACCTGTGCACGTTCCTTGAAGCGCTCGGCATCTTCTTTCGTCCACCATTCTTTCAAGTTTCCATCCTTGTCATACTGACGTCCTTGGTCATCGAATCCGTGTGTCATTTCATGACCGATGACTACGCCAATAGCACCATAATTGAAGGCATCGTCCGCATTCATATCGAAGAAAGGCGGTTGAAGGATGCCGGCAGGGAAACAGATTTCATTGGTTGTCGGGTTGTAGTAGGCATTGACTGTCTGCGGGGTCATGTGCCATTCATCCCGGTCAACAGGCTTGCCGGCCTTCGATATCATGTCGTTGAAACGCCAAAGGCGGGCACGTTCTACATTGGCCCAATAAGAGTCTTTCTTGATTTCCAGAGCCGAATAATCTTTCCACTTGTCAGGATAGCCTATCTTTACATGGAAAGAAGCCAGTTTCTCCAACGCCTTGGTCTTCGTAGAATCACCCATCCACTCCAGATTCTGGATACGTTCACCCAGGGTTTCCTGCAAGTTCTTAACCAGAGTAGCCATACGTTCTTTGGCAGCAGCAGGGAAATACTTCTCTACGTACATCTGCCCTACGGCTTCGCCCAGCGAATTGTTTATCATGTCAACAGCCCTCTTCCAGCGCGGACGCATCTCCTTGCTTCCCGACAATGTACGTCCATGGAAGTCAAAATCCTGCTGGGCCAAAGCATCGTTCAGATAACCGGCAGAAGCATTGATAAGTTTCCATTGCAAGTAAAGCACTTGTTGTTCTACCGGCAAGGTATATAGTTCTTTAGCTGCGGCAGTCAACGAAGCCGGCTGACCAATGATGATTTCGTTCACGTCCTTCAGTCCCAGCGTATTCAGATAAGCATCCCAGTCGAAGGTCGGATATTGCTTGCGCACCTCGTCCATACTCATCTTGTTATAATTGGCGTATGGGTCACGCAGTTCTACGCGCGAACGGTAAGCTTTGGCCAAACGAGTTTCTACGTCCATCACCGTGTTCATACCCTTCTCAGCTGTAGCCTCGTCAAAGCCGGCCAACTGATACATCTTCTTCAGATGGATGCGGAAAGCCTCGCGAATGGCAACGGTAGCCGAGTCAGTGGCAAGGTAATAATCACGTTCGCCCATGCTCAGTCCGGATTGTGAAATCTGCACGGCATTCATGCCGCTGTTCTTGTCATCGGCCGAAACGTACAGGCTCAGATAGCCGCCAATGCCACGTTTGCTCAAACTGGCCAACAAAGCATATACATCTTTCTTGTCTTTGAGCGAAGCTATTTCCTCCAGTTCTGCACGGATAGGGGCAATGCCGTCGTTGTTCAGCTTCACGCTGTCCATGGCCATGCTGTACAAATCACCTATCTTTTGGGCATTGCTGCCGTCTTCGTGCGTAGTGGCAGACAGACCCTGAATCAGTCCCTGAATCTGCTTGTTGCTGTTCTCGTCTAAAACGGTGAAAGAACCGTAACGCGAGTATTCATCCGTCAACGGATTGTTCTTCATCCAGCCTCCACACGCATACTGATAGAAATCAGTGCCCGGCAGTGCTGTTGTGTCAAGATTAGCAAGCTGAATGCCTGCTGTCTGTCCGGCTTGCTTCTTGCCTGTGGTGCAGGATGTCGTCATCAGGCAAAAGGCAGCAAGTGGTAAATAATAAATTGCTTTCATACACTAATTTAGCTGTTATAACATTATACTTTACATGATTCTATTCGTCTTCTTCCATTCATCCAACTCAGTAGAAGCTTCCTCCCACGCCTCCATCGCCTGATCGAGCTGCGCCTTCAGTTTCTGATGACGCTCGTACAGCGACATATCCGAAGCTCCTTCTACGGTAGCCATTTGAGCTTCAAGTATGGAAATGGCCGATTCGGTCTGTTCCACCTCCGCCTCACAGTCAGCTATGCGGCGTTCCAGTTTCTTCAGTTTCTTATTCTGTTCCTTCTGTTCTTCATAGGACAGCCGGGCAGAAGATGGCTGTGCAACCTCTATTTTGCCTCCTTTGGCAGGACCGGTTTTCTCTTTGTTCGAAGGGTTCCTGTCGGCCATCGAAGACAATCCGGCAACAGACGAATGCTGCAACTCGTTCAGGTTCTCTATCTGCTTCTTCTTCAAGAAGTCATAGATGCCACCCAGATGTTCTTTCACCAATCCACCGCCAAATTCATAAACCTTGGTCACCAGCCCGTCCAAGAAGTCGCGGTCGTGGCTGACAACTATCACCGTACCGTCGAAGTCGCGAATGGCCTCTTTCAGCACATCCTTCGAACGCATATCAAGGTGATTGGTCGGCTCGTCCAGAATCAAGAAGTTCACCGGTTCCAGCAGCAGCTTAATCATGGCAAGGCGAGTACGTTCACCGCCGCTCAGCACTTTCACCTTTTTATCAGAGGCTTCACCGCCAAACATAAAGGCACCCAATATGTCGCGTATCTTCAAGCGAATGTCGCCTACGGCCACGCGGTCGATGGTGTCGAATACGGTTTGGCTCTCGTCCAACAACTGAGCCTGATTCTGGGCAAAATATCCTATCTGTACATTGTGCCCCAAAGTCAGTTTTCCGGTATAGTCGGTAATCTCGTCCATGATGCACTTCACCAATGTTGACTTTCCTTCGCCGTTCTTGCCCACAAAAGCTACTTTATCGCCCCGATTGATGGTCAGGTTCACATCGTGAAAGATGACATGGTCGCCGTAGGCTTTGGCCACATCCTCGCAAATAACGGGATAGTTACCGCTACGGCTGCTACACACAAACTTCAGTCGCAAGGCCGAATTGTCCTCTTCGTCCACCTCAATCCGCTCAATCTTCTCCAGCTGCTTGATGCGGCTCTGCACCTGCACAGCCTTCGTAGCCTTGTAACGGAAACGTTCGATGAAGGCTTCGGTATCTTCTATCTGCTTCTGCTGATTCTCGTAAGCACGCAGTTGCTGCTCGCGACGTTCCTTACGCAGCACGACAAACTCGTCATACTTCACCTTATAGTCGTATATGCGCCCACAAGATATCTCAATGGTACGGGTAGTTACGTTGTTCAAGAAGGCACGGTCGTGGCTGACAAGCACCACGGCATTGGCTCGTGTGGCAAGGAAGTTTTCCAACCATTGTATGCTCTCGATGTCAAGATGGTTGGTAGGCTCGTCCAGCAGCAATACATCAGGACGCTGCAACAACAGTTTGGCCAGCTCGATGCGCATACGCCAACCACCGGAAAATTCACTGGTTGGTCGGTCAAAATCCGTACGGCTGAAGCCCAGTCCTTGCAAAGTACGTTCTATTTCAGCCCGGTAATTGGTACCGCCCATCATGAGGAAGCGCTCATTCTCGTGAGTAAAGCGGTCGATTAGTTTCTGATAGTCATCACTATCGTAGTCAGTCCGTTCGGCCAGTTCCTGATTCATCCGCTCGATGTCAGCCTGCATTTCAAAGATGTGTTCAAAGGCCAATTCGGCTTCCTGCATCACGGTGCGTTCGTCGCTCAGAATCATCACCTGCGGCAGATAACCAATGGAACATTCGCGCGGCACGGCCACTACGCCTGCCGTAGGCTGTTGCAGTCCGGCCAATATCTTGAGCATGGTAGATTTGCCCGCTCCGTTCTTGCCCACCAAGGCTATCCGATCTTTTTTGTTGATGACGTAGGACACGTCTTCAAACAAGGGAGTGGCATTAAATTCTACCTTCAGTCCTTCTACAGATATCATAAAGTCAATAGTTTATCATTCTCGGCCGCAAAGGTAATGATTAAAAACGGGATATTATGTATAAAAGATGCATAAATCATTTGTTTCTTACACATATAGATCCAGCGTGCCGGATATATATGACTGTCGCGTCAGCCATATATATCCCTCGCGTTCCGCATATATGCGCCGCACGCTGAATCTATATGCGCCACAACTCACTTAAAATGAGAAGATTGGTTACACAGCAAAGTTGTATGCTGCCTTCATCATTCGCCAGCCTTGATGTGCTGTTCGGGCTTGTGCCACGTCCGCCAGAAGGAATTCTTCACGTCGCGGCCCACGTCCTTCCAATGAGGCATTTGCTTCATCTGACGGCGCACAGGCATATCGTAGAGCAAGAACAGCAGCAACAGGAAGATGCAGGCATAGAGCACCCAACCGTAAATCTGCTTGATGCTGATTTCCATCATCTGCGAGACGAACGTCTCCATGTAGTGACTCAGGTCGAAGGGGGCACTGCTGAAGGACACGCTGTCGATGGCACTGCCATAGCGGGCCATGTTGTCTTTGATGTAATAGGAGAGCCCTTGACCGTAAATGGCACCGCCCAGCACACCGCCTACCACCATGTGCAGCATATTGAACACACTCAGGGCTTGGAAGAAGTGTTGGAAGGTCATGATTTCCTCCAAGCAAACCATGAACGTGGCACTGAGCACAGCGTAGCCGAATCCACGGCAAGCAATGGGCGCGTAGAGCTGAGACAGATGTATCTCCGACGAAATGGTAAAGTAGAATCCCGCCAAGTAGAACGCCAATGCCACGAGGCCGATGATGAGCAGGCGGAAGTAATTGAACCGCTTGATGTGCATCCACCACAGCGAGAACAAGCAACCCACAAGGATACCGCCAAGGGCAAACCAATCCAGCTGCACGCTCACCAAGTCTTCGTAGTGCATCACTTCTTCATAGAACACTTCTTCGAGCACGCGCTCGGTGGCAAGGATGGCCTCCATCAGCATAATCAGTATCAGGATGGGCCACAGGTGTTTGTACGTCCACATCTTAGGCTCGTAATAGGGATGCCGGATGGTGAACATACGCCACAGGCAGATGCCCAGCGTAATGATGATGCTGACCGTAAGCCGACGGATGACGGGACTGTCCCACCAATCGTACCAATCACCATAGTCGAACATATAAGCTATCTGCAACAGCAAGCCGGACCAGAGCAAAGCTCCCAGCCAATCGACACCGAACAGCGGCAGCGGCTTCATGAATCGGAAGTGCTTGGTGCAGGTGTAAAGCACCAGCATGTCCACCATCATCAGTGCGGCAATGAACAAGTGCATATAGTTCCAGTGATAATAGTACATCAGGTAGGTCATTATCAAGTCGCTGAACTGCATACTGCCCAGAATGACAATGTGAAGCAGGGGGAAGAATACCGTAAAGTCACGCTTCGGTGTCATCCACAGCTGTATGTTGGACATACACTCGAAGGTGCCCTGAATCTTGCAGATGCCTTCGATGAAGCAGACGGCCCACAGCAGGGGCAGGAAGGTGATATGCGGTGCAATGAGGTTGCACGCCATTGCCCCGAATGCCGCCCACATCAGCAACGTCTTGTTGGTGAAGCGGAACTTCATGCGGAACAGCAGCGGGAAATAGACAGCCATTCCCGCCAGATTGGCGTAGAGACACATGAGGATATCCTCGCGCATCACGGCCATACCGCCCACCATGTGGTTCAGTGCGCCCAAATACAGTCCGCCCGAAAGCTGGAAGGTAAAGGCAAAGAACACATATATCCAAGGCTGTATCTTCCGAGGGACAAACTCTTGGAACATGGGCATGGTGAACGGTCCGTTTAATACAGGTGCTCCCATACG
Organism: Bacteroides sp.; assembly: GCA_030523205.1. GTDB lineage: Bacteria > Bacteroidota > Bacteroidia > Bacteroidales > Bacteroidaceae > Bacteroides. The sequence continues at coordinate 43,777 of JAUNJD010000001.1, forward strand.
GCCATCAATATTTTACTTCACACTCCAGATTGAAGCCGGCACGCAGGCGCTGTAAGTCTTCAGGACGGTTGCCCTTCAGGCTGATGCGTACGGGGATGCGCTGCTCCACCTTAACAAAGTTTCCGGTGGCATTGTCTTGCGGAATCAGCGAAACGGCAGCCCCCGTAGCGTCGGAGATGGACTCTACAACGCCTGTATAGGTGACGCCCGGCACGGCATCGGCGGTAATCTCTACCTCGGCACCTTCCTTGATGTTGGGAAGCTGTGTCTCACGATAGTTGGCAATGACCCAAAGGTCGCTGCTATCTACGATGTCGAGCAGGGTTTGCCCCGGCTGAACCAACTGTCCTTCGTGGATGTCCTTACGACCGGTCACACCGTCGCAGGTAGCGATGATGACAGTATAGGACAGGTTCAGACGTGCCAATTCTACGGCAGCTTCGGCCAGACGTACGGTAGCTTCGTTCTGTCCCAAGCGGTGGGTCTGCTCGCTCTTGGTGAGCGAGGTTGATTGCTTGGCACGTGACACCTGCTCGTAGCGTGCCTTGGCGGCATCGTAGGTGGTGCGCACGTTGTCATACTCCTGTTTGGTGACGGCATCTTGCTTCAGCAACTTCTCGTAACGCTCCAGTTCGCGACGGGCGTTCTCCATCTGTACGCGGGCTTCCTCAATGCCTGCATCGCTCACACTCAGGTTGTTCTGCGTAGTGGCTATGCCTGCCGAAGTGGCTTTCTGCCCGGCCAGTGCATTGGCAAGGTCGGCCTCGGCTTGTGCCAGCATGAGGCGGAATTCGGCATCCTCGATGAGGGCCAATGTGTCGCCCTTGTGAACGGGCTGATATTCCTCGAAATAGATTTTCTTGATGAAGCCCTGCACGCGGGTGTTTACCGGCGTGATGTGCTGCTTCACTTGTGCATTGTCCGTGTATTCCACACTGCCCAGATGGATGAATCGTGAGCATACGTAAGTAAGTCCGCCTACCAGCAGGCAGATGATGATGATATTGTATATCAGTTTTTGGGTCTTTCTAGCTACCATATTGTTTTGAGTTTTTGAGTTCT
>JAUNJD010000116.1:0-11714 GCA_030523205.1 Bacteroides sp.
CAAACTTAAAAAAAGAGGCTTCTAACGGAAGTTGTTATTCCGTTGGAAGCCTCTTTTTCAGAGCTTATTCAGCTTATTTTGTTTCCGAATACCGCTATACATAATTCTATTTATCTCGTTATTTCGGGATGCAAAGATACACATTTCCTTTGCACGGGAAAAACGTTTTGATATTTTTTTTATTTTTTGAGCGTTACGAATTACTCCACCGTTACCGACTTGGCCAGATTTCGTGGTTGGTCCACGTCCATACCCTTGCACACGGCAATGTGATAGGCCATCAGTTGCAGGGGCACGGTGGCTATCAGCGGCTCCAAGCATTCCAAGGTTTCGGGCAACTCAATGCAGGTGTCCGCCAATCGGCTGATGACGGTGTCGCCCTTGTTGACCAAAGCAATGACCCGCCCCTTGCGTGCCTTGATTTCCTGAATGTTACTCAAGACCTTTTCGTACAGCCCGTTTTGTGTGGCGATGACCACCACCGGCATTTCGGCATCGACCAAGGCTATGGGACCGTGCTTCATCTCGGCAGCCGGATAGCCTTCGGCGTGTATATAGGAGATTTCCTTCAGCTTCAATGCGCCTTCCAATGCCACAGGATAGGAATATCCGCGACCCAAGTAGATAAAGTTATGGGCATAAGTGAATATTTTCGACAATTCGGCAATGCGGTCGTTCTGCTTCAGCACTTCCTTCATCTTCTCCGGAATCTGTTCCAATTCCTGCACGACGGAGAGGTAGAAAGCATCATCAATCGTCCGTTTCTCGCGTGCCAAGGTCAAGGCCAACATTGTGAGCACGGTGACTTGTCCGGTGAAGGCTTTGGTGGATGCCACGCCTATCTCCGGACCGACATGGATGTACGAGCCTGTATGCGTGGCACGCGGAATGCTCGAACCAATGGCGTTGCAGATGCCATAGATGAATGCTCCCCTACTCTTGGCCAGCTCTACGGCAGCCAACGTGTCGGCCGTCTCTCCGCTTTGCGAGATGGCTATCACCACATCGTTGCTGCCTATCACGGGGTCTTGGTAGCGAAATTCGCTGGCATACTCCACCACCACGGGGATACGGCAGAAACTCTCGATGAGATGCTTGCCGATGAGGGCAGCGTGCCACGAAGTACCACAGGCCACGATGATAAAACGGTTGGCAGCCAACAGACGTTCCTTGTAGTCGATGACGGCCGACAGCACCACGTTGGTACCCTCGACGTTGATACGTCCGCGCATACAGTCGTATATGCAATCGGGCTGCTCGAAGATTTCCTTCAGCATGAAATGCGGATAACCTCCCTTTTCCAGCTGACCGAGATTCATGGAAACCGTCTTTATCTCGTGGGGACATTCCACATTATTCAGATTGACCACCTTCAGCGGTGCGCCACGGCGAATGACGGCTATTTCTTCATCTTCCAAATAAACCACCTTATCGGTGTATTCTACGATAGGCGTAGCATCGGAGGCCAAGAAGAATTCGTCCTGCCCGATGCCTACCACGAGCGGGCTACTCTTGCGTGCAGCCACTATCTCATCGGGATTATCACGGTCCATCACGGCAATGGCGTATGCCCCGATGACCTCGCGCAATGCCAGCTGAACGGCGGTAAGCAGGTCGATATTATCTACGGTCTGGATGTATTCGATGAGCTGTACCAGCACTTCAGTATCGGTGCTGCTTCTGAAGGTATATCCCTTGGCCTGCAATTTTTCCTTGAGTACGGCATAGTTTTCGATAATGCCATTATGAATCAATGCCAAGCGCTGTGAAGATGAATAGTGAGGATGAGCATTGGCTGCACAAGGTTCGCCATGCGTGGCCCATCGGGTGTGTGCGATGCCCACGTTGCCCGAGACATCCTTCTGACTGACGAAAGCCTCCAGGTCGGACACCTTTCCCTTCGCCTTATACACGTTCAATTGTCGGTCTTCGCCTATCAACGCTACCCCTGCACTGTCGTATCCGCGATACTCCAATCGTTTCAGTCCTTTAATAAGGATAGGATAGGCTTCCCTATGGCCTATATAGCCTACGATTCCACACATAATCAATTAGTTTTATGGTTTATAATCGGCGCAAAGATACAAATTTCCACACATAAAAGGCACATTTCACCCTTTTCTTTGGTAAATGTAGCGAAAGGTACATCAAAAAAGGACGGTATTCCTACCACTTCAGTTTTCCATACTTATCCTTGTACCACAACTGCCACGAGTTGACCAAGTTTTGCCAAATGACGTATGCACACGGAGCTACGGCAGCCGTAGGATTCAGGAAAGTAATGGTCAGCCATATACCCACCATCGTATTCTTCTGTCCGAGAGCCTGACCGGCACTGATACTTTCGCCATAGCATCTTCCCACCGCCTTCCCGATGCCGAAGAGTAAAAGGGTAACCGCCAGCGGAAGGGTAAGCAGAAGCACCAAGGTGCTGCCCGACACAGGAGCAATCACAATGTAATGAAGCGTCAGCCCCATCATAATGGAAAGGTTGAAGCCCCACATATAGAAGGCCAGATTCTTCTGACGCTTTACACATTCGGCAAAACGAGGCAAGTAGCGGCGGGTGAGCAACGCCAGACAGAGGGGCAGCAGAAGCACTATCAGCACACGCTTCAGAATCATCAGAAAAGCAAACGAGAAAGTAATGTCGGCACCCTTCTCCACCATCGGGAAGAAAAGCGGAATGATGACGGATGTTACCATATTGGCAATCAACGTATAGACGGTAAGCGAGGCAATGCTACCTCCCAACTTCTCGGTAATGACGGGAGCGGCAGCCGCCGTCGGACAAATGATGCAGATGAATACCCCCTCAAGGATGATGCGCGTCTCGAAATCACTCACCAAAGATATAATAAGTACCATCAAAGCCGAAAGCAACGTACGGATGCCTTGCAACCAAAAGTGCCACGTGCGCGGACGAAGATCATCAATCTGAATCTTACAAAATGTCACATAAAGCATCAGGAAAATAACCACCGGCAATACATTTAGTATATAAAGGTGCTACAGCCTCGCCCAGCGGCTCCAATGGTTTGACCAATGTAAACACGGTGTAGATTGTTGCACCGAAGAGCATTGCGCAAGGCAATGTCCACTTCTTGACAAATGAAATGATACCCATAAAAAAACGTTCTTTTTCACTTAACGCCCTGCCATTACCCTCTCCGAATGACTAAAGACACAACCGAATAGAGCAAACGGACAGGTCGCGAATCATTATACTATTATATATATAGGAAAATCATCCGAAAATCTATCAAAATGAAACGGATGATTTTCTTTCTGCAACTTCTTATCACTAAAATACGCCACAAAAGTATTCATTTTATTTCTTGTCGGCGTACACGGAAGCGATTATATTTCGTTAAAAGGGAAGAATCCTAGCAAAATGAATAAATTGGTGTATCTTAACTTTTTTTATTTATTCACGAAGAAATAACAATTTGAAATAAAAACAAAACAATTTACTTACAATTCAAAACAAAAACAAGCGTATTATCAAACAAATAGTAACAACATCCCCATTTGTAGGTATTTACCAATCAATAAGACACTAACATATAGTACCATTTTGAAATAAAACCACTATCTTTGCAGTGCATTTTGACACAATAATAGGTATTAAACAGGATTAAAGTAAATCAAGATGATGAAAAGAGAACTTTTTAACAACGTAACAAAGGAACAGGCCCAACAAGAGCTGCCCTTCCAGCAACAGGTATCCGGAGAGCGGATGCAGCCGGAGCAGTCAGCCTGTCTGTACGACGCCGCCTATGAGCACGATGCTTGCGGCGTGGGTATGATTGTCAATATTCATGGGGGAAAAAGCCACGAACTGGTAGAATCGGCCCTCAAAGTGCTGGAGAATATGCGCCACCGCGGTGCGGAAGGTGCTGACAACAAGACCGGTGACGGTGCAGGTATCATGCTTCAAATCCCTCACGAGTTTATTCTGTTGCAAGGAATCCCCGTACCCGAGAAGGGTAAATATGGAACCGGACTCCTCTTCTTGCCCAAAGATGCGAAAGACCAATCGGCCATTCTCAGCATCCTCATTGAGGAAATCGAGAAAGACGGACTTACGTTGATGCATCTGCGCAATGTTCCTACATGTCCCGAGATATTGGGTGAATCGGCCCTTGCTGCCGAACCGGATATCAAACAGATTTTCATCACCGGATTTACGGATAGCCAAACGGCTGACCGACGCTTATATTTAATAAGGAAGAGAATCGAAAACCGTATCCGCCGTTCGGACATCCCGACGCGCAATGATTTCTACATCTGCTCGCTTTCAACGAAGAGCATCGTCTATAAGGGTATGCTTTCGTCCATGCAGTTGCGCAACTACTACCCCGACTTGACCAACAGCTATTTCACCAGCGGACTTGCACTGGTGCATAGCCGTTTCAGTACCAATACGTTCCCCACATGGGGATTGGCTCAGCCTTTCCGTTTGCTGGCTCACAACGGTGAAATCAACACCATCCGAGGAAACCGCGGCTGGATGGAAGCTCGCGAAAGTGTGCTTTCTACTCCTACGCTGGGCGACATCCGCGAGTTGCGCCCCATCGTACAACCGGGCATGAGTGACTCGGCTTCGCTGGACAATGTACTCGAATTTCTCGTTATGTCTGGTTTAAGCCTGCCGCACGCTATGGCCATGCTCGTTCCGGAATCCTTCAACGAAAAGAATCCTATCAGCGAAGACCTCAAGGCCTTCTACGAATATCACTCCATCCTGATGGAACCGTGGGATGGTCCTGCCGCCCTGCTCTTCAGCGATGGACGCTATGCAGGTGGTATGCTCGACCGCAATGGTCTGCGTCCTGCCCGCTACCTCATCACAAAGAACGACACAATGGTCGTAGCCAGTGAAGTAGGTGTAATGGACTTTGAGCCTGCCGACATCAAGGAAAAGGGCCGCTTGCAACCGGGTAAGATTTTACTGGTCGATACGCAAGAGGGTCGCATCTATTATGACGGTGAACTGAAACGCCAGTTGGCCGATGCCAAGCCCTATCGTTCATGGTTGTCCACCAACCGCATTGAGTTGGACGAACTGAAGAGTGGACGTAAGGTACCCCACAGCGTAGGCCATTACGAAGCCATGCTCCGCACCTTCGGATTCACCAAGGAAGATGTAGAGAAAATCATCATGCCGATGGCACAGAACGGTGCAGAGCCGGTAAGCGCCATGGGTAACGACACACCGTTGGCCGTACTTAGCGACCGTCCGCAGTTGCTCTACAACTATTTCCGTCAGCAATTCGCGCAGGTAACCAACCCGCCTATCGACCCGATTCGCGAGGAATTGGTGATGTCGCTCACCGAATACATCGGTGCAGTGGGCATGAACATCCTGACACCCGATGCTGAACATTGTAAAATGGTTCGCCTGAACCACCCCATATTGACCAATACGCAACTCGACCTGCTTTGCAACATCCGCTACAAAGGTTTCAAGACCGTGAAATTGCCCATGTTGTTCGAAGCTTCCAAGGGTCGTGCCGGATTGCAGGAATCACTGACCAAGCTGTGCAAGCAAGCCGAAGAAAGCGTTGTAGAAGGTGTAAACTACATCGTACTCACCGACCGTGACGTGGACGATGCTCATGCCGCTATTCCTTCCCTCTTGGCTGTCAGCGCCGTACACCATCACCTTATCTCTGTGGGCAAGCGTGTACAGACAGCGTTGGTGGTAGAAAGCGGTGAGATTCGCGAAGTGATGCACGCCGCCCTGCTGCTGGGCTTCGGAGCCAGCGCACTGAATCCGTACATGGCATTTGCCGTACTGGACAAGCTGGTGGCACGCAAAGAGATTCAGTTAGACTATGCTACGGCTGAAAAGAACTATATCAAAGCCGTTTGCAAGGGTCTGTTTAAGATAATGAGTAAGATGGGTATCAGCACCATCCGTTCCTATCGTGGTGCGAAGATATTCGAGGCTGTCGGTTTGAGCGAAGAGCTAAGCAATGCCTACTTCGGCGGACTGAAGTCCACCATCGGCGGTATCCGTTTGGACGAAGTGGCACGCGACGCCATCAAGCTGCACGACGAAGGCATGGAGGCCGTGAAGAACGAAGCCGCCAAGGCTCAGCAAACCGCTGTGACGGGAGGTGAAGAAACCGCTCCGCTTCTGCCCAACCCCGGACTTTACGCATTCCGCAAGGATGGCGAAAAGCACGCATGGAACCCCGAAACCATCTCTACGTTGCAGTTGGCTACTCGTCTGGGAAGCTACAAGAAGTTCAAGGAGTTCACCCGTTTGGTTGACGAGAAAGAGAACCCCATCTTCTTGCGCGACTTCCTCGACTTCCGCCACAATCCCATCTCCATCGACCGTGTAGAGCCGGTAGAGAACATCCTGAAGCGTTTCGTCACAGGTGCCATGTCATTCGGTGCCATCAGTCAGGAAGCCCACGAGGCTATGGCTATTGCCATGAACCGCCTGCACGGACGAAGCAACACAGGTGAAGGTGGTGAAGACAGCGCACGCTTCGGCACCGAACTGCGAAGCTCCATCAAGCAGGTTGCTTCCGGACGCTTCGGTGTAACGACTGAATATTTGGTAAATGCCGACGAAATACAAATCAAGGTGGCACAGGGCGCCAAGCCGGGTGAAGGTGGTCAGTTGCCGGGCTTCAAGGTTGACCAAGTGATTGCACGCACACGTCACTCCATACCGGGCATTTCACTGATTTCGCCTCCGCCTCACCACGATATCTACTCCATCGAAGACTTGGCTCAGCTTATCTTTGACTTGAAGAACGTGAACCCGAAGGCTAAGATTAGCGTGAAGCTGGTAGCCGAAAGCGGTGTAGGTACGATTGCCGCCGGTGTAGCCAAGGCCAAGGCCGACTTGATAGTCATCTCCGGTGCCGAAGGTGGTACGGGTGCATCGCCTGCCTCCAGTATCCGTTATGCAGGTATCTCTCCCGAACTGGGATTAAGCGAGACGCAACAGACCTTGGTGTTGAACGGCCTCCGCGGACAAGTGCTGCTGCAAGTTGACGGTCAGATGAAGACCGGACGCGACGTCATCCTCATGGCCATGTTGGGTGCCGAAGAATACGGATTCGCCACGGCTGCCCTCATCGTACTGGGTTGCGTGATGATGCGTAAATGTAATCAGAATACTTGTCCTGTGGGTGTGGCTACGCAGAATGCCGAACTCCGCAAGCACTTCACCGGACGTAGTGAATACTTGATAAACTACTTCACTTTCCTCGCTCAGGAAGTGCGTGAATACTTGGCCGAAATCGGCGTAGAGAAGATGGACGACATCATTGGACGCACCGACCTCATCATCCGCAAGGGTCAGGAGGCCGACAAGAATCCGAAGCACGCCCTGCTCGACTTCTCGCGCATGTTGGCTCGCGTGAACAACGACGCTGCCATCCGCCACATCACCGACCAGCAACATGGCATCGACCGTGTGAAGGATGTAGAGATGCTGCACGCCGCCGCCGAGACGTTGGAAAACCAGAAGGAAATATCATTGGAATATACGATAGCCAACACCGACCGCGCTTGCGGTACGATGCTCTCCGGAGCCATCGCCATGAAGTACGGTGCCAAGGGCTTGCCCGAACATACGCTGAACGTGAAATTCAAGGGCTCTGCCGGTCAGAGCTTCGGTGCCTTCCTCGTTCCGGGTGTCAGCTTCAAGCTCGAAGGTGAGGCTAACGACTATTTGGGCAAGGGCTTGAGCGGTGGACGTATCGCCGTGCTTCCGCCCGTGAGAAGTAATTTCGAAGCCGAAAAGAATACGATTGCCGGCAACACCCTGCTTTATGGTGCAACCAGCGGTGAGGTGTACATCAACGGCCGTGTAGGCGAACGCTTTGCCGTGCGCAACTCGGGTGCCATCGCCGTTGTCGAAGGCGTGGGCGACCACTGCTGCGAATACATGACAGGTGGTCGTGTGGTAGTCCTCGGAGAAACAGGACGCAACTTCGCCGCCGGTATGTCGGGTGGTGTGGCTTACGTCTGGAACAAGGACGGCAATTTCGACTTCTTCTGCAACATGGAGATGGTAGAACTCTCGCTCATCGAGGAAGCCTCCTACCGCAAGGAGCTTCACGAGCTGATTCGCCAACACTACCTCTATACCGGGTCTAAGTTGGCACGCATCATGCTCGACGATTGGAGCCACTACGTAGATCAGTTCATCCAAGTAGTACCTATCGAATATAAGAAGGTGCTTCAGGAAGAGCAGATGAGAAAGTTGCAAGAGAAGATTGCCGAAATGCAACGAGACTATTAGAAGCATTGACTATTTTATAATTTACTCTTTACAATTCAGCATTTTGCAGTTCGTGCAAAAAGGCGTAAAACAAAAACAATATAGTAAATAGTAATAGTAAAATAGTAAATATTCAACCGATAGCAATCAAATAGTAAATTGTAAATCGTCAAATAGTAAATTACATCATGGGTGATTCAAAAGCATTCCTAAATATTCCCCGTCAGGAAGCGGGATACCGTCCGATACAAGAACGTATCACAGACTATAGCCAAGTGGAGCAGACCTTGAACAGCCACGACCGCAAATTGCAGGCTTCGCGTTGCATGGATTGCGGTGTGCCGTTCTGCCACTGGGCGTGCCCTCTGGGCAACAAAGACCCTGAATTCCAAGATGCCCTCTACAAGGGCAAATGGAAAGAGGCCTATCAGATATTGACTCAAACCAACGACTTTCCCGAGTTTACGGGCCGCATCTGTCCGGCTCTGTGCGAGAAGTCGTGCGTACTGAAACTTACATTCGATGCACCTGTAACCATTCGCGAAAATGAGGCTGCCATTGCCGAAGCCGCTTTCCGCGAAGGATACATCCAGCCTCAACAGCCCGTGCGCAATGGCAAGAAGGTAGCTGTTATCGGTGCAGGTCCTGCCGGACTGAGCGTAGCCATGCGACTGAATGTCAAAGGCTACGAGGTAACCATCTTCGATAGCAAGCCTATGCCCGGTGGATTGCTGCGCTACGGCATTCCTAACTTCAAGCTGCCGAAAGAAATCATCGACCGCCGCATGAAGATTCTTGCAGCCGAAGGCATCAAGTTCGAGATGGGCGTACACATTGACGTACAGAAGCTGCCCGAAGGCTTCGACGCATACGTCATCTGCACCGGCACGCCCACCGCACGCGACCTCCCCATACCGGGACGCGACCTGAAGGGCATTTACTTTGCCCTCGAAATGCTGGGCCAGCAAAACATGATACTCGACGGCGAAACCTTTGCCAAAGACCAACTGGTGAATGCCAAGGGGAAGAAAGTGCTTGTCATCGGTGGTGGTGATACGGGGTCGGACTGCATTGGTACGAGCATCCGTCAGGGAGCTGTCAGCGTGACGCAAATTGAAATCATGCCTCAGCCGCCCGTAGGCCATAATCCTGCTACACCTTGGCCGCAATGGCCCGTGGTACTGAAGACTACCTCCAGCCACGAAGAAGGTTGTACACGCCGCTGGTCGTTGGCATCCAACCACTTCATCGGTAAAAACGGTAAGGTGTGCGGTGTAGAAGTGGAAGAAGTGGAATGGATACCGGCAACTGACGGTGGCCGTCCTACCATGAAACCCACCGGCAAGAAAGAAGTGATTGAAGCCGATATGGTACTTTTGGCCATGGGCTTCCTCAAACCCCAACAACCGGAATTCCCCGCCAACGTATTCGTGGCCGGTGATGCTGCCAATGGTGCCAGCCTCGTAGTAAGAGCCTTGGCTGACGGTCGCAAGGTAGCCAAAGCCGTAGACGCATACCTCAGCGGAAAGAAATAATGGGAGACCTAAAATAAAACAAAGAAAAGGAAATGAAGGAGATATGAAGAAGAAGTAAAAGGGAGTCATAGCTTAACAAAGACGAATATACCCTTTTACTTTTCCTTCTTTCATGTTACCTTTGCTCCCGTTCTTACTTAGCAACTAATAAATATAATAGTAATAGATAAAATCGTTATACCATCATGTGTGGAATTGTAGGCATCTTCAACATAAAGTCGCAGACTTCTGAGTTGAGAAAGAAAGCGCTGAAAATGGCGCAGAAAATACGTCATCGCGGACCCGATTGGAGTGGAATCTATGTAGGTGGCTCTGCCATTCTGGCTCACGAACGTCTTTCCATCGTTGACCCCCAATCGGGCGGTCAGCCATTGTATTCACCCGACAACAAACAAATACTGGCCGTCAACGGCGAAATCTATAATCATCGCGACATCCGCGCACGCTACGCCGGAAACTATGCTTTCCGCACGGGCTCTGATTGTGAGGTCATTCTCGCTCTCTACCGCGACAAGGGTATCCACTTCCTCGAAGAGCTGAACGGTATCTTTGCTTTCGCCCTCTATGACGAGGAGAAGGATGATTTCCTTATTGCCCGCGACCCCATCGGCGTCATTCCCCTTTACATTGGCAAGGACAAGGAAGGCCGTGTATATGTAGGCAGTGAATTGAAAGCCCTCGAAGGTTTCTGCGACGAATACGAACCTTTCCTGCCGGGACATTACTACTGGGGCAAAGAAGGCAAGATGCAACGTTGGTACAAGCGCGATTGGATGGAATACGAGGCTGTGAAGGACAACTACACGCCTGCCGCTGACCGCCACAATCAAAGCGCTCCTGTCTCAAAGGAAGCTCATGCGGCACAGGTGGCTGCCGTGCACGATGCATTGGAAGCAGCCGTACAGCGTCAACTGATGTCCGATGTCCCCTACGGTGTATTGTTGTCGGGAGGTCTTGACTCTTCCGTCATCTCGGCTGTTGCCAAGAAGTATGCCGCTATGCGTGTAGAAACCGACAACAAATCGGAGGCTTGGTGGCCGCAACTTCACTCGTTTGCCGTAGGCTTGAAGGGTGCCCCCGACTTGATTAAGGCACGCGAAGTGGCCGAATACATCGGTACGGTTCACCACGAAATCAACTATACCATTCAAGAGGGTTTGGATGCCATCCGCGACGTTATCTACTTCATCGAGACCTACGATGTGACTACCGTCCGTGCTTCTACGCCAATGTATCTGTTGGCTCGCGTCATCAAGAGCATGGGTATCAAGATGGTGCTCAGTGGTGAAGGTGCTGATGAGGTGTTCGGTGGATACCTCTACTTCCACAAGGCCCCCACTCCGCAAGCTTTCCACGAAGAGACAGTACGCAAGCTGTCCAAGCTTTATCTGTACGACTGCCTTCGTGCCAACAAGAGCCTTGCCGCATGGGGTGTAGAAGGCCGCGTTCCCTTCCTCGACAAGGAATTCTTGGATGTAGCCATGCGCCTGAATCCGCGCGACAAAATGTGTCCGGGCAAGGAAATTGAAAAGAAGGTGGTTCGTGAAGCCTTCTCCGATATGCTTCCGCAGAGCGTGGCATGGCGTCAGAAGGAGCAGTTCTCCGACGGTGTGGGCTATTCGTGGATTGATACACTGAAAGCCATGACTGCTGCTGCCGTCAGCGACGAGCAGATGGCTCATGCAGCCGAACGCTTCCCCATCAACACACCGATGAACAAGGAGGAATACTATTATCGCACCATCTTCGAAGAGCACTTCCCCAGCGCATCGGCAGCCAAGAGCGTACCGAGCGTACCGAGTGTGGCTTGCTCCACGGCCGAGGCATTGGCATGGGATGCTTCCTTCCAAGGCAAGAACGACCCGAGCGGACGTGCAGTGGCAGGGGTACACGAAGAGGCGTACAAATAAATGAAGAACGAAGAA
>JAUNJD010000116.1:11724-11937 GCA_030523205.1 Bacteroides sp.
CTGCGCTGTGATATACTGTCATGCTGAGCGTAAGTCGAAGCATCTCCTCTCTAATAGCATTCTCTAAGATAGCATTCTGAATTTATAAAAAGAAATTAGGCACGGATTATACGGAAAGACACGGAAGAAAAAACTCCGTGAACATCCGTGTAATCCGTGCCTTTTTTATATGCCTAAATGCCGCAGGGCAATTAGCTTACGCTCAATATATCT
>JAUNJD010000117.1 GCA_030523205.1 Bacteroides sp.
CCTAGCCATGCACCGACACGACCTCAACTATCATCCCCTCCGGCATCAGCCTACAATCACTCCGGATGATACCTACACTCAATGCCGAAGATTCCCACAATCAATGCCATTGATTCCTATCTCAGTCCCATAGTTATCCGGCATGAGCACGGAAGTGTGGTGGGCTGCATCGGTAAGGCAGTAGGCTTCGAATCGGTTCATGGCCGAAATCTGTCTGTCCGTCGATGCCGCCGGGCGACTTCTTCCAACCGTTAAAGGCGTTTCACACGGAACTCCAAAATTAACTTCGCTTCACTCCAAAAATCGTCAGAAAGGCCCTATTTCAAGGAAAATAGCGATTTTTGGACTTAAAATTAGTGAATATTATACAATGTGTATCAACCCATCCGATTAACTTTGTGCTAAAGTTATCATCAACTATAAAAAGTTTTATATTCTAAATTAACACCTATGAGACAGAAACTTTTTAACCTATGTGTGTTTGCACTGCTCTGTCTGATGTCAAGCGTAAGCGCATTTGCGCAAGGCATCCGGATAACAGGTAAAGTCATTGACGGGACTAACGAAGGCGTTCCCGGTGTCAATGTACAAGTGAAAGGAGCGACTACGGGTGCCATTACCGACATAGACGGTAATTACTCCATCAGCGTTCCCAGTACGAAATCCGTCTTGGTATTCTCTTTTATAGGATACGCGACGCAGGAAATCACCGTCGGTAATAAGAAGGTGGTGAACGTAACGTTAGAAGACGACAATCAATTGCTGGACGAAGTAGTGGTTGTGGCCTACGGTACTACCCGCAAGGGTGACGTAACGGGTGCCTTGACCAGTATGCGTCCCGACCCCAACGACGCTTCCAAGTCGTTGTCCATCGACAACCTGCTGAACGGTAAGGTAGCCGGTCTGGTGGTAAACACCTCTTCTGCTGCCGTAGGTTCTGCATCTTCAGTAACCATCCGTGGTGCCAGCTCTCTGCGTGGTGATAATCAGCCGTTGTACGTTATTGATAACGTGCCGCAGGCTTCTACGGGTGAATTCTCCAACTCTGCTTTGGGTAGCAGCGACTATCAGATTAACCAAGACCCGCTTTCTTCACTGAACCCCGCCGATATCGAGGATATCACGGTATTGAAGGATGCTTCTTCTACGGCTATCTACGGTTCGCGTGGTGCCAACGGTGTCATCTTGATTACGACCAAGAAAGGTAAGCAAGGTAAGGCAAAGGTAAACATCTCCGCCAACTTCACCGTAGCCAAGGCAACCAACCTGATGGATATGCTCAACCTGAAAGAATATGCTGAATATACCAACAGCACCATTACTACCGGTCAATATCCCTTCTATATCGTAGGCGACGAAGTGCGCTATGTATATAGCGATAAGTTGGCAGAATATGACGCCAACGACCCGGAAACATACCACTTGGTAGATGAGCACAACTGGCAGAAGGAAGTATATCACAGTGCTTTCTCGCAGAACTACTCTGTTTCACTGAACGGTGGTTCGGACAAGGTTACCTATTATATATCTGCCAACTTCAAAGACATCAACGGTATCGTAAGACAGACCGGTCTGAAGCAAGGCGACTTGCGTGCCAACTTGAGCGCAGACCTCTCGAAGTCGGTAAAACTGAACCTTTCATTAAGTGGTTCTCTTCGTCAGAACGACATGATGTCCGGTGGTAACTCACTGGGTGGTCCTACGGGTTCTATCTCGCGTACCGCTTTGCTTTCCGCACCTTTCCTGCGTCCGGACGACGACCCCAGCAACACCAATGAAAACAAGACAACGGTATTCAGCTGGTTGAACGACTACGTGGATAAGACGGATGACAAGACCTTCAAAGGTAGCTTGGACTTGACATGGAAAATCAACAAGAACTTCCGCTACAACCTGCGTGCCGGTGGTAACATCAACATGAACGACCGTAAGCGTTGGTATGGCTTGGAACTGTATCAAGGTATGAACTACAACGGCTTGCTGCTGCTGTCCGACCTGAACAAGAGCAACTACTCCGTAGAAAACATCTTGAATTACAGCACTAAGATTAAGGACATCGTCAACATCGACGCTACGGTGGGTGTAACCTACGAAGCATACAAGTACCTGAACAAGAATACCAGCGGTAGCCAATTCTCCTTCTTCGAAATGCGTGAGAACGGCCTCCACATGGCAGGTACCGTCAGCTACTCCGAGCCCGACCAAAGAGACTATCAGTTGCTCTCTTATCTGGGTCGTGTCAACCTCTCCTTCCTCGACAAGTATTTGGTAACAGCTTCTATCCGTGCCGATGGTTCCAGTAAGTTTGCCGAAGGCAATCGTTGGGGTTACTTCCCCTCTGCATCCGTTGCATGGCGTATGGAACAAGAAGAATTCATGAAGGACATCAACTGGCTGAATCAGTTGAAGGTACGTGTCAGCTACGGTGTAACGGGTAACCAAAGTATCGACCCCTACTCCACATTCTCTATGTACGGTTCTTCCTCTACGGTTTACTATGCCGACGGAGATGGCAACCAAGTAAGTTCGTTCACCGTAACCAACCTTGCCAACAATGGTTTGACTTGGGAGAAGACCGGTTCATGGAACGTAGGTTTGGACTTTAGCGTACTCAAGTCTCGCCTCAGCGGTACCATCGACCTCTACCACAAGAAGACAACCGACCTGTTGATTTCGCGCGACCTTCCGGGTTCTACCGGTTTCACCTCGACCTACTACAACCAAGGTTCGTTGATTAACAAAGGTTTGGAAGTTTCACTGAACGCACAAATCATCGACAAGAAAAACTGGAAATGGGAAGTATCGGGTAACATCGGCTTCAACAAGGCTAAGATTGATAATTTGGGTCTTGAGTCTACCGACTTCGGTTGCTTGGGCGAACGAGTAGGTTACTACGGTAACACATTGGGCGACCACTTCGGTGTGGGTCACGTATTCCTCGAAGGTGAAGCTCCGGGATTGTTCTTGGGTTACAAGACACAAGGCATCGTACAGACTGCCGACATCACGGATGAAGGCGTAGCATACACCAAGGACGATGGAACAACGGGCTATTATACTACCGCACAGGGTGTTACTCCTACTGCCGGTGACGTGAAGTTTGTTGACCGCAACGGCGATGGCGTAGTTGACGAAGACGACCGTGACATCATTGGTGACCCCAACCCCGACTTTACGTATGGTTTCTCTACTCGCCTCAGCTGGAAGTCGCTGTCATTGAGCGTATCCTTCAACGGTGTACAGGGCAAGGACATCATCAATACCAACAACCGTTACCTCCAAACTCCGGGTACTCGTTCGAGCACATTGCTGAGAGAAGCATACTATAATATGTGGACAGAAAGCAATCCATCCAACCTCTATCCGAGTGCAACTTATGCTGTTCAGAACATGGTTATGGACAGCTACGTAGAAGATGCAAGCTACCTGCGTTGCTCGGACATCACACTGAACTGGGCACTGCCTAAGCAATGGATCAAACATGCAGGACTTAAGAATGCATCAGTCTATGCCTCTGTCAAGAATGCATTCATCATTACCGATTATAGCGGCTATGACCCCGAAGCCAACTCATTCGCTTTCGACGGCCTGCGTCCGGGCGTTGACATGAGTGCCTACCCCACTCCGCGTCAGTTTATATTCGGATTGAACTTAACTTTCTAACACCTAAAATTCAAACGATATGAAAAGATATAAATACTATCTATTGTCTTTAGTGGCAGTATTTGGATTGACCGCCTGCGACTCGTTGCTGGACGAAGACCCTAAATACACCCAGAACAGCAGTGTTGTATTCTCCACGGAGGACAACGCAGAATTGGCTCTGTTGGGATGCTATAGCTACTTGACGGCTAACTATGGATATGGTCAGATGTGGCAGGAAGTGCCTATCGAAGCATCAGGCCTGAGTTTCATTATACGCAATGGTGGTGACGACTGTCTGTTGGGAATGTTGGCTGCTACTCCCGCCAACTCCATGGTGTCCTACGCATGGGACGGTATGTACAAAGCTATCGTCGAAGCCAATGCATTCATCTTAAGCATGGAAGAAAGTGGTCTTAGCGATGATGTGAAGGTACAGAAGATTGGCGAAGCCAAGATTATCCGTGCCTTGGGATACTACAACCTGGTATCTTTGTTTGGTCCCGTACCTCTGCGCGTTACCGCATCTTCTTCAGACGGTATTGCCTTGGGACGTTCTTCGGAAGAAGAAGTGTTTGCTCAAATCATTCAGGACTTGACGGATGCCATGTCCATCTCTGAGACTTCGGACAACGGACGCTTCAACTCATGGACAGCCAAAGCTTTCTTGGGTAAGGTATATTACAAGATGGCCATGTTGGGCATCGATGCCACGACCAACTTGAACAATGCCAAGACTTATTTCGATGATGTATACAACAATGGTCCGTACACATTGGAATCCAACTTCGATGATTTGTTTGGAGATTTTGTGAATAGCGATGAAAACATCATCCAGCTGAACTTTACGGCTACATTGGCTACGGACTGCTACAACCGTGCTTCCAACCGTTTCGCACCGCAAGCTTCAACCACTGGTGTTTCGTGGGGACAAAAGCGTGTAGCCAAGTATATCTATGACTTGCACAATGGAACATATCCCGGTGATCCGCGTCTCAAGACTACGTACCTCACTCAATGGAGAACCCGTAGCGGAAACAACCAAGCGAGTCCAAAGGCTCAAGTAGGTTCAGAGCTTACTCCCAACGACTCTACTTACACCTATCCGTATTGGGCAGTTAATGGAAATTTAGGAACTGATATCGTACCGGGCACAACAAGCACCAAACTGCAAATCGTGTTCTGCCTACCTTATGATGAGATGGAAGATCCCACAAATCCGAGTATCGAATTCCTGAATAGCTATACCAACCCCAACAGCAAATATGGCAGTCATGCAACACAATATGCCAATCAGGTAAAACAAACCGTAACCAAGTTTACGCAAGTAGGTAACAGCAACAAGTGGCCCTACTACGGCAAACTGTACGACCAAAACCAATCGGCACAGATGTCGCACAAGAACCTGCCGGTATTCCGCTATGCTGAAATGTTGCTGTTGATGGCTGATGTTTATAACGAACTGGGCAATACCACACAGGCTATCAGCTTGGCCAACGAGGTGCTGACACGTGCTCGTCAATCGGGTAGCGGTACCGAGCCTGCCAACTGGTCCACTTCACTTTCCGCATCCGAAGTAACCAAAAAGCTCTACTACGAGCGTATCTTCGAATTGCTGGGTGAACCCGACATCTACGACATGGTTCGTATCCGTGGTATCGAATATATGAGAGAATTGTTGGAATACAACAATAATCACGAACTGGTCATCTTGTCCAACAGCTATTATGCTTCTACCGCCAACCAATGGGTTGACTACTTGTTCAACGACGGTAACTTGACGGATGAGTTCTTGACTAAGAACCTGTTATTGCCGATTCCTAATAGTGAAATCGATGCAAACCCGGGATTGACAGACCAGAACTATGGTTACTAAAATAATCCCCCGTTTTCTTTAGGTTAATATAGGTTTTCTGTAGATTTGTATGCCGGAAGCAGACGAGAAGTTTAGGACTATCGTCCGGCTTCCGGCATTTGTCTTTCTTTAAAACAAAAAAGTTATGAGAATGTTTCAATCTGGATTATTCTGCTCGCTCACAGGGGTTGTAGCAGCCTCTACACTGGCTTCATGCGCCTCGCAGAAGAAGAATGGAGAAGAGCAGAAACAATACAACATCGTGTATATCATGACCGATGACCACACACAGCAGATGATGAGTTGCTACGACCAACGATACGTAGAGACTCCCAATCTGGACCGGATAGCTGCTGATGGTGTGCGGTTTACCAACAGCTTTGTGGCCAACTCGCTGAGCGGACCCAGCCGTGCCTGCATGATTACGGGCAAGCACAGCTGTGCCAACAAATTCTATGACAACACCACTTGCGTGTTCGACGCCTCACAGCAAACATTCCCCAAACTTCTGCAACAAGCCGGCTACGAAACGGCCGTCGTGGGAAAATGGCACTTGGAGAGCCTGCCCACCGGATTCAACTACTGGGAAATAGTGCCCGGACAAGGTGACTACTATAACCCGGACTTCATCACCCAAAACAACGATACGATACAGAAGCATGGCTACGTGACCAACCTCATCACCGACGACGCCATCGACTGGATGGAGAACGGACGCGACAAGGACAAGCCTTTCTGCATCCTTATCCATCACAAAGCCATCCACCGCAACTGGCTGGCCGACACGTGTAACTTGGCCCTCTACGAGGACAAGACGTTCCCCCTACCCGATAACTTCTTCGACGACTACGAAGGCCGATCGGCTGCCGCAGCACAGGAGATGAGCATCGCAAAGGACATGGACATGATATACGACCTGAAGATGCTTCGCCCCGACAAACAAAGCCGTCTGAAGTCACTCTACGAAAAGTACATCGGCCGCATGGACGAAGCACAACGTGCCGCATGGGATAAGTTCTACGGTCCCATCATCGACGACTTTTACAAGAAGAACCCGCAAGGCAAGGAACTGGCCAACTGGAAGTTCCAACGTTATATGCGCGACTATATGAAGACGTTGAAATCGCTGGACGACAACGTGGGCCGCGTGCTGGATTATCTGAAGGAAAAGAACCTGCTGGACAATACCCTCGTGGTATATACCTCCGACCAAGGCTTCTACATGGGCGAACATGGTTGGTTCGACAAACGCTTCATGTACGAAGAGTCCATGCGCACACCGCTCGTCATGCACCTGCCCAAAGACTTCAAAGCCAAGGGAGAAATCAGCGAGATGGTTCAGAACATAGACTATGCCCCCACCTTCCTGCAACTGGCCGGCGTGGAAGTGCCCGAAGACATTCAAGGAGAATCGCTGCTGCCCCTGCTGAAAGGCGAACACCCGCAGGACTGGCGCAAGGCACTGTACTATCACTTCTACGAGTATCCGGCCGAACATTCGGTGAAGCGTCATTACGGCGTACGCACCGAGCAGTACAAGCTGATACACTTCTACAACGACATAGACGTATGGGAACTGTACGACCTGAAAGCCGACCCCACCGAAATGCACAACATCTACGGCCAACCCGGCACGGAAGATGTCACTCAAGAACTGAAGGCAGAATTGGCTGAACTTCAGGAGCTGTACAACGACCCGGTACGTTTCTCACCGGACAGAGATAAAGAGTAGTAAAATCCTGACACCATGAGATACATCTATACTTTGGTATGCTTCCTGCTGCTCTGCACGGCAGGTCTGCAAGCCGATAACTTAACACAATCTTTATTGGTTCCCTACCCGGCACAAATCGTGCCGGGCACGGGCACTTTCCGCTTTTCCTCCAAGACTACCTTTGCCGTAGAGAACGAAGAGCAAGCCGCAGTGGTTCGTCCGTTCATCGACCTCTTTGCCCGCACGGCCGGATTCTCTCCCCGCATCAAGGTAGATAGCCGCAAAGGAGACATCTGCCTGACGACCGACACCGGTCTGCAAGCCGAAGCCTACGAACTGGAGATTACCGCCAAGAAGATTCAGATACGTGCCTCGGGCACACAAGGATTCTTCTATGCCCTGCAAAGCATCCGGCAACTGCTACCCGCCGACATCGACGGACAAGAGTTGGCCAAGCAGACTGAATGGACCATCCCCGCCGTCAGCATCAGCGACCATCCGCGCTTTGGCTACCGAGGACTGATGATGGACGTGGCCCGCTTCTTCACCCCCAAGGAGCACCTGTTACGCATCATCGACGTCATGGCCATGCTGAAGCTGAACAAGCTGCATCTACACATGGTCGATGACAACGGTTGGCGCATCGAGATAAAGAAATATCCGCTGCTGACAGAGGTAGGCTCACGCCGCGTCGAACGTCCCGGCCTCTGCTTCCCCGAACGTCATAACGCCCGCCAAGGAGAGCCTACGGTAGAGAAAGGATTCTACACGCAGGACGACATACGCGAAATCGTGAAGTATGCGCAGGAACGGTTCATCGAGGTAATTCCCGAGATAGAGATGCCGGCCCACAGCAATGCAGCCTTGGCATCGTATCCCATGCTGGCCTGTCCCGTAGTAGATAAGTACATCGGCGTACTGCCCGGATTGGGTGGCAATCATGCCGACATCATCTTCTGCGCCGGAAACGACAGCGTATTCAGCTTCTTGCAAGACATATTGGACGAAGTGATGGCCTTGTTCCCCTCCAAGTACATCCACTTGGGCGGAGACGAAGCTTGGAAAACACATTGGAAGGAATGCCCCTTGTGCCAGGCACGCATCAAGCAGGAGAACCTGACGGACGAAGAAGCCTTGCAAGGCTACTTCATGGGACGTATGGCTCGCTATGTGCAGAGCAAAGGCCGCGAAGTGATAGGTTGGGACGAACTGACCAACTCACAGATTCCGGAGAATGCCATCGTACTGGGTTGGCAGGGCTATGGACAGGCTGCACTGAAGGCCGCCAAACTGGGTCACCGCATCATCATGTCGCCCGCCCGCATCATGTATCTCATCCGCTATCAAGGTCCTCAATGGTTTGAACCGCTGACTTACTTCGGCAACAATACGCTGAAAGATGTATATACTTACGAGGCCGTTAAGAAGGACTGGACACCTGAGTTCACCTCTCTGCTGATGGGACTTCAGGCATCCTTATGGACCGAGTTCTGCAACTCTACCGACGATGTAGATTACCTGCTCTTCCCCCGTCTGTCTGCCTTGGCCGAAGCCGCCTGGAGCTTGCCCGCACAAAAAGACTGGAATCGTTACCTGAAAGCACTGGATTCCTTCAACGAACACATTGCTTTAAAGGGCTTTACTTATGCACGCTCCATGTACAACATACAGCATACGGTAACTCCCAAGAACGGACAACTGCGAATGAAGTTGGAGTGCATACGCCCCGATGTAGAGATACGCTACACCACAGACGGACAGGCACCGACCGCTCAATCGTCCCTCTATACCAACGAACTGACCTTCACGTCCTCCACCATGGTGAAAGCCGCCACCTTTGCCAACGGTGAGCAGATGGGAAAGACCTTGGAGCTGCCTATCCAATGGAACAAAGCGACAGCCAAGCCGGTGCAAAGCAAAGGCAACGATGCCCTCTATATGCTGACCAACGGCGTGCAAGGCAGTTTGAAATATACCGACTCCGAATGGTGTACATGGCTCAAGAACGACTCCATCGGCTTTACGCTGGACCTGACAAAGAAGGAAGCCGTGAACAAACTGACCTTGGGTTCCATCAACAACTATGGTATGGGCATACACAAGCCTACTGCCATCAGCGTATGGACATCCACCGACAACCGTTCCTATCAGAAGGTAAGCGAACAGACCTATACCCGTGACGAGATATTCCGCAAAGGCACTTTCCGCGAAGACATACCTTTCGAGATCGGCGAAGAGGTGCGCTACATCCGCATCATAGCCCGTGGAGCCGGCAGTTGCCCTGCCACCCATGTACGCCCGGGACAGGATGCACGTATGTACTTCGATGAAATCATTGTTGAATAGTCATATGAATTTAAAATTTTGAATTATCCATTATCAACTATCCATTATCCATTAAATAAATGAAATCGATTCTGAAAGTATTTATCATGATGCTAGCGCTTGTGTCGGCAACCTTTTTCAGGGTGTCGGCACAGCAAAAGCTGTATTACGAGAAACACGTTGCTTTCCTCCCTGAAGCAACTGCTGAAGAGAAGCTGGACATGGCTTCCCGTCTGACACCTACCCCGCAACAGATAGAGTGGCAACAGATGGAACTGACCGCCTTCCTGCACTTCGGCATCAACACCTTTACGGGACGTGAATGGGGCGACGGTAGCGAAGACCCCAAACTGTTCAACCCTACCGAACTGGACTGCGACCAATGGGTACGTGCCCTCAAAGATGCCGGCTTCAAGATGGCTATCCTCACCGCCAAGCATCACGATGGCTTCTGCCTGTGGCCCACGAAAACGACCCAGCACTCCGTAGCCTCTTCTCCGTGGAAAGATGGTAAGGGCGACGTTGTACGCGACCTGCGCGAGGCTTGCCAGAAGTATGGACTGAAGTTTGGTGTCTATCTTTCGCCATGGGACCGCAATGCTTCGTGTTATGGCGACTCTCCCGCCTACAACAAATTCTTTATCGAACAGCTGACGGAACTGCTGACCCAATACGGCGAGGTACACGAAGTATGGTTCGACGGAGCCAACGGTGAAGGCCCCAACGGAAAGAAGCAAGTATATGACTGGGAATCCATCCTTTCGACCATCCGCCATCTGCAACCCAAAGCCGTTACTGCCATCATGGGCGACGACGTGCGCTGGGTAGGCAACGAGAAAGGCCTGGGACGAGAGACCGAATGGAGTGCCACTGCCCTCACCCCGGGTTGCTACACCCGCTCTGCACAACAGAACAAGGCATTGAGCCTTTTCCCGAAAGCCAAAGACTTGGGTGGACGTGAGATTGTGACTCGCGCTACGGAACTGTTCTGGTATCCCTCCGAAGTCGATGTATCCATCCGTCCGGGATGGTTCTATCATGCCGAACAGGACAATCAAGTGAAGTCGCTCAGCCATCTGGCCGACATCTACTTCAAGTCCGTGGGCTATAACTCCGTGCTTCTGCTCAACATCCCGCCCGATCGCCGTGGTCTGATTCACGAGAACGACGTGCAACGCCTGAAGGAACTCTCCGAGTATCTGAACGCAACCTTTGCCCACAGCTACCTTAAGAAAGGACAGAAAGCATGGCAAGGTGCAGCGGGCAGCACTCACGAATACAAGGTAGAGAAAAATGCGCTTGTCAACACCTTCATGATACAAGAAGACATTTCCAAAGGTCAGCGCGTAGAAAGCTTCCTGATAGAAGGTTATCAGAACGGACAATGGAAATACTTAGCCGAAGGTACAACAGTGGGCTACAAACGAATGGTTCGCTTCTCCGACGCCTCGCCCGAACGCATCCGCGTCACCTTGCGCTCCACCCGTAATGAGGCCAACATCGCTTCTGCCGGATTGTTCTATGCCAAGCCGTTGGCCGGTAACGATAAGGAAGTACAGCTTAGCGACATCCCCACAGACGATTGGCGCATTGTAGGCGGCACGCCCGATGCCCGCAAGGCTATCGACAGCAACCGCAAGACCGCATGGCAAGCATCCTCCCTCACTCCCTTGGTAGTAGATATGGGACGTGAAGTACAGGTAAAGGGCTTCAGCTATGCCCCCACCACCTCCGAAGACCTGACGGGTACTATCTATAAATACGCTTTCTACACCAGCCTCGACGGAAAGACGTGGACAGCCTGCGAAGAAAACGGTGAATTCAGCAACATCATGCACAATCCCGTCCCCTACTTCGTACGCTTCGGCAAGACGTACAAGGCACGCTACTTCAAGCTAGTGCCGCTGGCCGAGATAAACGGGAAAGAATGCGTGACGATAGGCGAAGTCGGCATACTGGTCGAAAAGGATCTTGCGCTGAACGACGAGACGCAAGTGTACGATCGTCCGGGTGCCCCGATAGACGTCAGCCTAGGCCTTACCTCTTCCATATCACCGGGCACGGCTTCGGCCGTTAAGCCCGGCGCTAACCACCCCAAACGAAAGGGGTGGTTTTTTTTTACCGCACACGAGTTTCTCGACCGCGACACCCGCAACAGATTGCCTCTAGGCTTCATCGAACACCGAGGACAACACATGAGCCGGGCAGCACGGGTGGACAACGCCCGTTGTTCGGAAGTGTCGGACGGCGTACTCCACATCCATGCCCAAGAGGAAGCCGACTCTATCGACAACCTATTTCCTGACTTCATCACTTTTTTGCGCCATCATATAGCGCACAATGATAATCAG
>JAUNJD010000118.1:0-3384 GCA_030523205.1 Bacteroides sp.
ATTAACAATTGACAATTGACAATTTAAATTGCTTCTAACTCCTAATAAAAAACTTACGAAACTAAAAAATAAGAAGAAATATGAATACATTACGAAATTGTTTTCTTGCGCTGGCAGCCTTGATGGTGACAGCCTGTGCAGACGAATCGTTCGACAGAACCTCATCTGCCGACGAAGGTAAGGAAGCATTGGTCAGCCTTTCGCTCCGTGCGGCCCCCGAAAGCTACGGCACATCGACACGAGCGATAACGGAAGGTGATGTGAACGAAGGCACTGCGACCGATTATAAAGTTACGGACTTCTGGCTGCTGGAGTACAACGAGAATGGGGTGATGATAGGATCTCCCCGCTACTTCCTGATGGAGGAGTTTGAAGAAGCAGGGTCGTCGCTCCCGATTATCCTGCCTACAGACGAAAGCACCGAATATCAGTGCGTATTGCTGGCCAACACCCATGCACAGGGATTCAGCACAACGCTAAGCACCGCCACTACGCTGAGT
This sequence comes from Bacteroides sp., assembly GCA_030523205.1. Lineage (GTDB taxonomy): Bacteria > Bacteroidota > Bacteroidia > Bacteroidales > Bacteroidaceae > Bacteroides. The sequence goes on from JAUNJD010000118.1 coordinate 501, forward strand.
GCGCTGAAGGCTGTCTGCCAAGACGTGAGTTCGTTTGCGGATCTATATACGGGAGAAAATGACCTGCTGATGAACGGGATAGTGAAAATCACCTCCACCACTGAAAGCCTATCTTGCCTCTTGTATCGCAACGTCGCCAAGCTGACCTTGCAACTGACCAACCAAGCAAGCTCTGGCATCAAAATCACCTCCGTGCAAGTGCGAAGTGTGCCCGATTGCCTTTTTAATGCAGACCTGCTGTACAAGAACATAGCGGACGACGGCAGCGCGACTTCTAAGTCGTACCCTTCGCCCAGCATCAGCGAAACGGGTTTCATAGACTTCGTGGCCGAAGACTGTGAAATCAATGCCGGAGACGAGACAAAAGAGCTGATGTATTACCTGCCCCGCAACTGTAGGGGCGTAACCGACGCCACGCTGGAAAGCCAAAAGAATGTGGACGTGCCTGACTACGCCACCTACGTGGAAATCATGGCGGAAGACGAAAACGCCCTGCCCCTGCGCTATCGCTTCTATTTGGGGATGAACATGACCAACGACTTCAACGTGGAGTCCAACTATCACTATATCCTCCCCATCAGCTTTGCCGACAAGGGAGATGCGGAGTTGGACAACCGGGTGGAAGACTTGGGGCACGTGACGCTTGAAGAAGCGAATTCGTACCTCATCAACCCCATGAGTACGGAGGCGCAAGCCGTGTATGCCGTGCCTATTTTCGACCGCATCAACAGTTTTTGGTCGAGCACGGACGGACTAGGTTCCAACGCCATCGGTTCCAGCACGGAATGGGTGGCAGAGGTCATCTGGCAAGACCAGGCAGAAAGAATCTTCAATTTCTGCTCGTCCGAGGGTGCCGTGACGGAAGGGAATACCCAATACGCAAGCAAGGGAAACGATTTCTTCTACTTCAAGCCCATAGCCGGCAAGACGGGCAACGTTCTGATTGGGGTCAGAAGGAGCGGTGAATCAACGTATCTGTGGAGCTGGCACCTATGGATAACCGATTATAATCCGAGCTATACCTCTGCATGGCAAGAGGGAATTTACTCTTATAGCGTAGATGGCGGACACGTCTATCGGTATGCAGGCAACACGACAGGCACCAATGCATGGGATACGGAATATGTCAATAAATATATTATGGACCGCAATTTGGGGGCTTTAAGTGGAGAAAATGTAAGCAATACAAACACCCGTGGTTTCCATTATCAGTTTGGACGTAAAGACCCGTTCCCCAATACAACTCTTTATGGCATCGATGGAGAGCCTCAAACAACATTTACTGCGACTTCGGGAGACTGCATCCGGCGAGTATCGGGTTCAACCTATTTCTACGTATCGATTCAATATCCCTATATCTTTTATCATCCGGGAAGCACTGATTGGTTAAGTAGCAATTCTTATACCAGTAATCGTTGGAATAATCCCAGTTGGAATACATCCGATACAGGCAAGAGTTTTTTTGATCCTTGCCCTCCGGGATGGAAAATTCCCTACACCAGTTCATACAATTTCTTTTCCACGACTGGAGAAGATGGCACAACAGGTGTTCCCAATGCAATATCAACATTTTCACAGGGATGGAATTTCTACATGAGTGCTGTAGGCTCTGGTGAAACGACTTGGTTTCCTACAACAGGAATGCGTTCAAATTCTAGTGGACAAATAAGCGAAACCACTAGTCGCGGTGCTTATTGGATGACTACTCTAAATAATACCGTAGCCATAAGCTTTGAATTCACTTCGTCTAATGTATATTCAAGCTATGGTCATAGCCGTAGTTACGGATGCAGTATCCGTTGCATACAAGAATAAAGAAAATCATGTATCGCCACGTTCTCATCATAACCATCTGTACCGTATTTTTCGTCTCGTGCCATCAGAGCAAACAAGAGCGGCAGCGCACCGGTAAAGCATCCCCTGCCTACCAATGGCCGGTACCACCCTCTATGCTAACGGATGAAGCGGAACGGGCAGCCTACGTGAACCGGCACTACTGGGAAGGATTGAACTATGCCGACGAGGCATGGTTGGCCGATTCGGCGGGGCTGGAAAGGGTGTTTGCCGACTGGGTAGGACGGCTAAGCGGGCTACCCATGGAGGAAAATGCGGACTTTGCAGCAAATGTCATCACCGAGGGGAACGGGTATCCTGCCCTGCAACTGCGGTTGGCGGCACTGGCGGAGAAATATTTCCGCGACCCCAATTCGCCCTATCGGAATGAGGAACTATACATCCCGATACTGAAAGCCGTGATTGCGGCACCGAGGATAGACGAACTGCACAAGGAACGGCCACGCTACCTATTGCAGAAGGCACTGATGAACCGTCCGGGCACAATGGCTGCGGACTTCGGCTACGTGACGCGGGAAGGAAAGACAGGAAGGATGCATCGGCTGACGGCTGAGTATCTGTTGCTGTACTTCTTCAATCCCGGTTGTCACGACTGCCGACGGGTAGCGGCCTATATAGCTGCTTCGCCCGTACTGTCGGGCTTGGTCAAATCCGGACGGCTGAGGGTACTAGCCCTCTATCCGGACGAGGATTTGCAGGCTTGGGAAGAGCAGGCATACAGCCTACCCAGCGAGTGGATAACAGCTCGCTATGCCAGGCCTGCCGAAAGCGAACGGTACGACCTGCCCGCCATCCCCAACCTATACTTGCTGGACCGCCACAAGAAGGTGCTGCTAAAGGATGCTCCGGTAGAGCAGATTGAGAAACGAGTTGACAAGGAGACAAGTTGACGAGGGTACAAGGTCTCTTTCTTGTGGTCTTGCTAACTCGTCCCCTTGTTCACTGAAATAAAAAAATACTAAAGGCCTAAGCCCTGCGGGGCTTTCTATGCAAACAAAGAAGAAGATTTTTGTTTGTTTTGTTTGTTTTG
>JAUNJD010000118.1:3394-11884 GCA_030523205.1 Bacteroides sp.
GAGGGTCGGGAGATTCTCCTCATTATCCTTTTAATTAAGGAGGGGAAGAGGGAAATACAGTCTATTCTCATAACTCATGCAAATAAATTTGCGCTAATTTTAATAAATCGAGTGAAACATACAAATAATCAAAAACTCGTGCAATTTTTCTTGCGCGAGATATAGACTAATGAGTATATTTCCTTTAACTCTCATACTCCTAAAATAATCATTTCAAAGAATCACTCTTTCCGATGCAAGGCGTACTGCATAAAGGCTTGTGCCAACCCGTCTTCCTGCCCTTGCAGCTGGACGAAACAGAATTCGCGGAGCATGGGCATATCTTTGATTTCGACAATGCGGAAGTTGCCGGCAGCCAGTTCTCGGCTGATGGAGCGGATGGAGACAATGCCCATGCAATCGGTGTTCTCCAAGAAGAGTTTGATGCTCTCGGTACTGCCCAGATACATCAGCACGTTCAGCGACGAAAGCTTAATGCCATGCTGCCCTAATGCACGCTCTATCACGTCGAGCGTGCCGGATCCGCGTTCGCGAAGCACCAAAGGGATACGAAGCAGGTCGTCAGGAGTGATTTCGTCCGACACGGGCAACTTGCTGCGAGTATGCACCACAGCCACCAACTCGTCGTCCAAGAAGGTGGTGTACTTCAAGCCGGGCAAGCGGTGGAAGCCTTCGACCAACCCCATCGCAATGCGGTGTTCCTGCAAAGCAGCCTCTACCTCGCGCGAATTGCCATTGAGCAGAGACAGGTTCACTTGTGGAAACTTACGGATGAAGTCGGCCAAAAGGGGCGGCAGCACATATTGGGCAATGGTGGTACTGGCACCTAACTTCAGTTCGCCTGTATAGGCATTGCGCAACAGATGCATCTCGTACTCCAGCCGCCTGTATTCCTCCAATATCCGTTCGCAATGCTCCAGCAGCAGCTGACCGGCATCGGTCAGGATGATTTTACCACTTTGCCGCTCGAACAGGCGGGCTTGATAGGTGGTTTCCAACTCCTGTATGTGCTTGGTGATAGCCGGTTGACTGACAAACAGCTCCTGAGAAGCCTTGGTGAAACTCAGGTTCTTGGCTACGGACTGAAATACTTTTAAACGAAAATCGCTCATTTGAGGTTTTGAGTTTGTAAGTTCTCAAGTTAGTGAGAGGGTGAATTCTTTTCCAAAAGACACGATTGTTATAGATAATTTTTTAGAAACGGATTCAGCAGATATAATTTTATTATCGGCTTAATCAGCCTAATCCACATCTATAAAAATATTCAGAATTGAATTCTCAAGCAGTTTTCACCCCAATTATAATTTCTAAAGTTCTTCTGCACGGAGTCCGAAAGCACGAGCTACGGAAAAGGCGGGAGAATCCCAACGATAACAAAGGGGGGACTGGGGTTTCTCCAAGGAGAAGCAGATGACTTTCTGACGCTCGTCCTCGGTCTTATCTTTCAAGAGGTTGTTCAATGTTTCTCTCAATTTCTCACCGTAGTCCGGCTGAGAAGGGAACAGCAGCAAATGCTTCACATCGGCGGCATCCAAGGCCAAAGTGGTAAGGTCGAGAAACAACTCTTCTCCGCTGACAAGCCGGGCGGTAGTGGCGCAAGAGAAAGAGAATTCGCCTACCGACGTGCGGCAGGCCATTGTTTGCAAAGCATCCAAGTCCGACGGTTCGCAACAGGGCAAGGTATGGGTCGCCTCGTCGCGCATCAGAATCACCTGTATCTCGTTCGCCCCTTCCTGAATGCCGGCATCCAAAGCCAAATATGTCAGCCAAGCGGGAAGGTCCAGATTGGGCAAGGTACGCCCCACAGCCTCTCCCATCATCTTCTGAATGGTGGCCGACAACACATTCAGATAGGCAGTATCTATCAAAAATACATTCTCCGAGAATTTCACCTTATTTTCCATACGGTACGTTTTATTCAATTTGGCTGTAAAGATACACATTCTTTCGGGAATAGAAGATATATCGTCAGAAAATCAGACATTTTGACATTCCGACAGGTCCGCCAACTGAAATTTTGTCCGAAAACGGGCATTGGCAAATGTTTTGCCCCACGTGGGGTGTAATTCGTTAAACTAAAAAATAGAAAGGAGAACAAGATATGAACTTTAACAATTTTACCATCAAAGCGCAAGAAGCGGTACAGGAGGCCGTAAACCTGGTACAAAGCCGGGGACAGCAGGCCATAGAGCCTGTACACCTGCTGCGCAGCGTGATGAAGGTGGGCGAAAACGTCACCAACTTCATCTTTCAGAAGCTGGGCATGAATGGACAGCAGATTGCCTTGGTGCTGGACAAGCAGATTGAATCGCTGCCGAAGGTGTCCGGTGGAGACCCTTACCTGAGCCGCGAGACGAACGACGTGTTGCAGAAGGCTATCCAATACTCCAAGGAAATGAATGACGAGTTTGTTTCGCTGGAACCCATTCTGCTGGCCCTGCTGAACGTAAAGAGTACAGCCGCCAACATACTGAAGGATGCCGGCATGACCGAGCGTGAACTGAAGGAAGCCATCAGCGAACTGCGAAAAGGAGAAAAAGTAACCTCGCAATCGAGCGAAGACACTTATCAGTCGCTGGAAAAGTATGCCATCAACCTGAACGAAGCAGCACGGAGCGGCAAACTGGACCCCGTCATCGGGCGTGACGAAGAAATCCGCCGGGTGCTACAAATTCTGAGCCGTCGTACGAAGAACAACCCTATCCTGATAGGCGAACCGGGTACGGGTAAGACAGCCATTGTAGAAGGCTTGGCTCACCGTATTCTTCGCGGCGACGTACCGGAGAATCTGAAGAACAAGCAAGTCTATTCGCTGGACATGGGTGCACTGGTGGCCGGAGCCAAGTACAAAGGTGAATTTGAAGAGCGTCTGAAGGCCGTCATCAACGAGGTGAAGAAGTCGGAAGGAAACATCATCCTATTCATCGACGAGATTCACACCTTGGTAGGAGCCGGCAAGGGCGAAGGAGCTATGGATGCTGCCAACATCCTGAAACCAGCCTTGGCACGTGGCGAGCTGAGAAGCATAGGTGCCACCACGCTGGACGAGTATCAGAAGTATTTTGAGAAAGACAAGGCACTGGAACGTCGTTTCCAGATTGTATTGGTGAACGAACCGGATACGCTGAGCACCATCTCCATTTTGCGTGGGCTGAAGGAGCGCTACGAAAACCATCACCACGTACGAATCAAAGACGATGCCATCATCGCTGCCGTGGAGCTGAGTAACCGCTACATCACCGACCGATTCTTGCCGGACAAGGCTATCGACCTGATGGATGAAGCCGCCGCCAAACTGCGTATGGAGGTAGACTCCGTGCCGGAAGAGCTGGATGAAATCTCCCGTAAAATAAAGCAGCTGGAGATAGAACGCGAAGCCATCAAGCGGGAAAACGACCAACCCAAGCTGGAACAGATAGGCAAGGAATTGGCCGAACTGAAGGAGCAGGAAAGCTCGTACAAAGCCAAATGGCAGAGCGAAAAGACACTGGTGAACAAGATTCAACAGAATAAGGTGGAGATTGAGAACCTGAAGTTTGAAGCCGAAAAGGCCGAACGCGAAGGCGATTACGGCAAAGTGGCCGAGATACGCTACGGCAAGCTGCAAGCCTTGAACAAAGAAATAGAGGAAACGCAACAGAAACTGCACGCAATGCAGGGCGACAAGGCCATGATTAAGGAGGAAGTAGATGCAGAAGACATCGCCGACGTGGTATCGCGCTGGACGGGAATACCGGTAAGCAAAATGCTGCAAAGCGAGAAAGAGAAACTTCTGCATCTGGAAGAAGAGCTGCACAAGCGGGTCATTGGGCAAGACGAGGCCATCGAAGCCGTGTCGGATGCCGTGCGCCGCAGCCGTGCCGGTCTGCAAGATCCGAAGCGGCCTATCGGTTCGTTCCTCTTCCTGGGTACCACGGGTGTAGGTAAGACGGAGCTGGCCAAGGCTTTGGCCGAATTTCTGTTCGACGACGAAACCATGATGACCCGTATCGACATGAGCGAGTATCAGGAGAAGCACAGTGTCTCGCGGTTGGTAGGAGCACCTCCGGGATATGTTGGCTACGACGAAGGCGGCCAACTGACGGAGGCTGTAAGGCGGAAACCCTACTCCGTCGTGCTGTTCGATGAAATAGAGAAGGCGCATCCGGATGTATTCAACATCCTGCTGCAAGTGCTCGACGACGGCCGACTGACGGACAACAAGGGACGTACGGTGAACTTCAAGAACACCATCATCATCATGACCTCCAATATGGGTAGCGGCTACATCCAAAGCCAAATGGAGAAGCTCAACAGTACCAACAAGGAGCAGGTTGTAGAAGAAACCAAGAAGGAAGTGATGAATATGCTGAAGAAGACCATCCGTCCGGAGTTTCTGAACCGTATCGATGAAACCATCATGTTCCTGCCGCTGACTGAGAAGGAAATCAAGCAAATCGTCACGCTGCAAATCAAGAGCGTACAGAAGACGCTTTCGGGCAACGGTGTAGAACTGGTACTAACCGATGCAGCTGTCAACTTCTTGGCCAATACAGGCTACGACCCTGAATTTGGTGCCCGTCCTGTAAAGCGTGCCATACAGCATTACTTGCTGAACGATTTGTCCAAGAAACTGCTGTCGCAAGCAGTGGATCGCAGTCAGCCGATTACAGTAGATGCTAATTCGGCGAACGACGGACTGGTGTTCAAGAACTGAGTGAACTATAAAAATGAAGAGGGTGTATCAGCATTTTGATACGCCCTCTTTCATTTTGTCATCCTAAGCCTGCCGAAGGATTTCTTCTCTCGTTTGCGCCAAGAGGAGATGATTCGATACTTCCTCTTACCTCCCGTCATCGGGAGGGAACAATACTCAGGCGTGACAGAACAGTTCGAAAGTTCTTTTGTAAGTAGCCCTTTGAATCTCAAAGGTTACAAGTTCTCTTTATTCAGCCGATTCAGTTGCTTCAGTTGCTTCTGCGCTTTCGGCTGCCTGCTCGGGTTCTTCTTCAAAGTCGGTAAGGCCACTTGCCACCAAGAGGTTGTACCAAGAGATAAGTTTTTTGATATCGGAAGGATGAACACGGTCGCGGTCGAATGTAGGCAATACTTCGGCCAAGTAGTCACGAAGTTCTTCGGAAGTGGCTTTCTTCAAATTAAGGGAAACGGGAGCACCGTTCTCCTTCTGCTTCATGGAAGCAAGTACGTCTTTCAAGGGTACATCTTCTTCATCCGTGTACATGGCTATATCCCCCAAAGAGATGATTTTCTCATTGCCGTATGCAGGCATACGCTTCTTTTCTATCAACGATTCTACTATCAGCATATTCTTTCCTTGGGAAATAAGTTTATACAGTCCCGGTTTACCGGAAATAGACAAAATAGTCTTCAACATAATATTCTCTGTTTTTAGTTTGTTTATTAAGTAAAGGTTACTTTTTTTTCGGAGGGCAAAGATAATGCAAGGAGAAGAGATTACAAAATGATTTAAGATTTTATGTGGTTTCCGGTCTCCTGCCTATCTACCACTATCGGACACTTGCCAGCAGAAGTTTCCGGAGCTGGGGAATGAGCGGTGTCTCTCCGTCGTTGATGATGACAAAATCTGCCTGCCGACGTTTCTCTTCGTCGTCCATCTGACTGAGGATGCGTTTCTCGATAAGCTCGCGCGAGGAGTGATCGCGGGCAACAGCGCGTACTATCCGCACTTCGCGAGGAGCATAGACCATGATTATCTTATCGACCTCATTCGCAAAACCGGCTTCTATCAGGATGGCCGACTCAATGCCCACCAACGGGCAAGAGGAATGACGGGATGTCCACCGACGAAAATCATCCTTCACACGGGGATGGACAATGCCATTAACCTCTGCCGCATGTTGCGGAGAACCAAACAGATAGGAGGCCAACAGGGGTCTATTCAGCACGCCACCGGCATAGACCTCTGCACCCAACAGAGCTGTCAGCTCCTGACGAATCGACTCATCTGTATGCATGAGTTGACGGGTCTCTGTATCGGATATATAGACGGGAACTCCCATCACTTCCAGCAGACGGGAAACTACACTTTTGCCACTACCGATGCCACCGGTGATACCTAATCGGATTGCCATTTGAGTTTGTAAGTTCTTAAGTTTTTGAGTTTGTAAGTTTTTGAGTTGCGGGCATCTGCCTAAATTCGTATTCATCAGTGCGCTATCCTCGTAAGGGGAATGACTTGCATTGCCTTTTCAGAACAGCTTAGTCGGTGGAGGTCGTGACCTGTTCGATGAGGAAATCCACCTGCTCCGGATTGAAACGGACCTGTGTAACACCCTTGGGGACATTCTTCAGCTTGACCGTATATTTTTCCGAGCCAAGGCGCAATAGTTCCTCGTATGACACAAGGATGTGAAAATCGTCAGCCGTAATCTGACGAAAGCGACTTAGACCGACCTGAAAAGTTATCTGCACCTTCGAAGGGAAGGCACGCAGCACTTTGTCGGCCGGGAAGTTGATGCCATGCAAAGGAACTTCCACCGTCTTCTCGGTATAGATATCCACCGGAAGCATCATATCAACGGCCGCCGGCACATACTTCACACCTTTGCCGGAAAGCAAAGGTAAACGCTGCTTCAAGGTATCGGAAATATCTTCCATCTGTATGTGCTGCGTATATGCAACCGTTATGGTGTCCAGTACATCCTGCGGAGCATATACCAAGACCGAATCGGGAGTGAAAATCGTATCGGAAAGATAATACTGACGCCCGGCACTTACACGGCCTTGCAACCTAACGGGCACTTTTTTTGAGTCGCCCATCGAGTAATAATACTCTAACGTATCGGGCCTTATCGAAATAAGATTGGTAGAAGCATTCAGCTGAGCCTGTATTTTTTTCTCGAACTGGGCGGCAAACACACGCACATGATTCTCCTTCCCCTTGTAATCGGCAAAATCGAGGGTCAGAGGATAGAAGCTCTTACCCAACATATAGTTGAGCAGAACAGTACCCTTGTCCTTCACCCGAATGCGCAATTCAGAAGGAGGGTCGGAGGTAATGACAACGTTGTTGGGGACTCCCTTCAGACGCACGGGGATGGAAAATTCCGTCTCGTAGTCGTTGTTGAGAGTCTGCAACAACCAAAAAGCACCTGCAATCAGAAAGAATCCTAAAAAAAGGAAGAACTCCCTACTCCTTTCGCTGAGCAGAAAGTCCTTCACTTGTGCAGTAATTCTTAAATAAGTCTGTTTTATATTCCTACGGTCGAGGAGCATAGGCTCAATGTCTTTCTATTTACTTAGCTGCCTGAGTGCTGTTGGCATCGGTAGCTGCTGCGAAAATAGAGTTCTTATCGATGCGTACCTTTACATTGGAAGCAATCTCAAGAACCACGTCACTATCATTGATTTCCTTAATCACACCATGAATGCCACCGGCAGTAATAACCTTCTGGTTCACTTGAAGAGACTTGCGGAAGTTCGCAATTTCCTTTTGCTTCTTGTTCTGCGGACGAATCATAAAGAAGTACATGATGACGAACATAGCTATCAGCATAATCCACATCATGCTGCCACCACCTGCTGCACCTGCGGCAGGAGCCTGCAGAAAGAATACAGTCATTAAATTCATAAATTTCAGTTTTTTAGTTTTTACTTGATTTGGGACAAAGGTATCAGTTTTTCGTTAACTTACCCTCTTTTTTCAATACCTTAACTATTCCATCCAATGTTCCGTTAACGAAACTACCGCTCTTCATCGTGCTATAAACCTTGGCAATATCGACATATTCGTTCAGTGACACACTGATAGGAATGTTGGGGAAGCTCAAGATTTCGGCTAAAGCACACTGCATGATGATGACATCCATGAAAGCCACACGGTCCAAATCCCAATTGCGGGTATTCTCGCTGATGAGGTGACGGTAATAGTCACAATTCAGAATAGTGCGACGGAACAGGCGACGGGCAAACTCACGGTCTTCGTCGTCCTTAAACTCGGGCAACAGTTCCTGATTGGAACCGTTCTTCTCATCGAAACGCTTGATGGTCTTCAATACAAAAGTATCGACAATCTCCTTGTCGTCGTTCCAGTACAGACTTTGGTCTTCGAGCAAGGCATCCAACGCCTCGTTATTGAAGATAAACGTCTTATAGATTTTTCGCCACAATTCACGGTCAACCTCGTAAGAATTCTCCGACGAAGCCATATATTCCTTATATATATCGGAAGAAAGGATTTTCTCGTACAAGCCCTTGATGAAATCTTCGTCATTATCCCACGTGCGCTTCTGATTGGCAATGAAGTCCATCAGTTGCTTATTCACTTCCAATTGGGAAATGAACTTGTTTTCTACGAATTTCATGTTAGGATACAACTCCTCGGATGTAGGAGCCAACTTAGCCTTTGCGGCATCAATGCGTTTTTGTGCATAGTTCGTCAAAGCAATCATCAGCATCAGCAAGTAGTTGTAAAGGTCATAAGCCTTAGAAAGGCTGAAGAACAATTCTTTCTCCGCTGAGTCTAAATTT
>JAUNJD010000119.1 GCA_030523205.1 Bacteroides sp.
CCTAACGAAAAAGTTCAGGATTTCTTCAAGAAATAAGATGAATAGTTCACCGTTAGGGTGTTATCACTTATAAAGATCCTCTTGTCGGCTTTCCGGTAAGAGGATTTCTTTTTTAAAAAGAGGGCGAAGTTTTTATTATTCGTCAGTTTTGTTATATCTTTGTGGCATAATGTATTGTACAAACGATTAGGATATGGGATTTTTTAGTTTTTTCTCGAAGGAAAAGAAGGAAACGTTAGATAAAGGATTATCTAAGACCAAAGAAAGTGTGTTCGGAAAGATAGCCAGAGCTGTGGCTGGAAAGTCGAAAGTGGACGACGAAGTGCTGGATAATCTGGAAGAAGTGCTGATTACATCGGATGTAGGTGTTGAAACTACATTGAAAATCATAGAGCGCATAGAGAAACGTGCCGCTACCGATAAATACATGAACGCGACGGAGCTGAACCATATTTTGCGCGATGAAATCGCTGCTTTATTGACGGAGAACAACACGGATGATGTGGATGATTTTGAAGCACCGATTGCTCATAAACCATACGTCATCATGGTGGTGGGAGTGAACGGAGTAGGTAAGACCACCACTATCGGAAAATTGGCTTATCAATTCAAGAAGGCCGGTAAGTCCGTCTATCTGGGAGCAGCGGATACATTCCGTGCCGCAGCTGTAGAACAGCTGATGATTTGGGGCGATCGCGTAGGAGTGCCGGTGGTCAAGCAGAAAATGGGAGCTGACCCGGCTTCCGTGGCCTACGATACGCTGAGCTCAGCCGTAGCCAATCAGGCAGATGTCGTCATCATAGATACGGCCGGACGTCTTCACAATAAGGTAGGCTTGATGAATGAGTTGACAAAAATCAAGAATGTGATGAAGAAAGTGGTACCCGATGCCCCCAACGAAGTATTGCTTGTTTTAGACGGTTCCACCGGACAAAATGCCTTTGAACAAGCCAAACAGTTTACATTGGCTACGGAGGTGAGTGCGATGGCTGTTACGAAACTGGACGGTACGGCAAAAGGTGGCGTAGTCATCGGCATTTCCGATCAGTTCAAGATTCCGGTGAAATATATCGGATTAGGCGAAGGCATGGAAGATTTGCAAGTATTCCGTAGAAAAGAATTTGTTGATTCACTGTTTGGAGAGAACGCATGAGACGGAAATCCATTGATATCATCACTTTAGGGTGTTCAAAAAACTTGGTAGATTCAGAACGTTTGATGCGTCAGTTGGAGGAAGCGGGCTATCGCGTGACTCATGATGCCGAGCATCCGAAAGGACAAATAGCAGTTATCAATACTTGTGGATTCATTGGTGATGCGAAGGAGGAATCTATTAACATGATTCTGGAATTTGCTCAAGCTAAAGAAGAGGGAAGGCTGGAACAATTGTATGTAATGGGTTGTCTCTCGGAACGTTATCTGAAGGAACTTGCCGTTGAAATCCCGCAGGTAGATAAGTTTTATGGCAAATTTAATTGGAAAGGTCTGCTCGAAGATTTAGGAAAAGCCTATCACAATGAGTTGCACGTGGAGCGAACGCTGACTACTCCTAAGCATTATGCTTACTTGAAAATATCTGAAGGATGCGATCGTAAGTGCTCATATTGTGCCATCCCTATCATTACGGGGCGTCATGTGTCTCGCCCGATGGAAGAGATACTGGAGGAAGTAAAATACCTCGTAGAGCAGGGGGTGAAGGAATTTCAGGTGATAGCGCAAGAACTGACGTATTATGGCGTCGATTTGTATAAAAAACAAATGTTGCCCCAACTCATCGAGAAAATTTCGGAAATACCCGGTGTGGAGTGGATACGTTTGCATTATGCCTATCCGGCTCATTTCCCGGAGGACTTGTTGCGGGTGATGCGCGAACGTGACAATGTGTGCAAGTATATGGATATTGCCTTGCAGCACATCAGCGACAATATGCTGGAGAAGATGCGTCGGCACGTGACGAAGGAAGAAACCTATCAGTTAATTGAGAAATTCCGGCGCGAGGTTCCGGGAATACATCTACGTACAACTTTGATGGTAGGTCATCCGGGAGAAACGGAAGCTGACTTTGAGGAACTGAAGGAATTTGTGCGTACAGTTCGCTTCGATAGAATGGGGGCTTTTGCTTATTCAGAAGAAGAAGGAACGTATGCGGCTGCCAATTATGAAGATTCCATTCCGCAAGAGGTAAAACAAGCCCGTTTGGACGAACTGATGGCTATTCAGCAGGGAATATCTGCGGAACTAAGTGCCGCTAAGGTGGGAAAGCAGATGAAAGTCATCATCGATCGGCTGGAAGGCGACTATTACGTTGGGCGTACAGAGTTTGATTCTCCGGAGGTGGATCCCGAAGTCTTGATAGAACGAGAAGGTACAAATCTGCGTATCGGCAGTTTCTATCAGGTGGAGATTATAGATTCGGACGACTTTGACCTTTTTGGGCGAGTTCTATAAGATATTTCTACGTAACATCTTGTGTATGTGCGTGAAAATTGTTAATATAGCACCGTATAAATATTAAATATTCTAGATTTTGAACAATAAGGAATTTACCACAGAACTGGCACAAAGATTGGGGTATACGCTGAAAGATACTTCCGAACTGATGTCTGCATTGCTGGCCGAAATGGCAGAGCAATGGCAAGAAGGTAATTCCATTTCTATACAAGGTTTTGGGGTGTTTGAGATAAGAAAGAAATCGGAGCGTATTTCCGTCAATCCTACGACGAAGTTGCGGATGTTGGTTCCTCCTAAACTGGTCTTGACTTACAAACCCAGTTCCTCGCTGAAAGACAAGTTTAAATAAATCCTTTTAAAATAGATTTCCAATATGGACGATAAACTTACTATACAGAATCTGATAGATCTGCTTGCCGAGAAACACGGCATGAACAAGAAGGATGCAGATAATTTTGTCAGAGAGTTCTTCGTATTGATAGAAGAAGCATTGGAGAAAGATAAGTATTTGAAGGTAAAAGGACTGGGAACCTTCAAGCTGATAGAAGTAGATAGCCGCGAAAGCATTAATGTGAATACCGGTGAGCGGTTTGAAATCCAAAGCCATACGAAAATATCCTTCACTCCGGATGCTAATCTGAAGGAGATTGTCAACAGACCGTTTTCGCATTTCGAAACAGTAGTGCTGAATGACAATGTAACGCTGGAAGATACTCCGGAAGAAAGCGTTGCCGAAGAAAATGCGGCTGACGAAGACGGTGCAAAGGATACGAAACAATCTCAAGTGAAATCGGCGGCGGTGCAGAATCAGCCGGAAGCGACTGCACAGGATGGAGATGCATCGAAGAAGTCTTCTACAGAGGCTGCGAGTATGAAATATTTTATCGGCATAGTAGCGATTGTTGTGCTGTTGTGTGTCAGTGCGATAGCATTTCTGTATTATCCGGATTTGATAGATGATACGGATGTGGTTGCAACTGAAGAAACCGAGGTGGTGGAAGGAAATGCGGAAGAATCAAGCAATTCTGCCGATGAACAAGTTTTGAAGGAGGACTCCTTAGCAGAAGAGAAAACTCGTATAACAAACGAAGACGCGTTGGAGGAGGCTTCCGGAGTTCAGCAAGGTCAGAACATGACTTCTGAAAAGACCTCTGAAGCAACTGCCAAATCCGAATCGGTTAGTGAAAAGAAGCAAGCAGAACCTGCCGTTACTTCTTACTCGGATGCAGACACATACACCATTGTGGGTACGCAAGCCACCCATACTGTGAAATCGGGAGAAACTTTGACAAAAATATCCCTTGATTACTATGGAGTGAAAGGTTTGTGGTCTTACATCGTGAAGCATAATCCGGATGTAATTAAGAATCCGGACAATGTACCGTATGGTACCACGATAAAGATTCCCAAATTGGCTAAGAAGCAGTAAAAAGTTATTGCTTCTTTTTTTGTTAAATACTAAACTCTATGAAAGTAGTTTAATCTAAAGATTTCGCATTGTTTTTTAATAAAAATTAGTTGGTATGGTTAATTTATTGCCGTACTTTTGGAAGCGAAAATAAAAAAACCGGAGCAAACCGGATAAAAATAGAAATTGAACATTAAAAAATAGATTAGTTTATGGCTGAAACAATTGATATCCGCGAATTGAACGAGCGGATTGAAAGACAAAGTGCTTTCATCACCAATCTTACTACCGGTATGGATCAAGTTATTGTGGGACAGAAGCACCTGGTAGAATCTTTGTTGATTGGTTTGTTGTCCGATGGACACGTATTGCTGGAAGGTGTGCCGGGTCTGGCAAAGACGTTGGCCATTAAGACATTGGCTTCTCTGATTGATGCACAATATAGTCGTGTCCAGTTTACTCCGGACTTGCTGCCGGCGGACGTCATCGGTACTATGGTATATAGCCAGAAGGATGAAGCTTTCCAAGTAAAGAAGGGTCCTGTTTTTGCAAACTTTGTTTTGGCAGATGAAATAAACCGTGCTCCGGCCAAGGTGCAGAGTGCTTTGCTGGAAGCCATGCAAGAGCGTCAGGTAACCATCGGTAAGGATACATTCAAGTTGCCCGAACCTTTCTTGGTACTTGCCACCCAGAATCCTATCGAGCAAGAAGGTACCTATCCGTTGCCCGAAGCTCAGGTGGACCGCTTCATGCTGAAGGTTGTCATTGACTATCCGAAGCTGGAAGAAGAAAAGCTGATTATCCGTCAGAATATCAATGGTGAAAAAACTGTCGTGAAGCCCATTTTGAAAGCTGAAGAAATCATTGAGGCACGCAAGGTTGTGCGTCAGGTTTATCTGGACGAGAAGATAGAAAAATACATCGTAGATATTGTATTTGCAACCCGTTATCCTGAGAAATACGACTTGAAGGAGTTGAAAGACATGATTGGCTTCGGTGGTTCTCCCCGTGCTTCTATCAATTTGGCGTTGGCGGCCCGTAGCTATGCCTTCATCAAACGCCGTGGCTATGTTATTCCGGAAGATGTGCGTGCCGTGGCACACGACGTATTGCGCCATCGTATCGGCTTGACGTACGAAGCAGAAGCTAGCAACTTGACTTCCGATGAAATCGTAAGCAAGATCTTGAATAAGGTGGAAGTGCCCTAAGGAAGAAGGAAGGTAGAGAAGTAAAGTAAGTAATTTGATGAATGGAAACAACTGATTTGTTAAAGAAAGTCCGTCAGATTGAGATAAAGACGCACGGATTGTCCAGCAATATCTTTGCGGGCCAGTATCATTCGGCCTTCAAGGGTAGGGGTATGGCTTTCTCGGAAGTGCGTGAATATCAGTTTGGCGACGACATACGCGACATCGACTGGAACGTAACGGCGCGTTTCAACAAGCCTTATGTAAAGGTATTTGAAGAAGAGCGCGAACTGACGGTGATGTTATTGGTAGATGTTTCCGGCAGCTTGGAATTTGGTACGGTGAAGCAGATGAAGAAAGATATGGTGACCGAAATTGCTGCAACGTTGGCTTTTTCTGCCATACAGAACAATGATAAGATTGGGGTAATCTTCTTTTCCGACCGTATCGAGAAGTTCATTCCTCCCAAGAAGGGACGTAAGCATATATTGTACATTATCCGTGAGTTGCTCGACTTTCATGCAGAAAGCAGGCGAACTAATATCCGCTTGGGGCTGGAGTATCTGACCAATGTCATGAAACGTCGTTGCACCGCCTTTATCTTATCCGATTTCATTGATCAGGAAAGCTTCAAGAATGCCATGACGATTGCCAATCGCAAGCACGATTTGGTTGCTATTCAGGTGTATGACCGTCGGGTAGAAGAGTTGCCTTCTGTGGGACTGATGAAGATTAAGGATGCTGAAACGGGACATGAGCAATGGATTGACACTTCTTCACGCGCCGTGCGGCGTGCTCATCATGATTGGTGGGTAAACAAGCAGACGGAGCTAAACGAAACCTTTACGAAAAGCAATGTTGATAACGTGTCGGTGCGAACTGACCAAGATTATGTGAAGGCATTGATGAATTTGTTTGCGAAACGAAATTAGTCGGAAAATGAAAAGATATATATTTCTGTTGACCCTTATAGGGGCATTGGCCGGTCGGGTAAGTGCTCAGTCGGTAACGGTAGATGCCACGATAGACTCGTTGCAGATACTCATCGGCGAGCAGGCCAAGATTAAGCTCCAGGTATCAATGGACGCAGATAAGCGTGCGATATTCCCTGTCTATACAGATACATTGGTCCGTGGAGTGGAAGTCATTGAAATAGCCAAGCCGGACACACAATTGCTGAATGGGGGGAAACGGGCATTGATAACCCAAGAATATACGGTTACTTCGTTTGATTCGGCTCTCTACTACTTGCCGCCAATGGAGGTACTAGTAGATAATCAGAAGTATCAATCCAAAGCTTTGGCTTTGAAAGTATATTCGGTTAATGTACCTTTAGATCCGGAGAATCCTGAACAGTTTTTTGGTCCGAAGACGGTCATGCAAGCTCCGTTTGTATGGGCAGACTGGTATGGTGTCATAGCTTGCGGGGTATTGCTTATCCCGATGGGCTTTTTGCTGGTTTATCTGATTATGCGTATCTTCGACAACAAGCCAATTATACGCAAGGTGAAAGTTGAACCCAAATTGCCTGCGCATCAACTGGCCATGCAGGAAATCGATCGAATAAAAAGTGAGAAGATTTGGCAGAAAGGACAGTCGAAGGAGTATTATACCGAACTGACAGATGCTCTTCGTACCTATATTAAAGACCGTTTTGGCTTTAATGCCTTGGAAATGACATCTACCGAAATCATTGACAAATTGCTGGAGATGAAAGATAAAGAGGCAATCTCCGATTTGCGTACATTGTTTCAGACGGCCGACTTGGTTAAATTTGCCAAGCATAATCCGATGATGAACGAGAATGATGCCAACTTGATCAACGCCATCGATTTCATTAACGAAACCAAGGTAGTCGAAGAAGAGAATGCTAAACCTCAGCCTACGGAGATTACCATCATCGAGAAACGTTCCTTGCGTACGAAGATATTGCTGGGGGCAGGCATTGTAGTATTGGCTGTAGCTGTCGTAGCCTCGCTGATATATATAGGAGTGGAGTTGTACAGTTGTTTTGCTTGATGTAGAATCATGGCTCTACTCGAAGATTGTAAATTGTAAAATTAAAGATATCATGGTTTTTGCCAATATTGAATATTTATTTTTGCTGCTGTTGCTTATACCTTATATCGTGTGGTATATAATGAAGCGGAAGAATAACGAAGCCACTCTTCAGATTTCGGATGCCCGCGTGTATGCCCATACGCCCAAGAGCTATAAGAACTACCTGCTGCACGTACCATTTGCCTTGCGGATTATTGCTTTGGTGTTGATAATTTTGGTGTTGGCACGTCCGCAAACCACCAATAGCTGGCAGAATAGCGAGATTGAAGGTATTGATATAATGATGGCTATCGACGTGTCAACCAGTATGTTGGCAGAAGACTTGAAGCCCAATCGACTGGAGGCGGCCAAGGATGTGGCAGCGGAGTTTATCAATGGACGGCCGAACGACAATATCGGTATCACTCTGTTTGCCGGTGAGAGTTTCACTCAATGCCCGCTGACGGTAGATCATGCCGTGTTGCTGAACCTGATAAAAGACGTGAAATGCGGACTGATAGAAGACGGAACGGCGGTGGGTATGGGTATTGCCAATGCCGTAACCCGCTTGAAAGACAGTAAGGCCAAGTCGAAGGTAATTATCCTTCTGACCGATGGTACCAACAATAGAGGAGATATTTCACCCTTGACGGCTGCCGAAATAGCCAAGAGTTTTGGCATTCGTGTCTATACGATTGGAGTAGGGACGAATGGCATGGCACCTTATCCTTATCCGGTAGGAGGAACCGTGCAATACGTAAGTATGCCGGTGGAGATTGACGAGAAAACCTTGACGCAGATTGCGGGAACAACGGAAGGCAACTATTTCCGCGCCACCAGCAATTCGAAGTTGAAGGAAGTGTATGAAGAAATCGATAAGCTGGAGAAAACCAAGCTGAATGTGAAGGAATATAGCAAGCGCCAAGAAGAATATCGCTGGTTTGCACTGGCAGCTTTCTTGTGTGTATTGCTGGAAGTTCTGCTGCGCAACTCCATACTGAAGAAGATTCCGTAATGGAGAGTTGCGGGAAGCTAAGTTGTAAATTCTAAATTGTAGATAAAATGTTTCGATTTGAAGAACCTGCATATTTGTACTTGTTATTGCTATTGCCTCTTTTGGCAGTTTTCTACTTGTACTCCAATTATCGCAAACGGAAAGCTATCCGTAAGTTTGGCGACCCGGAGCTGATGGCTGAATTGATGCCGGATGTCTCCAAATACCGTCCGGATGTGAAGTTTTGGCTGACTTTTGCCGCCATTGGTCTGTTTGCCGTGCTGTTGGCTCGCCCTCAGTTCGGCTCAAAGCTGGAGACCGTGAAGCGTCAGGGGGTAGAGGTCATGATTGCGTTGGACATTTCCAATTCAATGCTGGCTCAGGATGTGCAGCCCAGCCGTTTGGCCAAAGCCAAAAGACTGGTAGCGCAATTGGTGGACAAGATGGAAAATGACAAGGTGGGTATGATTGTGTTTGCGGGCGATGCCTTTACTCAGCTGCCCATTACGAGCGATTATATCTCGGCCAAGATGTTTTTGGAATCCATTGATCCCTCTTTGATTTCCAAGCAAGGAACAGCCATTGGAGCAGCTGTCAGCTTGGCTACACGCAGCTTTACCCCGCAGGAAGGAGTGGGACGTGCGGTCATCGTGATAACCGATGGCGAAAACCACGAAGGCGGAGCCGTTGAAGCTGCACAGGCCGCGGCCGAGAAGGGCATTCAGGTGAATGTGCTGGGTGTGGGTATGCCGGACGGAGCACCCATCCCCCTCGAAGGGACCAACGACTATCGTAAGGATCGCGACGGAAACGTGATTGTGACCCACCTGAACGAACAGATGTGTCAGGAGGTGGCCAAGGCCGGTAATGGTGTTTATATACGTGTAGATAACACCAACAACGCTCAGAAAGCTATCGGCCAAGAACTCGACAAGATGGCCAAGGCCGACGTAGAGACGCAGGTATATACCGAGTTTAACGAACAGTTTCAGGCAGTGGCATGGCTTGTCTTTTTGCTGTTGCTGGCAGAGATGTTGATTTTGGAACGCAAGAATCCGTTGTTCCGCAACATCCATTTATTTTCAAATAAAAAATGATGTGTGTATGTTACAGAGAAGATATATAGGACTCATTTTTATGTTGTTTGCGGTAGCCTTCACGGCTTCTGCACAGAAGGAGGAGCGCGATTTCATCCGCAAGGGAAATCGTGCTTTCAGGGATAGTATGTACGTAAATGCCGAGGTAAACTATCGTAAGGCACTGGACGTAAATCCCAAGTCAACCGTTTCCATGTACAATTTGGGCAATACGCTGATGCAGCAGAATAAGTTGCAGGAGGCTATGGAACAGTACGTCGGAGCCACGAAGTTGGAGAAGGACAAGGCCAATCTGGCGCAGATTTATCATAATATGGGGATTATTTTCCATTCGCAAAAGGATTATGCCAAGGCGGTAGAAGCCTACAAACAGTCGTTGCGCAACAATCCTAAAGATGATGAAACCCGCTACAATCTGGCATTGGCCCAGAAGCAACTGAAAGAGCAGCAGCAGGATCAGCAAGACAATCAGCAGAACCAAGACCAGAACAAGGACGAACAGCAGAAAGAGCAGGAGAAGAAAGATCAGGAAAACAAGCAAGATCAGCAGAAAGAGCAAGAGCAGAACCAAGATCAACAACCTCCTCAGCCCGAAAAGAAAGACAATCAAATGTCGAAAGAGAATGCCGAGCAGTTGCTGAATTCGGTAATGCAGGACGAGAAAGACGTGCAGGATAAAGTCAAGAAACAGCAAGTGCTTCAGGGCAAACGTTTGGAGAAAGACTGGTAAGCAGTAGCGAGATTGAGGTCTTGGCGACTTCCGGGCATTCAGCGTTCTTTAAAAAAGACTTAAGGACTGAAGAACTCGAAAAAGAACTTAAAAACTCAAAGTAACATAATCTGATATAGAAAAGAGATATGAGGAAAATAATTTTCTTATGGATAGCGTTGATTGCCTTTGGCTTACATGCTTATGCGGACGACAAGGTGACGTTTACCGCATCTGCACCGGATGCCGTGGCGGTAGGTGATCAGTTCAGACTGTCATATACAGTCAATACACAGAACGTAAGGGATTTCCGCGTTCCTTCCGTGAAGGGTTTTGATGTATTGATGGGACCCAGTCGGTCGTACAGTATGCAAAGCATCAACGGAAAGACAAGCGAGACGCTGACCTATACGTACATACTGATGGCAACCACGGAGGGCACTTTCACCATTCCGGGAGCTACCATTACGGCAGGAGGCAATCAGATGATTTCCAATTCTGTACAAATCAAGGTATTGCCGGCCGACCAACAATCTTCCGCTTCGGGTAGCGGTGGGCAGCAGAGTAATGGAGGAGGCAGTGCGAGTCGGGCTTCGTCGGGCACGTCTGTATCCAACAATGACTTGTTCATAACGGCAACGGCCACTAAGACAAGCGTATATGAACAGGAGGCCTTCTTGCTGACATACAAGATATACACGTTGGTCGATTTGCGTGGTTTTGACAATGTGAAGCTGCCCGACTTCAAGGGATTCCATTCGCAGGAAGTCGAACTACCCAACGACCGGAAATGGAGTTTGGAGCACTATAAAGGCCGAAATTATCAGACGACCATTTATCGCCAGTTTGTACTATTCCCGCAACAGACCGGAAAGCTTACGATTGACGCAGCTCGTTTCGATGCCTCCATCGCCAAAGCCGTGCAGGTGAACGATCCGTTCGAAGCCTTCTTCAACGGGGGCAGTAATTATGTAGAAGTAAAGAAATCGCTGATTACTCCGCAGATTGTCATCGACTCCAAGCCTTTGCCCGATGGCAAGCCCGAAGGATTCTCCGGTGGAGTGGGAGAGTTCAGTATCTCTTCATCCATCAGCAATACCCAAATCAAGACGAATGATGCTGTGACACTGAAATTGGTGATTGCAGGAACGGGAAACTTGAAGCTGATTTCTACTCCCGAGGTTAAGTTCCCCGAGAATTTTGAGGTGTACGACCCGAAAGTAGATAATAAATTCCGCTTGACCAACGCCGGATTGTCAGGCAATCAAGTAATTGAATATCTGGCTATTCCACGCGATGCAGGCACATATAAGATACCGGCTGTGAAGTTCAGCTACTTCGACATAAAGTCGCGCTCATACAAGACCTTGACGACCGAAGAATACGAACTGAATGTAGAGAAGGGAGCAGGCAATGCCTCGCAGACCATCGCCAACTTTACGAACAAGGAAGACCTGAAGGTGCTGAACGAAGACATCCGCTACATCAAGCAGAACGACGTTGTGCTGACGCAGAAGGGAGACTTCTTCTTTGGTTCGTTCGGCTATTGGTTGTTCTACCTGATACCTGCCGTTGCGTTTGTAGTGTTCTTCATTGCGTATCGCAAGCAGATTGCGGCCAATGCCAATGTAGCCAAGATGCGTACCAAGAAAGCAAACAAAGTGGCTGTAAAACGCATGAAAGGGGCCGGAAAGCTGCTGGCTGAGAATAAGAAGGATGAGTTCTATGACGAGGTGCTGAAAGCGCTTTGGGGATATATCAGCGACAAGCTGAGCATTCCGGTATCTCGCTTGTCGAAGGACAATATCGAAGAAGAACTCCGCAAATATGGAGTAGGGGACGACTTGCGAAAAGAATTCTTGGATGCTTTGAACAATTGCGAGTTTGCCCGCTTTGCTCCCGGTGATGCCAATCAAGCTATGGATAAGGTTTATTCGGCTTCATTGGAGGTCATCAGTAAGATGGAGAATTCTATTAAACACTAACTTAAAAG
>JAUNJD010000381.1 GCA_030523205.1 Bacteroides sp.
CTCCGTACCTTCTCCGTACTTGCTCCGTACCTGCTCCCTATTTGTCCATTTGAGAAGGAAAAAAGGGGGTATAGGGCGGAAAAGGGCCTTGTGTGGAGCAGGTACGGACTTGGTATGGACTTGGTACGGAGCGGGTGTGAAATGTAGTGCTTGAATGATAAACGTTTGTAATACAATGGTATATGCGCTTTAGATGGGGTGGAAAAGCGTAAAAAAACGGTTTTCGGTGAATATGCGTTGCCACGACATGGGGGTGTGGCAACGTGGCAACGTGGCAATCGTGCAGGCTTCTGGGGCTTGTAGGGGCATTTTTTTAAGAACTGAAACATCCGTGTTCGTTAACGGTAGGAATTACGGAAATTTATCCGTAATTCCTATTGCATTTACTCTTGATTCACATTCTTTTTTGTTACTTTTGCGGGAAATTTAATGAAACCATTTTTTATAATAACGCATGGCAAGTGTAATTAAGTTACGTAAAGGCCTTGACATTAACCTGAAAGGCAAAGCTGCGGAAGAGTATGCATCTGTGAAAGAGCCGGGATTCTATTCATTGGTTCCCGATGACTTTACCGGCATCACTCCGAAAGTGGTGGTCAAAGAACAGGAATATGTCATGGCAGGAGGACCCTTGTTTATAGACAAGAATCATCCCGAATTGAAAATTGTATCGCCCGTTAGTGGCGTAGTGACAAGCGTGGAACGCGGTGCACGGCGCAAAGTGCTGAACATCGTGGTAGAAGCCGCTGCCGAACAGGACTATGAGGAATTTGGCAAGAAAGACCCTGCCAAGATGGGTGCAGACGAAGTGAAGGAAGCTTTGCTGCAAGCCGGTATGTTCGCCTTTATCCGCCAACGTCCGTATGACGTGATTGCCGACCCGACCAGCAGTCCGAAGGCTATCTTTGTATCTGCCTTCGACAGCAATCCGCTGGCTCCCGACTTCGAATTTGTGCTGAAGGGCGAGGAAGCCAACTTCCAGACCGGACTTGACGCTTTGGCTAAGATAGCCAAGACCTACCTGGGCATCAGCGTGAAGCAGAAATCTGCTGCCTTGACGCAGGCCAAGAATGTTACCGTTACCGCTTTCGATGGTCCGCATCCGGCAGGCAACGTAGGTGTACAAATCAACCACATCTCGCCGATTGTGAAGGGTGAAGTCGTTTGGACCATCGGTCCGGAGGCCGTCATCTTTATCGGTCGTCTGCTGAACACCGGTCGGGTGAACCTGACCCGTACAGTAGCCCTTACGGGAAGCGAAGTGCTGAAGCCCGCTTATTGCAAGCTGAAGGTAGGTGCCCTGCTGACGGACGTCTTCAAGGGTAATGTAACTACCGGCAAGGACTTGCGCTACATCAGCGGAAACGTGCTGACCGGCAAGAAGGTTGCCGCCAACGGCTATTTGGGTGCTTTCGATACGCAACTGACCGTTATTCCCGAAGGTGACGAAGTACACGAAATGCTCGGCTGGATTATGCCGCGTTTCGGTCAGTTCAGCGTCAACCGTTCTTATTTCAGCTGGTTGCTGGGCAAGAAGGAATATGTGATAGATGCCCGCGTGAAGGGTGGCGAACGCCACATGATTATGTCCGGCGAATATGACAGTGTGTTCCCTATGGACATCTTCCCCGAATATTTGGTAAAAGCAATCATTGCAGGCGACATCGACCGCATGGAAGCCTTGGGCATCTACGAGGTGGCTCCCGAAGACTTCGCCCTTTGCGAGTTTGTATGCTCTTCGAAGGTGGAGGTACAGCGCATCGTGCGTGCCGGTCTCGATATGTTGCGTGCTGAAATGTGTTGAATTTGAGTTTTTAAGTTCTTAAGCTTTTTTAAGTTTTTGAG
>JAUNJD010000120.1 GCA_030523205.1 Bacteroides sp.
TGTGGTATTCTTTCTGTTCTTCGTCGTAATATAACGAGAAGTACCCGGCATACCGCTATCCTTGTGTTCTGTGCATTCCAGAATCACCTGTACTCTGTTACCTTTTGCTTTCTTTGCCATAATCAGTATTCTCCTCTACTTTTTAGCCAATAACTTTGATGCTTTTCCAATCACAGTAACCTTTAGCTACAGCATCATTCAAAGCAGCGTCCAGTCCTTTTTTGTTAATGATACGCAGGCCGTTAGCACAAATGCTAAGGCTAATCCAACAATCTTGTTCTACATAGTAGAACTTCTTGTTAAACAAGTTCACCTCAAATGTTCTTTTAGTTCTTTTCTTTGAGTGCGAAACGTTGTTGCCAATCATGGCTTTCTTTCCGGTAATTTGACAAATCTTCGACATTTCTATCTTTGTTTTTATAGTTTTTACTATGCTTATTTCAAACAGAGCGCAAAGTAAGCACTTTTATTGTTATAAAACAAGTTTTTTGCGAAATAATTCTCTGTATGATAGCATTATTTCCTTATTTTAGCTTGTCCCGAAGCATGGAAAGAACATTTTGAATGGCTTTTTCCACATTTCCGGCTCTCCCGCAATCACCCACTTGTTTCGAAGTTGCAATTTCGTTTTTATAGGCAATCGCCATCCACACCGTACCTACCGGTTTTTCTGGCGTCCCACCTCCGGGACCGGCTACTCCGGAAGTAGCGACCGCACAGTCTGTTTTCAGCGTTTCCATCGCACCTTTTACCATTTCGATGACCGTTTCGCAGCTCACAGCCCCATATTGTTCCAATGTTTTGGGAGATACGTGGAGCAAAGACATCTTTACTTCATTGGAATAGGCCACGATGCCTCCTTTGAAATATTCCGAACTGCCCGGAACCGACGTTATCAGTGCGGCAATGCCCCCACCCGTACAACTTTCTGCGGTGGAAAGGGACAAATTCTTCGCTTTTAGCAATTCGCCAATCTCTTCTTCTATCCTCATATATATTTTTTTAAGTTCTTGAGTTTTTTAAGTTTCTCCTGCCTATCTCCACCTTATATATTATAATGTAACGCGCGAATACGCCGGAGCTTCCATCGGACAGAAATCCTTATCCAAGTATTTAAAATAACCCGTAATGGCAATCATGGCTGCATTGTCCGTAGTATAGCTGAATTTAGGGATGAATATCTTCCACCCATACCTCTCGGCGTGCTCGCGGAAAGCATTACGTAACCCATTATTGGCAGAGACTCCACCTGCTACGGCCACTTCTTTGATTTTGTATTGCTTGGCAGCCTTGCGCAACTTATCCATCAGTATATCTACGATGGTCGCTTCCAACGAAGCAGCCAAATCATTCTTGTGATGCTCGATGAAATCGGGGTCTTCTTTCATCCAATCGCGCAAAGAGTACAAAAAGGATGTTTTCAGTCCGCTAAAACTATAATCTAGTCCGGGAATATGAGGCTTACTAAAACTGAAAGCTTTCGGATTTCCCTGACGGGCCAGCTTGTCTATGATAGGACCACCCGGATACCCCAATCCCATTACTTTGGAACATTTATCAATGGCTTCTCCGGCAGCATCATCAATGGTCTGCCCCAAGATTTCCATATCATTATAAGCCTTTACCAATATAATCTGCGAATTTCCACCGGAAACCAGCAAGCATAAGAATGGGAAATTGGGCTGTACATTTTCTTCTCCTTCCGCTTTAATAAAATGCGCTAACACATGTCCTGTCAAATGATTAACATCCACCATAGGTATCCCCAGTGAGCGGGCAAATCCTTTGGCAAAAGAGACACCTACCAATAGTGAACCCATCAGCCCGGGGCCTCTGGTAAAAGCCACGGCACTCAGCTCTTCCTTCGCCACACCAGCACGCTTCAAGGCTTCGTGCACCACGGGAACTATATTTTGCTGATGTGCACGCGAAGCTAGTTCAGGGACCACTCCCCCGTATGCTTCGTGTACAGCCTGACTTGCCACTACATTCGAAAGTAGGTATCCATCCTTGATGACAGCTGCCGAAGTATCATCACATGACGACTCTATTCCTAAAATTATTGTACTCATAATGTTTATTTACGTTTAAACCCTGCAAAAGTAGTGATAAAAGTAGGAAGGATAACGTAATATTTTATATTTTTGTTGGCAAAACAGATAATTTAACCGCCTATCAAAACATTTAAAAGGATAGTAAGCTGGGTGCTAGGCATTGTAGTCTGCCTATACGCCATCCCTTTCCTGCTGCTGAACATTCCGAATGTTCAGCAACAGCTTTCTGCCGTTACCGCCAGAGAGTTGTCATCTGTGCTAGGCAGTAACCTGACAATCGGAAAGATAGACATAGGTCTGTTCAACAGAATCATCATCGACGACCTGTTGCTGAAAGACCAATCGGACAAAGAAATGCTGAAAGTGACCCGTCTTTCTGCCCGATTTGATCTCATCCCCTTGTTCAAAGGCAAAATATCCATCGGGAACGTACAGCTGTTCGGCTTCAATATCAATCTGGAGAAGCAGACACCGGACAGCAAGCCCAACTTCCAGTTTGTACTCGACGCCTTTGCTTCTAAAGATACGGTCAAGAAAGAGAGTAACCTCGACCTCCGCATCAACTCTCTGTTGATACGCCGCGGAAAATTGTCTTACGACGTACTATCGGCCGAAGAGACGCCGGGCAAGTTCAACGCCCAGCACATCCGCTTGCAGAACATCATCGCCAACATTTCGCTGAAGGCCTTGCAAAACGACTCCGTCAATGCAGCCATCAAGCGTCTGAGCATTGAGGAAGCCAATTCCGGCTTTGAGCTGAAAAGGCTCAGCCTCAAAGTGATTGCCAACAATCAAAAGATGGACATCGAGAACTTTGCCATCGGTCTGACGAACACCGCTCTTTCAATGGATACCATACGCATGACGTACGACAGTTTGGGGGCGTTTGGCAATTTCGCCAACGATGTCCGTTTTTCGTTCCATCTGTTGCCTTCACGCATCACCCTGCAAGACCTCTCCCCCTTTGTCCCCGCCTTTAATGAGTTTAAAGAAGAACTTCAAATAGAAGTTGAAACAAGCGGGAGAATCAACCAGTTAGACTGTCCATATCTATCCATATCAGCCGGCGAACATTTCCATCTGAAGGGAGACGCTTCCTTGCAAGACCTTTCACGTCCGCGCGATGCTTACGTCTTCGGACATGTGAACAGCCTGTATGCCGACCCGGACGGTGTCGCCTTCTTCTTCAGAAATCTAATCGACAGCCATGCCGGAGTTCCCTCAGTAGTAAGGAATCTGGGTACCATATCGTTCAAAGGCGAAGTATCCGGTTACTTTACCGAACTTGTTACATACGGTAGTCTGCGGACCAACATAGGAACCGTACAGACCGACGTCAAGCTGACTTCGAGCAAAGAAAAGGAATTCTTTGCCTATTCCGGATCTATTGCCACCAGAAACTTTCAGTTAGGAAAGATGCTAAGTAACAACAGGTTGGGGAAAGTCACGTTGACAGTAGACGTAAACGGCAGACACAACAAAAGGCAATACCCTTTCATCAACATGAAAGGACGGGTGGCCTCCATCGACTATAGCAATTATACGTACGAAAATGTTGAACTGGATGGAGAATACAGGCTAGGTGGTTTCTATGGAAAAGTAGCTTTAGACGACCCCAACGGTTCTATTCAGCTGAACGGAAGTATCAATACAGCCAGCAAGGTACCCACATTTAACTTCCTAGCAAACGTCAGCCATTTGCGCCCGCACGATTTGCAACTGACTCCCCAATACCAAGACACAGAAGTATCCGTAAAGGTAAAGGCCGACTTCACCGGAGGTTCCATCGACGAGATGAATGGAGAAATCAATATCGACAGCCTAGAATACATCATGTCGGGCAAACGCTACTTCATGGACAATATGAATCTGGCAGCAACGCTGAAAGATGAGAAGAACAAGCAACTGAAGTTCACCTCCAGCTTCCTCAGAGGCAGCATCGAAGGAGATTACTCCTACCGCACATTGCCTGTAAGCGTGCTCAATATCATGCGGAGATATGTACCGGCTCTCATCCTTCCGGACAAGCACCCGATAGAAACAGAAAACAACTTCAGTTTCGACCTTCATCTGTTCGATACAGAGCTATTGTCGGCCGTCCTCCAGATTCCATTGAAGGTATATACCCACTCCACCCTGAAGGGATATTTCAATGATAAAGCCCAGCGCCTGCGTGTAGAAGGATATTTCCCGCGTTTCCGCTACGATGACAAATTCATCGAATCGGGCATGATACTTTGCGAAAATCCGGGTGACCAGTTTCATACGCGAATACGCTTCAGCAACCGTAAGCCTACGGGAGCCATCAATATCTCCATCGATGCCAAGGCTGAGAACGACCGCATCCACACCTCTCTCAACTGGGGTAACAGCAGTACGGTGACTTATAGTGGCAAGTTGGCAGCCGTTGCCCAGTTCGTACGGGCCATGGACGAAGGGGCCACCACCAAGCGTGTCACACGAAAGAAAGCGGAACAGAAAGCACCTGCCCTGAAAACAATCGTCGATGTGCATCCCACCCATGTCATTCTGAACGACACTGTATGGGACTTGCATCCTTCGCAGGTGGTAATCGACTCTGGTAAAGTCCATATCAACGACTTCTACTTCAGCCATAATGAACGTTACTTGCATATCGACGGTATCGTATCCGACCAGCCACAGGACACAGTACGTCTCGATTTAAAGGAAATCAATATCGGCTATGTATTCGACATTGCCGATTTGGGTGTCAACTTCCAAGGCGAAGCCACCGGACCGGCATACGCCAGCGGCGTGCTGAAGGAACCCGTAATGGCAACCGACCTCTCCATCCGCAACTTTGGACTAAACGACGGTCTGCTGGGAGATGCCCAAATACACGGAGAATGGCACCACGACGTAAAAGGTATATACCTGGATGCCGACATCAAGGAAAAGGACATAGCCAAGAGCCATGTCTATGGCTACATCTACCCCATAAAACCAACCAGTGCCATCGACCTGCAAATAAAGGCAGAAAATACGAATCTGAAGTTCATACATTATTATATGAGCAGCATCACGCCCGAGTTCAACGGACGTGCCACCGGAGACTTGCATTTCTATGGTAAGTTCAAAGCACTCACCATGCAAGGCCGTGTGACCGGAGAGGCTTCCATGAAGGTGGAAGTGCTCAACACCACCTTCTCCTTGAAGGATACCATTCTGATTGAACCAGAAGGACTTACCTTCCGCAACAACCGCATATACGACACACAGGGACACGAGGGAAGAGTAAGTGGCGAGCTGCGATACGAACATTTCAAGAACTTGCGATACCGTTTCCAGTTCTCTACAAACAATATGCTGGTAATGAATACCAAGGAATCACCAGACTTTCCATTCTACGGCACGGTCTATGGCACCGGAAGTGCCACCATCTCGGGCAATCAGCAGGATGGCGTAGATATCAACGTGGCAATGACCACCAACCGCAACACCAGCTTCACCTACATCAAGGACTATATTTCTTCCGCTACCAGCAGCCAGTTCATCAAGTTTGTTGATAAGACTCCGCGCCGCATTCTGCAAGACTCCCTGTACCTGTCGGCTTACGACATGGCACAGAAAGAAATAGCGGAAGAGGAAGAGGAAACCGACATACACTTGAACCTACTGGTAGATGCCACAACAGATGCCAACATGAAAATCATCATGGACCCAGCCGCCGGAGACTACATCAGTGGCAAGGGAACCGGAAACATCCGTACCGAGTTCTACAACAAAGGCGACGTTAAGATGTTCGGCAGCTACCGTATCAGTCAGGGAGTTTATAAGTTCAGTCTTCAGGAAATCATCCGCAGAGACTTTATTATCAAAGACGGCAGCACCATCACTTTCAACGGTGCCCCTCTGGATGCCACGCTCGACATCAACGCCAGCTACCTTGTAAACTCCGCCTCACTGAACGACCTCATGTCCAATGCCAGCACCTATGTCGACCAGACCAATGTAAAGGTGGACTGCCTCATGAACCTGACCGGACAGCTGACCGCACCGGACATCAAGTTCAGCCTGGAACTGCCCAATGAACGCGACGAAGTGCAAGCCTTGGTACGCAACTACATCCCCACCGACGAACAGATGAATATGCAAATCCTATACCTGCTGAGTATCGGCAAATTCTATACGCCTGAAAACGTTAGTACCACGCAGAACTCCAACATGATGTCCAGCGTGCTCTCATCCACCATTTCCGGACAATTGAACAATGCCCTCTCGCACATCATCAACAGCAATGACTGGAACTTCGGTACCAACTTCAGCACCGGTGAAGACGGATGGACAGATGTAGAATTTGAGACCATGCTTTCGGGACAGTTGCTGAACAACCGCCTGCTCATCAACGGCAACTTTGGCTATCGGGACAATCCGTTGGCCAACACCAATTTCGTGGGCGACTTCGAAGCCGAATGGCTTGTCAACCGTTCCGGCGACATCCGCCTGAAAGCTTATAACGAGACCAACGACCGCTACTACACTAAGACCAACCTGACAACGCAAGGCATCGGCATCATCTTCAAGAAGGACTTCAACAAGTGGAGTGACCTGCTCTTCTGGAGCAATTGGAAACTAAAGAAAACGAAGAAGGAAAAATCTGAAGACAGCCAGGCGGATACTTCATCATCGGCAGCTCCCGTGGCCCAATCGAAAAGACAGGAAGAGCGTTAACTAGCTTTTCTTCTCCACCGACACCGACCTAAGCTTGCCGTACGCATCGAACGAGCGACGGGAAGCCAACGAAATGGTTATCATCAGCGAAAGCATGGACGAAGTAAACGTGATGACCATAATCATCATCTGATACTTGATAGCAACATTCGGGCTGCTGCCTCCCAGTATCTGTCCGATCATGGTTCCCGGAAATGCCACCAACCCCATCACGGCAATATTGGCTATCAACGGACTGAACGACTTGATGATAGCTTGCCTGATAAAAGGTGCTTGCGCCTCTGCACGGGTAGCCCCGTTGCCCAATAGATAGCGGTAAAGCTGCTCTTCCCGTTTCAACCCGCTGTAATATGTATTGAGGGCTATCACATTGCTCGACAGCATATTCCCCATCAGTATGCCGAATATCGGGATGAAGTATCGCGCACTGAACACATTGTCCGGCTGCAAGACAATGCAGATGAAATACATTCCCACACACACCACGCTGCACAGAAATCCCATCGAAATGGGTAGCAGCAACACGCTCCGTTTCAGCCCCGTACGCGAGAGCGCCGTGTGCGAGGCCACGAATATCATGACAATGCCCCACAGGAAGTTAATCCACGGACGATCCCACAGAAAAAGGTATTCCAAATACATACCGATAAGAAACAACTGCACAATCATCCGCAACGTACCTATGATTGTGGCACGCAGTAGTCCCGTCTTGAATTTCCAAAGATAGAACAAGGGAATCAGGAGCAGCAATAGTCCGATGCCCAGGCTGATATATGATATGTCTTTGGGTTCCAATATGTTGATTCTTATTTCATGATTATCTGCTGATGGCATCTAGTAGAAAAGCCTTTATCGTGCGACACAGCCAATATGGCACTTCCCTTCTCTGCCTGACGAAAAAGGAAATCAAACACCTTCCCCGTCGATCCGGAATCAAGCGCAGAGGTCGGTTCATCCACCACAATCAGCGGTTTGTTCATCATAGCTGCCACTGCTATCATGATGCGCTGACGCTGACCGCCCGACACTTCGTTCACCCGCTTGGCATACAGTTCCCGTTCCAGCCCCAGTTCTTCAAAGCAGGCAAACAGTTGTGCTTCGCTGAAAGGAGTATTCCGATTGGCTTTCAGTTCGAAAGGAAGCTGAACCATATCCTTCACCCATTCCAAAGGCAATGCCAATTCCTGAGGAATCCAGGCAGTCTGCTTGCGGATGGCATCTACCGTACTGCGGCTCATCAACGTGCCGTTCACCCGGATGCTTCCCTCCTTCAGCGGGATAAAGCCCAAGACAGCATTCAGCAGCGAAGTCTTTCCACAACCCGAAGGTCCTGAGATGCCCGCAATCTCCCCCCGCTTCAACCAAAGGTTGAAGTTGGAGAAAAGCAAGTGTTCTCCGTATGCAATACCGGCATTTTCTATTTGTAACACGATGTTTCCTTTCATCTTTCCATGTCACAAATTTAGATAAAATCACGGATTTATATATCAGTATGATAAGAAAAAATCAAGTTCGCCCTTACTTTATAGCATGGGAACTCTCGGGTAAGGACTATTCCAACCAATTCATGGCTTTTGCCATTATCTGCTCATACCAAACGTTTTCATTATCACACCGTGCAGCCACTTCATTTGAATACTCAAAAAGACGTTTTACTTGCTGTGGCTGTGGAACATAGCTTGCTTTACGGGAGTCTTCAAGCATCTTCTGAAAAATATTCAACGGCAATGGGATGATTATAGACTGTCCGCCATAAAATGTCAGATTCGTTTTGTGGAGCATGAAAAAATAAGCTATACACGCTTCATTTATTGTTGGCGCAATGAAAAGGCTATACGCCGGCTTTCCAATGGTTCGTTTTAATTTGCCAAGATGCCGCGCCACAGGTTCACCTTCCATTTCGTATTGTCTTTGTCCGGATGCCATTGTCACTTCCACACTCAGCCCAAAATCTCCGTAGTCACATACGATGTCAGCCATATTGCCTTGTGCGGTAGAAAGAGGTTTGCCGAAGTCGTCGAATTTTAGGTTTGCCTTAATTTCTCCACCATCAAGCATTGTCATCGCACGCCATGTGTTCCATTCAAGCATTAATGGGGCATCATATAATTCCTTCCGTTCTATCTGTACGAATGTGTTTTGAATGTCATCATACAGCTTGTAATCTTTGATTTCAATTACCTGTTTGCACAATGCTTCTGTTTTCCTTTGCTCCGTAATGTCTGCCAACAATTCTTTTAGCACGGATGTTTCTGCTTCTTGGTCGAATTCGACTTGTGGAAATTCTGTATGTAGTTTTGCTACAAGCCTCTGTCTGTCATCCGTCAGTAGTTGTGGCACTGCTGCATCTCCAAGATATGCAATATAATCTCTTTCGCTATTAATAAAACAGGGATTCCGGTCTACTGTCTGCAAAATGTAGTCAACATCCTCTATGCGTTCCGGTACGATGCTTAACGATTTCCCAACGTGCGATACATTCACAAGACCTGTTGCGCGTAAATATCGAAAACAGGCATCTGCATAATCGCGCATATTACTCGACTGAGTTCTTAAAAATTTATCCAATGACGCATCATTGCTTTCACGAGTATGGGTTTCTCCATTCACAATCCGCTCTTCGAAGATATGTGTAAGTTCATTTCGATGATATCCTGTCTTGAATACGTTATAACTCCCTTGATGCTCAACTTTTGCAATACGAAATGCCTCTATTTTTTGAACAATGCTCTCAAAGTTACGCCAGTCCGTAAGTTGCATTCCGAATATCTGTAACTCATCAAACCGTAATGTTCCCATCGTACGTACCAATCGCAGTATCTCCAAATAGGGCTTGACCCAAAATGAAGCGGCCTTAGCAGTCGGTCTGTGATAAGGTGAAGGGACTTGAAACTTCAGCAACTGTCGAAGAAAAACTTCTTCTTTCCGTTTTGATGAAAGCAAGGCTTGTCCTGCCGAAGTAATGGAAATGCGAGGTGACAGAACTACAAAACCAAGAGATTTAGGGGCACGGTTTATCCTGTCGCGCGCACTAAACGCCGGATCATTCTCACCCTTGCCATTGAAAAACTGTTCCTCACGCAAAATGTCCATAAAGGCGCATTGCGTTTCGTTATTCCAGTGTTCACCTGCAAAATGTTCGACAAGTAATCCGATTTCGGGTACCATCTTCTCTGGTGTACGAGGAGATGTTGTAAGAAATAACAATTGACTATCAATTTTTGCCATAAGGTTGTCTTGCTTCAAATAATCTTAATTGAGCTATCTCCGGCTCGTTATAAACACCATATTGTGATGAGCAAACACGTATGTCGTCCCAACACTTCCGATAATTAGCTACAACAATATGTTTAGCGGCAGCCTTGAATCTGTTTCGGATATTTACGGCATAGTTTTTCTCATATTCATCCACTATATATCCTTTATACAATTCTTCTGTCAATGGAGTACATCCGATAACCATTAAAGCCTTGCAGGGTAAGTTAGCAAAATCATTCGCCAATCGTCTATGATTGTCTTCGCTGAAACCATCTTTGTATTCTTCATTTCCATAATCCGAGAAAATGCAATCATAAGGAGGATCAAGGAATACAAAATCATCACCCCTGCACATATTGAACACATCACTATAATCAGTATTCAGTATTTCAGCGCGTTGCAACAATTTGCTATGTGATAAAGTGACAGACTTGGTGTTAAGATGGGCATAACGTCCAAAAGGCACATTGAATTCTCCTTTGGCATTGTAACGTATCATCCCTGAATATGCTGTTTTGTTGATGTAATAATATAGCAACGCATCCGAATAGGATTTATCCGACGTTTCATTGAACATTGCCCGGAGACGATAATATAGGTCTTCGTTCTTATCTTCAACACGTTCATCAGGATGCAATGCCTTCAGTGCATCAAATTCATTTCTGTTATTGGTATACAACAATTCTATTTCGTCAAGTTCTCTCCGCAAGTTCGAATAATCATCCCTTACCCCACGATAAAACTTCATTAACTTCGTATTTATATCGTTGATAATGGCCTGTTGGGGTTCAAGATAGAAGAACAACGCTCCACCACCAAAGAAAGGCTCGATGTAACGTCCCGTAAATCGGGGGATATGCCACATTATATGAGGAATTTCCTTCGATTTGCCACCCCTATATTTTATCATTGGTTTCATTTGTACTCTTTAATCTGATTCATAGTTTGCAAAAATACAAAATATATCGGGAAATATTGCAACGAGTTATTGCAACTTTTGATTCCTAGAATTTTCAATCAGACTATTTGTCAGCTCTCTTCATTGTCACCGATACGCAACTCACTTATCCACCTTGTTTTCCACTATTCTTCGACGCTCCACTCTGCTTCTCAAGTTTTTTGCTTACCTTTGTTCCGACTAATTAATTCTACAAAAGAAAGATTATGATACTAAACGAACGAGACAGCCGCCACGAGCATGTGCTTCAAGTGGCCCAACAGATGATGACAGCCGCCCGCACAGCCCCCAAGGGAAAGGGCATCGACGTAATAGAAGTTGCCATGGTGACGGGCGAAGACATCCAAAAGCTGGCAGACAAGATGATTGCCATGGTGGAAGAGCACGGAATGAAGTTCTTTCTACGCGATGCCGACAACATCTTGCAAGCCGAGTGTGTAATTATAATAGGTACGCGCGCGTGCGCACAAGGACTGAACTGCGGACATTGCGGATTCTCCACCTGTGCCGCCCGCACAGAGGGTGTGCCTTGCGCACTGAACACGGTGGATGTAGGCATTGCCGTCGGCTCTGCCTGTGCCACGGCAGCCGATATGCGTGTAGATACGCGCGTCATGTTCTCAGCCGGACTCGCCGCCCAACGACTGGAGTGGCTGAAGGATTGTCAGATGGTATTGGCCATCCCCGTCAGCGCCTCTTCCAAGAATCCTTTCTTCGACCGCAAACCTAAGGAAAAGCCGGCTCAATAACCCAAACTCCTTAAAAACAAGTCCGTGCAAAGGTGTTGCACCAACAGTGCAAAAGACATTGCACTGATAGTGCAAAA
>JAUNJD010000121.1 GCA_030523205.1 Bacteroides sp.
GGAGCAGGTACGGACTTGGTACGGAGCAAGTACGCACCGCAAGGCTTCAGAGACTAATGAGAATCTACGAATACAAAGCCTACAAAATCAATGTTTTTGATTCAAAAATTGGCCATAATTTGCCAAATCTCATAAAATTTTGAAGATTTGGCAAATTATATGGTTTTTTTGTGCTATATTGTAAAGATAACACTTAACAAATATAGGGTGCTGCGGAGTTCTCCGTTTTCGCCGACACAAAATGCGGGCAGTTTCATGGTCTTCTTATCCGGAATGAGTATCTTTGCACGATTTGATTTCATTCATAAAGCTTATCGTCATGGAACATCCTTTATCTCAATTCCTCTATTGCCCCGAATGTGGCTCCCGTCATTTCAACATTCATAACGAAAAGTCCAAGCAGTGCGCCGACTGCGGATTTGTCTATTACTTCAACCCCTCCTCGGCCACCGTGGCCCTGATTGTGAACGAGCAGGACGAACTGCTGGTGTGCCGACGCGGCAAGGAACCCGCCAAAGGCACGCTGGACCTGCCCGGCGGCTTCATCGACATGGACGAGACCGGCGAAGAGGGCGTCAGCCGCGAAGTGAAGGAGGAGACCGGCATGGAGGTAGTGAAGGCGGAATACCTCTTCTCGCTACCCAACCTCTATGTATATTCCGGCTTCACGGTTCACACGCTGGATATGTTCTTCCGCTGCACCGTGAAGGACTTGCTGCACTTCAAGGCCATGGACGATGCCGCCGATGCCTTTTTCATCCCGCTGAAGGAAGTCCGCACGGAAGATTTCGGCCTTGGCTCCATCCGCGAAGGACTGAAAAAATTCCTGGCCACTTATACCGCCCACTGACCTATATCCTAAAAAAGCCAAACAAATGCAACATAAATGGTGCAAAAAGCGTACTTTTGTAAAATAGGTTTCCACGCCCACCGGTTGACGAGCAAATGCTTATAAACTCAGCAACTTAGGGATCGAAAACCTTAAGAACTTAAGAACTTAAAAACTTAAATTTATATGAAGGACAAACTCCATCGAATACTGTGTACCGCCCTCTGCTGCGCACCTCTGCTGGCCGCAGCACAGACCGGCGAGGATTCCCCTGCCTCCCGCCGCCTCTACCAAGAAGGACAAACCTTGTTCCAGCAAAAAGCATACACGGCCGCCATCGCTCCCCTGAAAGCCTTCATCCGACAGACGGAGGCCGAAGGCAGTCCCTCAGCCGAAGCCGGAGAAAAGCTGGAGGCTGAATATATGCTGGTATGTGCCGAATACGAGCTGCAAAGCCCGAACAGCACCGAGCAGATATTGGCATTCATGGAGGAACATCCCGACACGCCCCACACCAACCGCCTGTATGCCCTCGTGGCTTCCAACCTATTCTTCAACGAAGACTACGAAGCAGCCCTCGTCATGTTCGGCTCTTCGCAACTGGACTTGCTGCCCAACGAGGAGCGCGACGACATGACCTACCGCCTCGCCACCTGCCACCTGAAAACGGGCAACGTGCAGGAAGCCGCCGTCTGGTACGAGACCCTGCGCGACGTCAGCCCCCGCTATGCAGCCGACTGCACTTACTACCTCTCCTACATACGCTACACTCAGCAGCAGTACGATGAAGCCCTGACGGGATTCCTCTCCTTGCAGCAGAACGAGAAATACAAAGACTTGGTGCCTTACTACATTGCCGAAATCTACCTGATTCAAAAGGAATATGGCAAGGCCGAAACCGTGGCGAACGACTTCCTGTCCGCCCATGCCGACGGACATCCGTACTCCGCCGAGATGAACCGCGTGCTGGGCACGGTGCAATATCACACGGCAAAATATCAGGATGCCATGACGTCTTTTGCCAACTACGTGAAGCATTGCAGCGACTCCGTCCCCCGTCGGGATGCCTTCTATATGTACGGCTTGTCCTGCTATCAATGCCAAGTCTATACGCAGGTGCCCGTACTGCTGGCCTCGGTGACCAACGAGAACGACGCGCTGGCACAGAATGCCTGGCTACACATCGGCCTGGCCAACCTGCAACTGGACGACAAGAACAAGGCACGCATGGCCTTCGAACAGGCTGCCGCCTCCGATGCCGACCGCAAGGTGAAGGAGCAGGCCGCCTACAACTATGCCCTCTGCATCCACGAGACATCCTATTCGGCTTTCGGCGAATCGGTCACCGTGTTCGAGAAGTTCCTGAACGAATTCCCCAACTCGGCCTATACCGACAAGGTGAGCAGCTATCTGGTGGAAGTATATATGAACACACGCAGCTACGAAGCGGCCCTGAAGTCGATAGAGCGCATCGGGCAGCCCAGTGCCGCCATCTTGGAAGCCAAACAGAAGATTCTGTTCCAACTGGGCACGCAGGTATTCGCCAATGCACAGTTTGAACAGGCGGTGGATTACTTCACCCAAAGCATCGCCCTCGGACAGTACAACTTGCAGACCAAGGCCGAAGCCCTCTATTGGCGCGGTGAGTCCTACTACCGGCTGGACAAGATGCAGGAAGCCGCCCGCAGCTTCAACGACTACCTGTCCATGCAGCCCCGCAAGGACACGGAGATGTATGCCTTGGCATACTACAACCTGGGGTACATTGCCTTCCACGACAAAGACTACACCACGGCACAGACCCGCTTCCTGCAATTCGTACAGCTTCAGAAGGAAGGGAACGCCACCCTGCTGGCCGATGCCTACAACCGCATAGGCGACTGCTACCTGCACGGGCGTCACTTCGACGAGGCTACCCTCTACTACACCCGCGCCGAGAGCCAAGGCACCTCGGCAGGCGACTATGCCTACTATCAACTGGCTTTGGTGGCCGGCCTGCAAAAGGACTATGCCGCCAAAGTGGAGCTGCTGGACAAACTGGCCGCCAAATATCCCGATTCGCCTTACGCCGTCAGTGCCCTGTACGAGAAAGGACGTTCCTATGTGCAGAGCGACAACAACAGCCGCGCCATCGCCACCTTCCGCGAACTGCTGAACAAATACCCCGAAAGTCCGGTCAGCCGGAAGGCCGCCGCCGAGATTGGTATGCTCTACTACCAGAACGACGACTACAACAATGCCATCCAAGCCTACAAGCAGGTGGTTACCCAATATCCGGGCAGTGAGGAAGCCCGCTTGGCCATGCGCGACCTGAAGTCCATCTACGTCGAGACCAACCGCGTGGATGAGTTTGCCACCCTTGCCGCACAGATGCCCGGCGAGATTCAGTTCGAGGCCAGCGAGCAAGATTCGCTGACCTACATCGCTGCCGAGAAGGTATATATGAAGGGGGACATCGCCACAGCCAAGGAAAGCTTCAACCGCTACCTGCAAAGCTTCCCGAACGGAGCTTTCAGCCTGAATACCCACTATTTCCTCTGCGTGATAGGAAAGGAACAGAACGATGAAGAATCGGTGCTGCAACACGCCGAGAAGTTGCTGGAATATCCCGACAACCTTTATTCGGAAGAAGCCCTGCTAATGCATGCCGAGATACTGTTCGGCCGCGGGCAGTACGACCAAGCCCTTGCCGACTACAAGCAGCTGCAAACCAAGGCCACCAACGCCGAGAAGCGTCAGCTCAGCACCATCGGCATCCTGCGCTGCGCCGCCTCGCTGAACGATGACGTGGAAGTGATACAAGCAGCCAGCACCCTGCTGTCCGACACCAAGCTGTCGCCCGAGCTGAGCAACGAAGCCTTGTACGACCGCGCCAAGGCTTACCTCAACCAAAAGGCCGACGCCAAAGCCATGAACGACCTGAAGATTCTGGCTCAAGATACCCGCACCCTCTACGGTGCCGAGGCCAAGTATCTGGTAGCACAGCAACTGTACAACGCAGGTGACTATGCCGCCGCCGAAAAGGAGATTCTGAACTACATCGACCAAAGCACTCCGCACGCTTACTGGCTGGCCCGCAGCTTCGTGCTCCTGTCCGACGTTTATGTAGCCATGGACAAGAAACTGGATGCCCGCCAATATCTGCTGAGCCTGCAACAGAACTATCAGGCCGAAGATGACATTGCAAGCATGATTGAGGAACGATTGGCTGCCCTGAAGTAAAGATGCCTTTCCTCGTTATTCATTATCAAACCACACTAAAAACAGGTTATGAAAAAAATTAAATATATCCTTGCTGGAGCCACACTGATTGGCCTGACATCGGCGATGCAGGCACAGGCTCAGACACAAGCCAAAGACTCTACGGTGAACCGGACGGTAGTCGTGGAGCAGGAATACAACCCGGACATCATGGATGCCACGAAAGTCAACGTACTGCCCAAGGTGGAAGCCCCCACCATCAGCAAGAAGGACGTGGAGTATGACGAGACGCTGGCTCCGACCGGCAGCATCCCCGCCACCCCAATGCAGGCCTACACTGCCACCGAAACGCAGGAGAAGGCCCGTCCCGGATATGCTCGACTGGGGTATGGCAACTACGGCAATCTGGACGTGCGGGGCAACTACTTGTTCATGCTCTCCAACAGCGACCGACTGAACCTCAACCTCCATATAGATGGCCGTAACGGTACGCTGGACTTGCCCGAAGAGGCCGGTGAATGGAAGTCGCGCTACTACCGCACCCACGTAGGCATGGACTATACGCACGACTTCAGCCAAGTGGCGCTGGACGTGGCCGGACACTTCGGCCTGAGCAACTTCAACTTCCTGCCCGGCTCCATCAGCAGCAAGCAGAAGTTTACATCCGGCGGCATACACGTGGGCGTGAAGTCAACGGGTGAAGAGCTGCCCCTGCAATTCCGTGCCGAGACCAACCTGCTGTTCTACGGACGGCAGAACGACCTGCTCTACCAAGGCTACAAGGAAAGCCTGCTGCGCACCTCGGGCGAGGTGACCGGTTCCCTTGCCGACAATCAGACGGTGAGCATCGCCCTGCAAATGGACAACTATTTCTACAAAGGCGACAATCTCAAGAACTATACATCGCTGGGACTGAATCCGTACTACGCCTACCGCGACGATGCGTGGAACCTCCATCTGGGTGCGCACGTAGATCTTTCGATGGGCTTTGGCGACGGTCCGCTTGTATCGCCGGACGTTACTGCCCAATACAACTTCTCGGAAAGCTATCTGCTCTACGCCCAAGCCAAGGGTGGTAAGCTGCAAAACGATTTCCGTCGGCTGGAGGCACTGTGTCCTTACGGTCAGCTGGCCGAACAGGTGGACGACACCTACGAGCAAATCAATGCCGGCATAGGCTTCAAGGCCAGCCCCGTCAACGACCTTTGGTTTCATCTGTATGGTGGCTATCAGAGCCTGAAGAACGACTTGGTGCAGGGTGAATACACCGTCAGCGAATCGTCTTCGGAGACGGGCACCGAAACCTACGCCACGGCTGTACAGCTGTACAATCAGGATACGGACAACCTCTACATCGGGGCAGAAATCAACTATGCCTACAAGGACTATATCAACCTCTCGGCTTCGGGCATCTACCGCAGCTGGAGCACGGACGGGAACACCGAGACGACGAACGCCGACTTGGCACTTGCCTTCAAGCCGGCTTTTGAAGCCGACCTGCACATCGACAGCCGCCCGATTTCTCCGTTGCTGATTCGCTTGGGCTACCGCTACATTTCCCGCGAAGAGGTGGCCGGAGAAAAGGTGAACGCCGTCAGCAACCTCTACCTGAACGTCGGCTACGAGTTCATCAAGAACGTTTCCATCTATGCCCGCCTCAACAACTTGCTGAACAAGGAGTATTCCTACTGCTGGGGCTATCCGAACGAGGGCATCAACTTCGTGGGAGGGGTGAGTGTAAGGTTCTGAAAAGATTTCAGAATTCAGAAGCTGGGTCGTTAGGAGAAACCTGTCCAAAAAGTCGTTTCTGAACATCCTATAGACGCGGAATTTAGCGGAGATAAATAAAAATCCGCTTCCGCATCTTTAAAAAAGCCTTTTTGAAAGATTGCATTAATTAAAATCATATATCGCTATGAAAAGTCATATAAAATACGGCATTGCAACCTTCGTTGGTTGGAACATCGCATTGCTTTTGGGACTAATCATCAGAAGTCGAATGAAAGGAGTTTCTATATCCTACTTCTTTGATGATGGCACGGGAGGGGTAGCCATTTCGATATTTCTTGTCGCATGGTCGCTGATATGGTTTGGGATAGGTTGCCATGCACGGAAATCTTTTCTTGCCAAAAAAAACATGTATGCAGAGATGTTTCCGACTTTAGACAAAAAGTCATTGGAAGAAGCCTTCAGGAGGCATTATTTCTCCAAGCAAGCCAAAATGTTCACAATCGTTTTTGCCACAGCCATTCCTTGGTATGTGATAGGCTATGTAGAAAAGCCACTTGCATATAAAGACTTCATTGTCATTGGCCCTTTAATGGCATTGTCCATTCTATGTTTCTTCCTATACAAGAAATACAGTTTACCTGCAAACAATTAAAGGGGGAGACTGTCCGAGAACTCGGTTCGGAATATCTTTTAGACGCAGGATTTAGCGGATTATAAAGCCTAATCTGCTCGCGTCTAAAAAATGTCTTTCTGAAAGCATCTCATGAGTTCTCGGACAGCCTAGGGGCGATGGCAATTGGTTGCCCACTCTGAAATCTGAGTTCTAAAATCTCCCTTATCGGGCTTCCGTTTCTTTTTTTTTGCTAAAATCTTCTATATTATAAGGTGGAAGATTTGTTTTTTTCTACTTTTGCCACCGAATCTAGTGACGGGAATCACTACAAAACAGAAAATTATGCAAAAAAACCTTGTTATTGTCGAATCTCCGGCAAAGGCCAAAACCATTGAGAAATTCTTGGGAAAGGACTTTAAAGTGCTCTCCAGCTACGGACATATCCGTGACCTGAAGAAGAAGGAATTCAGTATTGACATTGAAAAGAACTTCGAGCCGCACTATGAAATACCAGCGGACAAGAAGAAAGTGGTGGCCGAACTGAAAGAGGAAGCCGGAAAGGCAGATACCGTATGGCTGGCATCCGATGAGGACCGCGAAGGAGAAGCCATCGCCTGGCATCTGTATGAAGTGCTGAAACTGAAACCGGAACACACCAAACGAATCGTCTTCCACGAAATAACCAAAAGTGCCATACTGAAAGCCATCGAGCATCCGCGGCAGATTGACATCAACCTAGTAGATGCCCAGCAGGCCCGTCGCGTGCTGGACCGCATCGTGGGTTTTGA
Organism: Bacteroides sp.; assembly: GCA_030523205.1. Lineage (GTDB taxonomy): Bacteria > Bacteroidota > Bacteroidia > Bacteroidales > Bacteroidaceae > Bacteroides. The sequence goes on from JAUNJD010000121.1 coordinate 7,163, forward strand.
ACTCTCACCCGTGCTGTGGAAAAAGGTGAAGCCGGCTTTGTCGGCCGGACGTGTACAGTCGGTAGCCGTGCGCCTCATCGTGGAGCGCGAACGCGAGATACATGCCTTCCACACCGAAGCTGCTTACCGCGTGACTGCCGTATTCCTGGTGCCCGATGCTGACGGCAAACCGGTGGAACTGAAAGCCGAACTGCCCCGACGCATCAAGACCAAGGCCGAAGCCCGAGATTTTCTGCAAAGTTGCCAACAGGCTACCTTCACCATCAGCGACATCACGACCCGTCCGCTGAAGAAAAGTCCTGCTGCCCCCTTCACTACCTCGACCTTGCAACAGGAGGCTGCCCGCAAGTTGGGATTCACCGTGGCACAGACCATGATGGTGGCTCAGCGCCTGTACGAATCGGGAAACATCACCTATATGCGTACCGACTCCGTCAACCTCTCGGAATATGCCATCAACGGTAGCAAGGAGGCCATCACTCACCTAATGGGCGAACGCTACGTCAACCCGCGCCACTATGCCACCAAGACGAAGGGAGCACAGGAGGCACACGAAGCCATCCGTCCCACCAACATGGAAAGTTCGAAGATAGAAGGAACTCCGCAGGAAAGAAAGCTGTATGACCTGATATGGAAGCGTACCATCGCTTCGCAAATGGCTGATGCGGAGGTGGAGAAGACGACCGTCACCATCAGCATCACGGGGGAAGCGGACGCTTTCACCGCTACGGGCGAAGTGGTGAAGTTCGACGGATTCCTGCGTGTCTATCGCGAATCGTACGACGACGACATGGAACAACCGGAAGTTGAAACCCGCCTATTGCCTCCCCTGAAGAAGGGACAGACGCTGAAACGCGGCGACATCGTTGCCACCGAACGCTTCACACAGCATCCGGCACGCTACACCGAGGCCAGCCTCGTGCGTAAGCTGGAGGAACTGGGCATCGGACGTCCTTCGACGTATGCACCTACCATCTCCACCATTCAGCAGCGCGAGTATGTAGAGAAAGGTGATAAGCCGGGCGAAGAACGTTCGTACAATGTGCTGACCTTGCAGGGCAATGAGATTACCGATACCACCCGCACTGAAATAACCGGTGCCGAAAAGGCCAAATTGCTGCCTACCGACACGGGAACCGTGGTGAACGACTTCCTGCTGGAATACTTCCCCAGCATCCTCGACTATAACTTCACTGCCAACGTGGAGAAGCAATTCGACGAAATAGCTGAAGGTGAGAAGCAATGGACATCCATCCTGAAGACGTTCTACAAGGACTTCCATCCCTCGGTGGAGAATACGCTTGCCACCAAGAGTGCCCACAAGGCCGGCGAACGCATCTTGGGTGCCGAACCTGCCACCGGCAAGCAAGTGTCCGTGAAGATTGGCCGCTTCGGTCCCGTAGCCCAGATTGGTACGGTGGACGATGCCGAAAAGCCCCGCTTTGCCCAACTGAAAAAGGATATGTCCATCGAGACCGTCACGCTGGAGGAGGTATTGGAGCTATTCAAACTGCCACGCACGCTGGGCGAACACGAAGGAAAGACCGTCAGTGTGGGTGCGGGACGCTTCGGCCCCTACATCTACTACAACAGCATGTATGTCTCTCTGCCCAAAGATTCAGATCCGCTGAGCATCACACTGAAAGAAGCACTGGAACTGATAAAGGCCAAGCAAGAAGCCGAAGCGCAGAAACACCTCAAGAAGTTTGAGGAAGAGCCGGAGCTGGAAATACTGAACGGCCGTTACGGTCCTTACATCTCCTACAAAGGCAACAACTACAAGATTCCGAAGGACATCGTTCCGCAAGACTTGAGTTTACAGGCTTGTCTGGAGCTTGTGAAGTTGCAGGATGAGAAGGAGCCGAGCAAGCCGAAGAAGGGGAGGTATGCGAAGAAGAAATAAAGCCTAACTGTCATAATAAAAGCTGGCGGCAAAGAAGATGATGATATCTTCTTTACCGCCAGCTTATTTATTTCTCGTCAACAAGCCCGACACTACATACGATTCGGCACCTCGATGCCCAGCAGTCCCATGCCCAAGCGTACCACCTTGCCTACATCCTGTGACAGGACGAGGCGGAATATTTTGGCGGCTTCGTCGGCTTCGCGCAGGATGCTGAAGTCGTGGTAGAACTGATTGTATTCCTTCACCAAGTCGTAGCAGTAGTTGGCGATGACGGAAGGACTGTAATCGGTACCGGCCTGCTTTACCACTACTTCGAAATCGGTAATCAGCTGAATCAAGCCTTCTTCCTTCTCGCTCAGTTCGAGACCCACGGGCAGCTGAGCCGGAATCTCGATACCCGCCTCTTTCGCCTTGCGCAGCACGGACTGTATGCGGGCGTAGGTATATTGAATGAAAGGTCCTGTATTGCCGTTGAAGTCGATGGACTCCTTCGGATTGAACGTCATGTTCTTGCGGGCGTCTACCTTCAGGATGAAATATTTCAAGGCACCCAAGCCCACGATGCGAGCTATGTTGTCGGCCTCCTCCTGCGTCAGGCCATCCAGCTTACCCAGATCGCCGGAAGTCTCCCTAGCCGTCTGAATCATTTCTTCCATCAAGTCGTCGGCATCCACTACCGTGCCTTCGCGGCTCTTCATCTTGCCTTCGGGCAGTTCGACCATGCCATAGGAGAAGTGTACCAAACTCTTGCCCCACTCAAAGCCCAGCTTGTCGAGCAGGATGGACAGCACTTGGAAGTGGTAGTTCTGTTCGTTGCCCACCACGTAAATCATCTTGTCGATGGGATAATCGGCAAAACGCAGCTTGGCTGTGCCAATGTCCTGCGTCATATAGACGGATGTGCCGTCGGAACGCAACAGTAGTTTGTGGTCCAGTCCTTCGGCTGTCAGGTCGGCCCATACGGAACCGTCTTCCTTGCGGTAGAAGAATCCTTTCTCCAGACCTTCCATCACTTTCTCCTTGCCTTCCAAATAGGTTTCGGACTCGTAGTATATCTTGTCGAAGGTAACACCCATCATACGATAGGTTTCATCGAATCCGGCATATACCCAATCGTTCATCTTCTTCCACAGAGCACGCACTTCGGGATCGCCGGCTTCCCACTTCACCAGCATCTCGCGAGCCTCCTTCATCAGCGGAGATTCGGCTTCGGCCTTTGCCTTCGCTTCTTCTTCGTTCATGCCCTCGGACTGATAGCGGGCCATCAGTTCCTTCACCTCGGCCTTGTAGTGCTTGTCGAAAGCCACATAGTAATCGCCAATCAGATGGTCGCCCTTTTTGCCGGAGGATTCGGGCGTTTCGCCGTTGCCATACTTCAGCCAAGCCAACATGGACTTGCAGATGTGTATGCCACGGTCGTTGACGATATTTGTCTTCACCACTTTGTTTCCATTGGCTGCAATGATATTGGCCAAGGCATTACCCAACAGGTTGTTGCGGACGTGTCCCAAGTGAAGCGGTTTGTTGGTATTGGGCGATGAATACTCTATCATCACCAACGGCGACTGCTCCGTAGCGGGCGTAATGCCAAACTGTTCGTCGGCATGAATCCGGTTCAGCAACTCAATCCAAGCGGATGATGCTACCGTCAGGTTCAAGAAGCCCTTAACGACGTTGAACGCCGCTACCGAAGGCTCGTGCGCCTTCAGATACTCGCCAATCTCCTGCGCCGTCTGTTCCGGTCCCTTCCTAGACATACGGAGGAACGGGAAAACCACCAGTGTCAGATGGCCTTCAAATTCTTTCTTCGTCTTTTGCAATTGCAGCTGAGCGGCAGGAACGTCCTGTCCGTACAGTGCCTTCAGTCCGTCCACGATGGACGACACCAGTTTCTGTTCTATATTCATGACTTATAATGTATTTTCTTTGGTCTTCATCAGTGCCATTCACCACCGATTCGGGATGCAAAGATAATGCAAATCAGACAGATTGCAATTAATAAGCCCCTATTTGTTCGCAGGTTTAGTTATTGCGGCGGGATTTATGAGGGATTGCATGGAGGGTTGAAGTAGTAGGATTATATGCAAGAGGGGGGGAGTTATAGATTAGAAATAAGGAAAGGAAATTTTTAACAAGAAAAACTAAAAAAATGACAGGATAACACTAAATTTAAGCAGCATAAGACAGAATAACGGGCGAATAGGTCATATGCTAACTTTTTGCGTTTTTATATTACTAAAATAATTCATAACTTTATTTTGACTTTAGAAACATTTTGATAAGAAATTCAAAACTTTCCCATTAGCAGTAATGCTATTTTCTTTCAGGTTAGTTATCATCACGTTAAAATTGATTCATTAACTAACCATTTTCAATAGTTTATCAGCACTATGAAATATCATACGAATATTAACAATAAAAAAAGAATAGCCTATGGAATAAAACAAATAAAAGAATCTGTGGCACTGCACTTTCCTGACCACAAATACAATAATAACTAATTTAAGTTTCACAAGTTCTTATTTTTAGGAGTTATAGTAGTTAAAAGCCAATACATAGAGCGGATGTTTTCGTAGGAGAACACACAGAAGTCTATCGGCTTCTAACTCCTTTTAACTC
>JAUNJD010000122.1 GCA_030523205.1 Bacteroides sp.
ATATCCAAGTACAAACTTTTGTTTCCGTTGCTTAGGTCTTTCATCCTAAGCCGGATTGGCTCCTTTGCCTTTGTCGTTTTCTTGTTCCTTGCCATGGCTATTCGATTTTATGTCCTAAACTGGGTGCAAAGGTACGAAAAATAATCGAAAACAAGAAACAAATAAGAAACAAAAATGATGAAAACAACAGAAATGATGTGATAAGTCAAGAAACAAGTGTAAAAATCGATACTTTTTGAAATGCTTATATATCAGTGTATTTACTTTCACTTTTTATGAATTTGTTTTCATATCGTACATTAGATTTATAAATCTCGCAAAATTTATAGAAAGAGAAGAACAAGTAACGAAACGTTCACACTGTTTGTTTATGTATTTCAGGTGTGCCACGTTGTTGGCACATCTGTTATCGTCGTATACAATAGCGTGGGCTGTTTGCGTTGTCTTATCCTCTTTTTCGGGCAATGCGAGAAGCCTACTTGTGGGATAAGTGCAATGCTGACTCCCACGTTTTTTCTTTTATGCCTCACTGGATTTGTTAACTAAGAAGAAATCGGAAACAGGGAGCAGCCGATTCATTTCAGTCGTCGCATGAAACCGATAGGACTCTTGATTAAGGAAGAATTGGAAAAGCAGGAACGTAGTATCAGCTGGTTTGCACGTAAGCTGTCTTGCGACCGTTCCAACATCTACCGCCTGTTTCAAAAGGAGAGCATCGATACAACTCTTCTGTTGCGCATATCCCTTTTGCTGGGTAGGAATTTCTTTGACGATTTGTCGGAACGCGTCAAGGAGAAGGAAGGTAAAAAGAATGATGTGGAAAATCCGCAATAGAACTGTGGCAATTCCGCCACACCCCATTGTCTGTCTGTTTATTTATATTATCCTATCTTTGCCCCAAAAGTATAGCCAATGGTATTTAAAAAGATGAAAGCTTATATTTGCTATTTGCGTTCTCGCAATAGGATGATTTATGATTGTATAGCGAGGCGGTATAGTGTATCACCCGTTTATGTCTATTTGTTGGCTCATGGGGAAAAAGCCCGAAGTGGGCGCGACAATAGAATACTGCAAGATATTTTAGACGAGGGCCTCATCCATGAAATAAAGTCGTAACAGCTTTATACGGATGCAAAGGGGGGCTTTTGTCGGAAGCAATCTCGTATTCCCATCTCAATAAATTTGTTTCTCCGATGAATCTCTCCCTTTGTTTTCTTGATATTCCTCGGTGTATTCAAATCTTTAGATATGGATTTACGTATCAATGACCTAGCGCATTACCGAAACTTTTTTGTGAAAAACAGCTCGGTAATTTTTTGTTTTGTTTTGTTTTGTAAATGCTTCCCGCTCATAGTGTTGGGCGGGGAGCGTTCTTTTTGGACACTTTTCAAGCCTCGGCAGGAATATCAGCAAAGTGGTTTTGGTAGGTAATTGGGTCTCGGGGCGAAACCCGCGAAGTCGGGTAGATGGAAGGTCGTGTGAGGCGCGATTTATGGTACATTGAAAACTGGACGTTCTTGCTGGACCTGCGTATCATGCTGATGACGATAGGAAATATGTTTAGAGGAGAAAAAAATGCTTATTGAGGGCTGAGGCTTAAAAGAATCGTCGTGCAGAACTTGTCGAAGCATCTCCTCTTATGCAAAAAGAGAAGCATCTCTTCGACAAGTTCTGCATGACAAATAATATCTCGTTTAGGTTTTGATATATATCCATTCGATTAGATGGTACATCCGATCATGCCTATTCCTGCTTATTCAATTGGTATCCCTTTATAGAAGTCCAAAATCTTGGTGCGGAACAGATAATCGTATTTGGCTTGCAGTTCGTTGGACTGCGCTTTTGCCAGATTCTGCTTGGCTTCGTTATATTCTACGGCGGTGGCCTTGCCGTTCTCGTACTTCTCGGTCATCAGTCTGAACGATGCCTCGCTGGCTTGGGCTGCCGCACGGCTGCTGGTATATTTGCTTTCGGAAGCGGTGGCGTTGTACCATGCCTGCTGAATCTCCTTGTAAAGGCTCTTCTTCACGTTGTCCAGCTGCAAAGCGTAGTTCTCCTGCTGCAAGCGGGCCGTGCGCACTTGGTTGCGTGTGCTTAGGCGGTTGAAGATGGGCACGCTCAGGCTGAGGCCTACGTACTTGCTGAAGTTGTCGCCCAGCTGCTGATTGAACGTACGGTTGATGGTTGAGTAGTAGCTCGTGCCGAGGCTACCGTAGAGCGACAGTTGCGGGTAGAAGGCACTCTGTGCGATGCGGATGCTGTGCTTGCTGCCTTCCAGCCGGTATTGGGCCGCCTGTATGGAGGCTTTGTTGACCAGTGCGCTTTGGAAAATGTCGTCGGGCGGTGTCAGCGGATTCAGCTCCAGCTTAGCCGCGGGTTTCTCCAGTGCGAAGCCCTCCGGTGTGTCCAGTTCGATGAGCTGGCTGAGGTCGAGCAAAGCCAGCTTGTAGTCATTGTTGGCCTGCACGGCACTCAGTTCGTCCTGTGCGACGGTAGCTTTGGCTTCGGCTACCTCGGCTTGCGAGGCCTTGCCTAGCTCGGCCATGCGGTTGATGCGGGCGTACTGCTCGTTGCTCAGCTTCACCTGCCCCAAGGCTACTTCGTACAGCTCTTGGTCGAACAGCACTTGTAGGTAAGCCGAGGCGATGTTGATGGCTATGTCCTCCTTGGCCTTCTCCAAGTCGGCCATGGCTGCCTTCAGGTTCAGCTTAGACAAGGCATACTGATGCGGAATCTGGAAGCCGGTGAATAGCGGTATGCTGGCTGTGACCGATGCGCTGGTGGAGTTGCTGCTGGTATTGACATATACCGTGGAGTAGTCGCCCGTATCGTCATTCTTGATGGCGGTCTGTGTACGTCCCCAGTTCCAAGCTTGGCTGGCACTGCCGTTTACAACTGGCAGTCGTGCCCACTTGGCCGTATTCACCTCTACAGCCGACTGCTCGGCGGTGTTGGCCGTCTGCCGGATGTCTATGTTGTGCTCGATGGCGTAGTCGATGCATTGTCGCAACGACCACCGTTGTTGTGCCGATGCCGATGCGCAGCAGCCCAAGCATATCAGTAGAAATAGTTGTTTCTTCATTTTCGTTCTTCGCTCTTCGTTCAATTACTTTTCTTTCTTTTCTGCTCCGCGCACTTTCTCTTTGCTGTCCAGTCCGCTCTTGATGGCTATCTTGATACCGTCGCTCATGCCTACCTGCACCTGTCGGCGGGTAAACTTCTGCTGCGACACGCTGTCGGTCAGCACATAGACGAAAGTGCTGTCGCCACTGAACTCGATGGTGCTTTCGGGCAAAGCCATTACCTGATGGGCATGTTCGAGCACGATTTCAGCATTGGCCGAGTAGCCGGAACGAATCAGCACCGTGTCGGGTACGTTGATGGCTGCCCGTATCTCGAACTGATTGGCGCCGTTCTCTTCTACACCTTTGGGGGCGATGTACTCCAGTTCGGCGTTGAACGTCAGCGATTGCAGGGCACCGATGGTCAGCTTTACGGGCATACCTTCGTGTATGCGACCTACTTCGGTCTCGTCAATGTTCCCCTTGAAGATAAGGTCGTTCATATTGGCTACGGTAGCGATGGTGGTACCGTCGTTGAAAGTGTTGCTCATGATGACCGAGTTACCCACCTTGATAGGCACGTCGAGTATCAGGCCGTCGATGGTGGAGCGTATGAGCGTACTGCTGAAAGAGGCGCTGCTCTGTGTGATGCCCTCTTTTACGATTTCCAGATTGTCCTTGGCCGCCAGCAATTCTTCGCGTGCCTGTTTCAGGGTGACGACAGCCTTCTCGTATTCCTCTTGGCTGATGAGTTGGTCGGTGTGCAGCTTCTCCATGCGGGCAAACTCGGTTTCAGCTTGCTTGCCATTGATTTCGGCCAGCCGTACGCGGCTTTCGGCAGAGTTGAGCGTGCTCAGTTCGGGTATCACCTTTACCTTGGCGATGACCTCTCCTTGACGTATACTCTGTCCGGCCTCCTTATAGACTTCGGAGATAATGCCCGATATCTGCGGTTTGATGAGCACTTCGTCGCGCGGCTCTACCTTTCCGGTGACTACCGTGGTGCGCTCCAGATCGGTCACCTCAGGAGAGACCGTTTCGTACACAGTCGTTTTAGGTTGCGACTTCTGATACAGGAACACGAATGTCCATGCCAGTATGGCGAGAACTATCACCACTAATGCAATTTTCAGATACTTCTTAGTCTTCATTGTTATTTTGAGTTTTTTTGAGTTTCTAATTTATTAATTGTTTAGGAAAATGCATCCTCCCATCTTCCCATCTCACCATCTTATCATTTTATCATTTGGTTATCTTATCATTTTATCATCCTGTCATCTTTTCATTCATCCCTTATCGCCTCTATCGGTTTAATCGCCATAGCACGATAAGCAGGAGCCAATCCGGCCAACATACCCAGCACCGCCAGTAGCAGACAGGTGCCTACGGCCAATGAGAACGATACTTGGAAGTGCGTTGCAATCTTTCCCGGGGCATTGACTGCCGTCTCCAGCACTTGCAGCACCAATACGGAGAACGAAATGCCTATCATGCCCGCCAATGTGGTCAGTACCATGCTCTCGGCCAATATCTGTTGCAGGATATCCTTGGGACGGGCACCGATGGCACGGCGGATGCCTATCTCGGTAGTGCGCTCCTTCACGGTGACCATCATGATGTTCGACACGCCGATGGCTCCCGCCAACAAGGTGCCCAACCCTACCATCCAACTCAGTACCCTGACACCGCTGAACAAACTGTCCACCATGCTGAACATGGCTTCAGCGTTCACCCTTATGACGGCTTGCTTGTCGTCGGGATGGATGTAATGAGCTTTCTTGACCACGGCCTCTACCTGCTTTTCCACCTCAGAGATGGAGTGTCCGGGACGGCCGGTGTAGCAGAGCAACTGTATGTTTTTGCCAAAGTTATAGTTCTGCTGCAAGGTGCTGAAGGGGATGGTGACTGTGGTCTGTGCATTTCCCTGTATGCTCATGTTCCCCGTGGTGTTGTTCACGCCTACCACCTGATAGTAGATGCCGTTGATGCTGATGCGGCTACCGCATGGGTCAGTATCTTTGGGAAACAAGTCTTCATAGATTCGTTTACCGATGACACATACCTTCCGGTGTTCCTTTACATCCACGTCGTTCAGGAAGCGGCCATAGCTGATGGAAGGTTGCTCTATCTCGCCATAGTCCGGATATACCCCTTTCAGTGTACAGCTACGTTTTTTCTCACCAAAGACGGCAGTCATTCCCCATTGGGCATTGCACGGAGTGATGATGTCGATGCCGGGCACGGCACGGCGCACACGCTCCACATCGCTGTTCTCCAGTTGCCAGTAGCGTCCGGTACGGAAACCCTTGTACGGCTTGCTCGTCTGATTGGTACCCATGAATCCGGAGTTGGTGGCAAAACCGTCGAAGTTGCGTGCCAGATACTCCTGCAATCCTTGACTGCCCCCCATGAGCGTCACCAGCATGAATATGCCCCAGAATACGCCGAAGGCCGTCAGTATGCTTCGCGTCTTGTTCCGTGTAATCGTCACGAGTATTTCCTCGCAGGTGTCAATGTCTATTCTCATTTATTCATTATCCATTATCAATTATCCATTAAAAAAACTTATTCCGCCCTCAGTGCCTCTATCGGCCTCACCATCGCCGCCTTCCGTGCCGGGAAGAATCCGGCCAATGTGCCTGCAATGATAAGGGTAAGCGTAGCTTGTATGGCAATGCGTAGGTCAACAGTCGGATTCTCGAATACGGTGACAGAGAATATGCCGGCATCCATTACTTGCTTGCCTGCCACGTAGTTCATGTATTCCGTGGCACCGATGCCTGCCAACATGCCGATATAGCCGAAGACTGTAGTGATGGTTACACTTTCTACAATGATGAGCCATAGGATGGACCTCGGCTTGGCACCCAGTGCTTTGCGGATGCCAAACTCATGTGTACGCTCCTTCACGGTGATAAGCATAATGTTGCTGACGCCTACTACGCCGCTCAGCAGAGTAAAGATTCCGATTACCCAGATGGCGATGCGCAATACGTTGCTTGCCGTCTGTTGTTGCAGGTATTGGGTGAAGCGGTTCCATATCCATAGAGCACCGCTGTCTTCGGGGTCAAACTGTTGCAGCCCGCTAATCTGCCGACGGTAATCTTGCTCGAAGGCATCATTCTGTTCTTCGGTGGTTAAGTTTCGGGTGAGGAAGAGGATGGAGCCAAATTCGTCTTTCTTATTATAAATAAGTTGCAGGGTGGTGAAGGGAAGGAAAGCCGAGGGCGTGAAGCTGCCTTGGTCGGTGTAAATGCCTACGATGCGATAGCTCAGTCCGCTGGTATTGATGTACTTGCCAATCACCTGTTCCGGCTTGTCGCCGAAGAGCATTTCTATCGTCTTTTCGTGCAGCACGATGACTTTGCGTCGTTCGTCCATGTCCGGTTGGTTGATGAAGCGTCCTTCCTTCATTTTGATGCCTTCCAGCTGTGGGTGGATGGGCGACACACCTTTCAGCGTGATGCTGACGTGCTCTGCTTCGTAGCTCAGGTTGACACCGGATTGCTCAATCACGGCTTCTGCGTCGGTGACGTGCGAGGTGATTTGCTGTGTAGCATCCAGCTCTTTTTCGGTCAGCTTGATGTTGCGTCCTTCCTTCAGTCCTTTGTAAGGCAGGCGGGTTGTTCCCGGCCATACCTGCATGGAGTTCAGCGCCTGCCTGTTCGCGTTTTGGGTAAAGGCATTCATCAGTCCGTTTCCGGCACCCAGCAGCACGATGAGCATGAATATGCCCCATGCTACGGCAAAGCCCGTAAGGAATGTACGCAACTTATTGCGCTTGATGGTGCCATATATTTCTTGCCAAAGGTCAATCATGGATTAATTTTGAATTTTAAGTTATGAATTAATTATCAATTATTTCATAATCCCGTTCTGTCCGAAGGGAGATGCATCGTGATTCAGATTCTCTTCGATGCTTCCGATGACGCCATCCTTGATATGGATGATTTTGTCCGTCTGATTGGCCACGCCGCTTTCGTGGGTGACGACGACGATGGTCATTCCCGTCCGATGCAAGTCTTTCAGAATCTGCATCACCTCTACGGAAGTCTTGCTGTCGAGGGCACCGGTCGGTTCGTCGGCTAAGATGATTTGAGGTTGGGTGATGAGGGCGCGGGCAATGGCCACACGCTGTTTCTGTCCGCCGGACATTTCGTTGGGTGTATGGTTGGCCCAGTCCTTCAGTCCCAGTCGGTCGAGGTATTCCAGTGCCAAGGCATTGCGCTTGCGTCGGTTCACTCCTTGGTAGAAGAGGGGGAGGGCTACGTTCTCCACAGCGTTCTTGAAGGATATGAGGTTGAACGATTGGAAGATGAAACCTATCATGCGGTTGCGGTACTCCGCCGACTTCGTTTCGCTCAATCCTTTGATGAGCGTACCGTTTAGATAATATTCTCCGGTGTCATAGTTGTCCAAGATGCCTAGTATATTGAGTAAGGTGGATTTGCCCGAACCGGATGCCCCCATGATGGAGACAAATTCCCCCTTCGCTATGTGAAGGTTGATGCCTTTGAGAACGTGCAGCGGTGCTCCGTTGTTGTAGGTCTTGTTGATGTCTTTCAGCTGTATCACAATACTTTCTTTTTAATCCTTGTCCTTATTAATTTTTTCTGTTAGACGCATGATTGGTACGAAAAGTTGCAAACATCGTGAAGTTTTTTAAAAAAAGATTTTGTCGTGTCGTTTTTCTTTGTGATTTTTGTAATCACAAACTTTATAAACTAACCCTTTAAAACAAATTGATATCATGAATTCAACCATGGAGAAGCCCTACGTAGTGGGTATTGACATAGGCGGAACCAACACCGTCTTTGGTATTGTAGATGCACGTGGAACAATTGTAGCAGTTGATTCTATTAAGACCGGCGCTTATGCAGATGTAAATGATTATGTTGACGCAGTATGTAAGAACCTCTTGCCGCTGATTATTTCGGTAGGTGGCGTTGACAAGATAAAAGGTATCGGTATGGGTGCGCCCAACGGCAACTATTACAGCGGTACCATCGAGTTTGCCCCCAATCTTCCCTGGAAAGGTGTTATTCCTTTGGCAGCCATGTTCGAAGAGCGTTTGGCCATTCCGGCCGCACTGACTAACGATGCCAATGCTGCTGCTATCGGTGAAATGACTTATGGCGCTGCACGCGGTATGAAGGATTTCATCATGATTACCTTGGGCACCGGCGTTGGTAGCGGTATCGTCATCAACGGACAAATGGTATATGGCCACGACGGATTTGCCGGTGAGCTGGGTCACACCATCATTCGCCGCGAAAACGGTCGTCTCTGCGGATGCGGACGTAAAGGCTGTTTGGAAACTTACTGCTCGGCTACGGGTGTTGCCCGTACGGCACGCGAATTGCTGACTGCACGTACCGAGGCCAGCTTGCTGCGTTCCGTTCCTGCCGAAAACATCACTTCGAAGGACGTGTATGATGCAGCTGTACAGGGTGATCAGTTGGCACAGGACATTTTCGACTTCACCGGTACGTTGCTGGGTGAAGCCTTGGCCGACTTCATTGCCTTCTCCAGCCCCGAGGCTATTATCTTGTTCGGTGGCTTGGCAAAATCCGGCGAATACATCTTCAAACCCATTCAGAAGGCCATCGACGCAAACGTATTGCCCATCTATAAGGGTAAGACCAAGTTGCTGGTTTCTGAACTGAAAGACTCCGATGCTGCTGTCCTTGGTGCCAGTGCATTGGGTTGGGAACTGAAAGAGATAAAGTAAGATTTCTTGGGGCAGAATAAAGACATCTGTCCGGGTTTATATAAAAAATCCCTCGCTACATCTGAGTTTGGCGAGGGATTTTTTTTGTCTGTTTGTTTCCTTTTCGTCATGACACAAAAAAGAGGATGCACCGTGTAGATACATCCTCTTTTTATGTCGAAACAAGAGTTTCCGCTGATTAGCCGTTGACTCTTTTTTCTTTGATTCTTGCCTTCTTACCGGTAAGAGCACGCAGGTAATACAGTTTGGCGCGACGAACCTTACCAATCTTGTTCACTTCGATGCTGTCGATAGCCGGTGATTCAAGCGGGAAAATACGTTCTACACCTACGGTTCCTGACATCTTACGTACGGTGAAACGCTTCTTCTCACCGTGGCCGGAAATCTTGATAACAACACCGCGATACAACTGAATACGCTCTTTGTTACCTTCGATGATACGATATGCTACTGTCACTGTGTCACCTGCCTTGAAGCTCGGGTGCTGCTTGCCGGTAGCAAATGCTTCTTCTGCAATTTTAATTAAATCCATTGTTATTATTATTAAATTGTTTGATCGTTACAACGCAACATACCAGGCTTCTCTCGGTGTGTCCTGACAGCGATTGCGCGAAAGCGGTGCAAAGGAACGAATTATTTGTCAGATACACAAATGTTTCCCTTCATTTTTTTCTGAAAGCAGGTTCGCTGCCCCGATTTCAACCTGCCGTAATACCAACGACTTGGCGTAATCGAATATTTACAGCAAGTCCGTGATGGCGGATGCCGGTATGTCGAGCTTGGAGAAGGCGAACATCTTCTTGCCGAGGTCTTTCAGCGAGGCGCCGATGTGATAGATTTCCGTGCCGTCTATTATCAGGAAGCGGTCGTGGCTTCTCGTGTAGGTATGAAGTCCTATCGGAGGATATTGTCGGTTGTGGCGGTCAAGGTCAAGACGCAGTTGCTGGCTGATAGAGTACGTATAGATGTCGGCTCTCACACCGCTGTTTCGCTTGCTTAGCATCAGTAGCACCGATTCGTCCACGTAGTTGTCTATCAGCAGGATGGATGTGCGTGCCGTGCGAATCAAGTCCGTGGCGAACTTGTAAGCATCGAATATCTGACCGTCGTAGAAGACACCCTCTACGGGAGGCAGCGAAGTGCGGACGAAGAAATCAATCTTCTTGGAATGCTCCGCAACGGTATGCTCCAGTTCTGTCAGACGTTGATTGACGGAGTAGCCTTTCAGCAAGTATTCTTTTAGGATGCCATTGGCCCAGCGGCGAAACAAAGTCGCGTTCTTGCTGTTTACGCGATACCCAACTGACAATATTGCATCGAGATTGTAATACTGGGTTGTGTATTTTTGTTTTCCGTCATTGCCCATGTGTTCCAAAATGGAACATGTGCTATTTTTGTCAAGTTCACCACTACTATATATATTGTTCAAATGCTTGGTGATAGCAGGTCTTTTAGTACCAAAAAGGTTGGCTATTTGCTCTTGCGTCAGCCACACCGTCTCCTCCTCCAGCCTCACCTCCAGCTTTACGGTCTCGTCGGGCTGATAGAGTATGATTTCGCCTTTGTTTTCCATTCCTTTTGTTTTTAAGGTCGCAAAGGTATTGAAAAATCTTGAGCTATACAAGGAGCGCACTGATTCGTTGTGATAATCAGGCGCATCTATCTCCGCCCATACCATCCGATTTGGGCGGCGGTAATAGTATGGTTTGACAATCAGCTATTTCATTCTAAATTCATTTCTGTTTCCAGTCATGCAATCAACGTGCCTGAGGTTTATGATTCTTGACTTATGAATCCGCACGAAGTCGGTAGGTGGCAGTTCTTACCGGAATCTCTGCTATTACCTCACCCCCTGTCATACGTCTGCATGCAGGGGCAAATAATCAAATCGAGGGATGCGAGGGAGCGTATCTTATATGCGAACTTTATTCAAGTGAATAAGGATGTGAAGGATATGATAGACGAGATTTTTGCAAAGAAAAGGGCTAAATAGCAGGGAAAGGACAATCTTATGTCCATCCCATCGTGTCCCTAATCTGACGGCAAACATCCTCAAACCTATCTGTCTGCTTCAGCCATTCCGGTACGTCTTTGTTCATCCAACCCATCACCATAATCATTTCCTGATGAATGGCTTCCACATGGCTCAAGTTCCAGCATACAGATTCATTGTGGAACACCCTGTTTCTGAAAGTCCTGAACTTATTTAATGGGGCAGCTACATTCTTGCGTTGCCTGTCACGTTTGGGCATATAAGGAAATGCCCGTCGCAAGCTCTTCCACAGCAGACGCTCATACTCGCTATTCAGCAGCGATACCCAAAAGCCCAAAGTCAGTTCGGCTATCACTTTCGATGGAGTAATCATTTCATGTCGGGCGGCTATCTGCTTGTTTGCCTGCGTGATGTAACGATTCAGCTTTGCAAGTCCTGCCGTGGTAGGAAAGACCGAGTACCAGTCTTCCCGTCCGGTCATTGTTTCCAGTTCCCTGCACAATGCGTTCCTTAAAGTCACTTCAAACACCGACAAACTGACGTAGCACACTTCTGCCAATTGCAGATTGCATCGGTAATGTTGTATGGCCCTTGATTCATCATCGGGATAAAGGTTGAAATACCTCTCCATGCGCTTGGTAGAGAAAACTTTCTCGAAAAAAGATTTGTTATATGCCATATTTTTTGTATTTTTGCAACGCAGTCCCGGTCATTCCTCTCCCAGCTTTCAGTTACTGGTGATGAATCCGGGTTTTTTTATGTTCTGACGCAAATATACAATTTTCAACGGGTTTAATCATCTGTTTTTTCCCATTATATTTAATTTGTATAGAGCTGGAAAAGCCACGCAATTTTGACCCTTTCAGCCAAACAAGATTGCTCCCTT
>JAUNJD010000123.1 GCA_030523205.1 Bacteroides sp.
AAAACTCATGATGTGCTTTCTTTTCTTTAATTTGTTTATCCATAAAGCTAGTCAAATATACGGTAAAATGATCTTTTTGTGTATTCTATTTAATAAATAATGAACTAGATAGAAAAATAGTTTATTAAATATTTGTAGAAAAATAAAATAGTTTCTATATTTGTTGGGTGATAGTTCTTAATTTTAAAACTGTATGATATGAAAAACAATAGTAAGTATCCGTGGGTAGTGGTTGGTCTGTTATGGGTAGTGGCGTTGCTGAACTATATGGACAGGCAGATGCTTTCTACCATGCAAGAGGCCATGAAGGTGGATATTGTAGAGTTGAACAAGGCCGAAGCTTTCGGTGCGTTGATGGCTGTATTCCTCTGGATTTACGGTCTTATGAGCCCGGTGGCGGGTATGATTGCCGACCGACTGAACCGTAAATGGCTGGTGGTGGGCAGTCTGTTTGTGTGGTCGGCGGTGACCTACCTCATGGGCTATGCGGATAACTTCAATGAACTATATGCGCTGCGGGCGTTGATGGGTATCAGCGAAGCGCTTTACATCCCTTCGGCTTTGTCGCTCATTGCCGACTGGCATCAAGGAAAGTCCCGTTCGTTGGCTATCGGTGTGCACATGACCGGGCTGTACGTGGGGCAGGCCATTGGCGGTTTCGGAGCTACCATTGCCGCCATGTTTTCGTGGCATTCCACATTCCATTGGTTTGGCATCATCGGTGTGGTTTATTCTTTGGTGCTGATGCTGGTGCTGCACGAAAATCCTTCCCATGCCAAGGCTGCTCCTAAACAGGAGGGAGCAAATGTGCAGAAACCTTCCTTGCTGAGCGGACTTTCCGTCTTGTTTTCTACATGGGCTTTTTGGATTATCCTGTTCTACTTTGCGGCTCCCAGCCTTCCCGGATGGGCCACGAAGAACTGGCTTCCTACCTTGTTTGCCGAGAGCTTGAACATCCCGATGTCCGAGGCAGGGCCTATCTCTACCATAACCATTGCTGTTTCGTCGTTTATCGGTGTGTTGGTGGGTGGCACCATGTCCGACCGCTGGGTACAGAAAAACATTCGAGGACGTGTCTATACGGGAGCCATCGGACTGGGTATGACCATTCCGGCTTTGGTGCTGCTGGGCTTGGGACATAATTTTGTGGCGGTGATAGGTGCCGGACTGCTTTTCGGAGTAGGCTATGGTATTTTCGACGCCAACAATATGCCTATCCTTTGTCAGTTTGTATCGGCCAAACACCGAGGCACGGCTTACGGCGTGATGAACATGACCGGTGTGTTTGCCGGTGCAGCGGTGACCAGTCTTTTGGGTAAGTGGACGGATGGCGGAAGTTTGGGCGAGGGCTTTGCGCTGCTCAGCCTTGTCGTCGTGATAGCTTTGGCGCTTCAGATTTATTTCCTGCGTCCGAAGACAGATAATATGGAGTGATTGAAGAACGCAGAAGACCCACTCGCTTTACCTCCTGAATGGCGGAGCGGAACAGTGATACTTCTTTTAATACTGTATATGCGAAATTTCAGTAAATAATTTAGAGTTTGAAATTTAAAATTAATAAGATTGTTATGGAAAAAATTATTGGCCTTATCGATGCCCCTTTTACTCCGTTCTACGAAAACGGAGAAGTGAATTATGAACCCATTGAGGCTTATGCCCGTATGTTGCAGAAGAATGGTCTGCAAGGTGTGTTTATCAACGGCTCTTCCGGTGAGGGATATATGCTGACCGAAGAGGAGCGCATGAAGCTGGCAGAACGTTGGGTGTCTGTGGCTCCTGCCGGATTCAAAGTCATTGTACACGTAGGCAGTTGCTGCGTGAAGTCCAGCCATATGCTGGCCGAACATGCCCAGAAGATTGGTGCATGGGGCGTAGGTGCCATGGCCCCTCCCTTCCCGAAGATAGGACGTGTAGAGGAATTGGTGAAGTACATTGAGGAGATAGCTTGCGGCGCTCCCGAGTTGCCTTTCTACTATTACCACATTCCGGCTTTCAACGGTGCTTTCCTGCCGATGGTCAAGCTGCTGGAAGCTGTGGATGGACGGGTGCCCAATTTTGCAGGCATCAAATATACTTTCGAGAGCATGTACGAATACAACCAATGCCGCCTGTACAAGAACGGTAAGTATGATATGCTGCACGGACAGGACGAGACCATTCTTCCTTGCTTGGCCATGGGCGGCGCGCAAGGCGGTATCGGTGGTACGACCAACTACAACGGACGCGAACTGGTGGGCATCATCGAAGCTTGGAAAGCCGGCGACTTGGAACTGGCCCGCGAACGTCAGAATTTCTCGCAGGAGGTCATCAATGTCATCTGTCACTATCGGGGCAACATTGTGGGCGGCAAGCGCATCATGAAGCTCATCGGTCTGGACCTTGGCAAGAACCGTACTCCTTTCCAGAACGTGACGGACGAAGAAGAAGCACAGATGAAGGCCGAACTGGAGGCTATTCACTTCTTCGACCGCTGCAATCAATTTTAATAGTTAGGTAGCAGAAGAGGGGCTTGCAAAAGGAGAAACATCCGCAAACCGATTTTGTTCCACACAAAAAATAGACATCAATTATGAACGTAAATGAATATTTGAAAGAGCAGGCTGATTTGTACAAGGCCGACTTGACTACCAATATCATGCCTTTCTGGTTGAAGTACGGACTCGACCGTAAGCACGGTGGAGTATATACCTGCCTCGACCGTGACGGTAGCCTGATGGATACCACCAAATCCGTGTGGTTTCAAGGGCGTTTCGGCTTCATTGCCGCATACGCATACAACAACATAGAGAAAAATCCCGAGTGGCTGGCTGCTTCTAAAAGCTGCATAGACTTTATCGAGGCCTATTGCGCCGATGCCGATGGTCATTTGTATTTTGAAGTGACCGAAGACGGTACCCCCCTGCGCAAGCGTCGGTATGTCTTTTCAGAATGCTTTGCAGCCATTGCCATGTCGGAGTATTCGCTGGCTTCGGGCGACCAAACTTATGCGGTGAAGGCCTTGGAACTCTTCAACCGGATAGAGCGTTTCCTTGCCACTCCCGGATTCTTGGAGCCGAAGTATCTGCCCACTATGCCTATGCAGGGACATTCCATCACCATGATTCTTATCAACACGGCAGCCCGCATCCGTGCCGCTATTCCGGCGCCCGAACTCGATGCCCGCATTGAAAAGTCGATTGCCGCCCTCGAAAACTACTTTGTTCACCCCGAGTTCAAGGCGTTGCTTGAGACGGTGGGACCCAACGGCGAATTCATTGATACCTGCAACGGACGTGTCATCAATCCCGGACACTGCATTGAGACGGTTTGGTTCTTGCTTGAAGAGGCCAAGTACCGTGGTGGGGACGAACGGCTGACGCAGCTTGCCCTCCAGATTCTCAACTGGTCGTGGGAATGGGGCTGGGACAAGGAATATGGTGGTATCATCAATTTCCGCGACTGCCGCAACCTGCCGGCTCAAGACTATTCGCAGGACATGAAGTTCTGGTGGCCGCAGACAGAAACGATTATTGCTACTCTTTATGCCTATCAGGCTACGAAAGATGAGAAATACTTGGATATGCACCGTCAGATTAGCGAATGGACGTATGCCCACTTCCCGGACAGAGAGTACGGCGAGTGGTACGGCTATCTGCATCGCGACGGTACGGTGGCTCAGCCCGCTAAGGGAAATATCTTCAAAGGTCCGTTCCACATTCCGCGGATGATGATACGCAGCTATACTCTGTGTAAGGAGATGATTGAATAAGAAGTGTGGAGCGTATGAAAAAGATACTCATGCTTTTTATGCTATTGTCCGCCATGTACACCTTTGCCCAGAAACGGGTGAAGGTGGCATGTGTGGGCAATAGCATTACATACGGGTTTACGTTGCCCGAACGTGAGACGCAGTCTTATCCGGCTCAATTGCAGCAGATGTTGGGAGATTCCTACGAGGTAGGAAACTTCGGCAAGTCGGGAGCAACGTTGCTTGCACAGGGACATCGGCCCTACATTCAGCAAGAGGAGTATAAGCAGGCTTTGGCTTTCGGTGGCGACATCGTGGTTATCCATCTTGGTGTGAATGATACCGACCCGCGCAATTGGCCCAATTATCGCGACTCCTTTGTGCGTGATTACTTGAATCTGATAGATGATTTTCGACGGGTGAAGCCGGATTGCCGGATTCTCATTGCCCGCCTGACCCCCATTCTGCATCAGCATCCCCGCTACGAATCGGGCACGCGCGATTGGCGCGACGAGATACAATTGGCCATTGAGACGGTGGCCGACGTGGCCGGTGTGCAGTTGATAGATTTCGAATCGCCGTTCTCGGCCTATCCTTTCCTCCTTCCTGATGCCATTCATCCCAATCCGGAAGGTGCCCTGAAGTTGGCACAGACGGTTTATTCAGCCATTACGGGAGACTTCGGAGGCTTGCGTATGCCGATGATATATACCTCTCACATGGTGCTTCAGCGTGACTGTCCGCTGACCATTCACGGACAGGCCGATGCCGGAGCGAAGGTTACGGTGAGCATTGCCCGACAGAAACAGACGACCAAGGCTGATGGCAATGGAAAATGGAGCGTGACGCTGCTGCCCTTGGTTGTCGGAGGTCCCTATACGCTGAGTGTGACGGACGGCAACCGTACTTTGCAATATACCGATGTGCTGGTCGGCGAAGTGTGGCTTTGTTCCGGGCAGTCTAACATGGAATTCTATCTGAGGGATGCTGTGACTGCTTCAGCGGATATTCCGACTGCCAACAACAATTCCATTCGCTTGTTCGACATGAAAGCCCGTTGGCGCACCGATGCCGTGGAGTGGGAACGTAGTGTGCTCGATTCGCTGAACCACCTGCAATACTATACCGATGCCCAGTGGGAAACAGTCACTCCGCAGACGGTAGCCGACTTTTCTGCCATCGCTTACTATTTCGGAAAAATGTTGCAAGATAGCTTGCAAGTGCCTGTCGGCCTGATTTGCAATGCCATCGGAGGTTCGCCCACCGAGGCATGGATAGACCGCAGCACGCTGGAACACCAGTTCCCCGACATCCTGCGAAACTGGATGTCCAACGACTTCATACAAGATTGGGTGCGTGGGCGAGCTGCTCTCAACATCAAGAAGTCGGAAGCCAAAGGACAGCGACATCCCTACGAGCCTTGCTACCTGTTCGAGGCAGGCATCCAGCCGTTGGAACAGTTTCCCGTCAAGGGCGTCATCTGGTATCAAGGCGAATCGAACGCCCACAATATGACGACCCACGAACGCTTGTTCCGTCTGTTGGTGGAAAGCTGGCGGAAGAACTGGAACAACGATGCATTGCCTTTCTACTACGTACAACTCTCCAGCTTGAACCGACCTTCGTGGTGTTGGTTCCGCGACAGTCAGCGTAGGCTGATGCAGGAGATTCCGGGTATGGGCATGGTCGTATCTAGCGATAAGGGTGACTCCCTCGACGTGCATCCCAAGGACAAGAAGCCCATTGGTGAACGCTTGGCACGCTGGGCGCTGAACCGGACGTATGGCAAGACGCAGTTGACCCCTTCGGGACCATTGTTCCGCTCGGCAGAGTTCTGCGAAGGAGCTGGCTACGTCACCTTCGACTATGCCGAGGGTATGCATAGCTCCGACGGTAAGGCTCTGCGCACCTTCGAGGTGGCTGAGATTGAAGGCTTGTACCATCCTGCCATCGCCAAGGTGATTGACAATCGAGTGGAAATCTACAGTCCGGTGGTGAAGAATCCGCGTTACGTGCGCTACGGTTGGCAACCCTTTACGCGAGCCAATCTGGTGAATGCCGACGGCCTGCCGGCCTCCACCTTCCGTGCCGAAGCCCCGGCTCGTGACATCGAGGCCACTGAGATATGCCCGATGCAAGGATTCCCAAAAACCGACAAGGACTTTGCCAAAGGCGTTTCGGCTTGCTTTGCAGGCATGGTGGACGGGCAACTCCTGATTGCGGGAGGCTGTAACTTCCCCCACGTACCGGTGCAAGATGGTGGTAGCAAGGTTTACTACAAGGACATTTACATCACCGACCTGCCGACTGATTCCGTATTCCATTGGCGAAAGGCGGGTCGCTTGCCTCGTCCCATTGCCTATGGCGTGTCTATCCCTACCGCAGACGGCTTGGTCTGCGTAGGTGGAATGAACGAGCAAGGTGCCTTGTCCGATGCCTATCGCCTCCGAATCGAGAACAAGAAAGTGCGCATAGAGACATTGCCATCCTTGCCTTGCACGCTGGACAATATGTCCGGATGTCTGCTGGGGCACACCATCTACTTGGTAGGAGGCCATCAAAACGGTGTTCCCTCCAACGTGCTTTATAGCCTCAACCTGGAGCGTCTGTCCGATGGTTGGCAGGAGCTTCCTCCCTTTCCGGGGCGACCTCGTGTGCAATCGGCTTGTGCAGCTCAGCTAGACGAGAACGGACAACCCGCCCTCTACCTGTGGGGAGGCTTTGCCGCTGCGTCCAACGGTCGCTCGCCCTCCGTCGAAGTCGATGGCTGTAAGTACACGCCCGCTACCAACGAATGGACCCCACTCTCCGCGCCCGATAACAAAGGCGAATCAGTCTCCTTAGGGGGTGGTGCCGCCGTTGCTTGGGGGGATAGCCTGATACTATGCGCAGGTGGTGTTCACAAGGATATCTTCCTTGGAGGACTTAACAATACTCCCTCCGACTACCTGAACCATCCCGCCGAATGGTATCGGTTCAACGACCTTGTATTGGCTTACAATACACGTACTCAGCAATGGAAGAACGTGGTATGCACACCCTACACAGCCCGTGCCGGTGCTTCGCTCGTCATTGCTTACCCTTACGTGTTCTGCATCAACGGCGAACTGAAGCCCGGTGTGCGGACTCCCGAGATAACGCGCATCCGGCTGGAGGAATAGGACGGATAAGGAGAAAAGTAATAAGCCAAATAAAAAGAAAGCAGGCAACATCGTTCTGAGATGTTGCCTGTTCTGTTAGCATACCCTAAAAACTAATCTCTCTTATAAAAAACTGATTCTACCTATTGTTCCTTAATCTTATGATGGTGCAAAGTTATAGGGTTCTTACGAGTTGTGGTTTGATATATATCAAAAAAATATAAGGAACAATAAAGACCTTGCTACAAGGCTCCGGAGCGTACTCGGCTCAGTGTTTCGGGGGTCATCAGCAGATAGGATGCGATGTGCGACAGGGGGGCACGCTTGATGACTTCCGGTTGGGTTTGTAGCAAGTTGTTGTAACGCTCGCGGGCTGTCTCGAAGCGCCATGAATCGGCCTTGACTTGCGACACGATGAGCGAGAATTCCAGTATCTTGCGGTAGAACATATTGATTTCCCAAGAGACTTCGGTAAGCAGCATCAGTTTCTCGTAGGGGAGGAGATAGACTACGCTGTCTTCCAGTGCTTCAATCATGAGATGGGTGGGCTGTTGCCTTAATGTACTTTCGATGCACATGACGATGCATCCTTCGTAAGAGAAATGTTCGGTGACGTCTTTCCCGTTCTTGTAATAGAACTGCCGAACCATACCTTTGCCGACAATGACGATGTTGTGGCTCACTTGACCTTCCTTAAGCAAAAACTCTCCTTTCTCTACCTCTTTGCGAACGAGGAGTTCCTCCAATTGCTTTCGGCCTGCAAGTGCCATGTCGGGGTAGCGCGAATTGACTGCGGCGTTCACAGTCTCTTTTAATAATGTATCCATAAGATTAAGACTATTTGATGTCGGCAAAGATAGTTCTTTTCTGCGAAATATTAAAGGACAGAACCGAAAATCGTATGCCGATATGGGTTCTGTCCTCACTCTATAATACAATAAATCAATGTGTTAATTGACGAAACTTTTGCTTATCCACTTCATGCTGTACCAGCGGCGTACAAAGATGGCACCGCGTATGTTCTCGTCGCATAGGAAGGCTATCCACATGCCGCAGATGCCCCAACCCAGCGGCATACCGAAGCAGTATCCCAGTCCTACGGCTACACTCCATTGCACTATCAGCCCCACGTAGAACGGATAGTTGACGTCGCCGGCAGCACGGAGGGCCGCTGTGGCAAATATGTTGATGGGGCGACCTATCTCCAGCAGAATGTCAATGAAGAGGATGGTGACCCCCAAGTGGATAATCTCCGGATTGGAAGTCAGCCAACCGAAGATGATGTGTCCGCACAAGGCAATGACGCACGACAAAAGGACGGTTATCGTCACCGACCGCTTCATCACGTATTTCCCCATGAGGAAGGCGGCCCGTGCTTTTTTCTCTCCAATCAGATGCCCGATGCAGATGGCACCTCCTTGAGCCATAGAGATGCTGAACAGGTAGCCGAACATGATGATGTTGACGCAATACGTTCGGGTGGCCAGCGCTTCAACTCCCAGCATATTGATGAAGAAGGTGATGACCACTTGCGAAGAACTGTACGACAATTGTTCGCCCGCCGATGGAAGTCCCACCTTCATCAGATTCTTCAGCTCTATCCAGGGAAAAGGACGGAAATAGGAGAGCGGAAAACTGGGAATGTGCTTGCGGAACAAGATGATGAACAGGATGACCATCGAAACTCCCCGGCTGAATGCGGTGGAGATGGCAGCACCTTCTACGCCCAGTTCGGGGAAGCCAAAGCGTCCGAAGATGAGTGAATAGTTGCCTATGATATTAAGAATGTTCACCACCACCGTAACCATCATGGGATAAATGGCCTTGTTGGCACTGCGCAGTGCAGCCGACAGCGTCAGCGAAAGGGCTTGGAAGAATGCGAATGCACCCACGATGCGCATATAGTCCATGCCGTCCTGCATCAGCTCGGGCGTCAGACCCATCAGTCGGAGAATGGGACCGGCACAGGTGAACAGAAGCAGGCTGACCGTGGCACCCACCACCAGATTGACCAGTAAGGAAACGCCCACCACCTGCACCACCTTCTTCTGCATACGTGCGCCCAAGTATTGCGAACAAAGCACAGATGTACCCAGATTGATAACCTCGAATACGAGGAAGGTGAGCATGATGATCTGATTGACCACTCCCACAGCGGCAACGCTGTTGTCCGAGTGTCGGCTCAGCATGATGGTATCTACGGCACCCAGCATCATGATGAGCAGGGTTTCTATAAAGATAGGAATGGCCAGTTTGGTCAGTTGTCTTTTTAGGCTGGTCTGCTGCTTCAGAGATTCCGATTCTTTCAATCTCTGTTCCATGGCTAGAGCCTCCTCCATTGTCAGGGCTCTTTCTGCCGTCAGACCTTCGTGCTTTTTCAAGCGTTCTAGTATCATCATAATTGTGTAAAATGGCAGTGTTCTATAAAAATCGCGCAAAGGTAGAGAAAAGGTAGATGGAGGGGTTTGATATATATCAAATAAAAGAAGGAAGAAGCTATGTAGGGCATTCTCCAACTTTATTTCCTTCAAAAAAAATGCGCATCTTTATGTTTTGACTGTTAACGCCTTATCCGTTTTCTTGAAATAAAGCTGAAAAAAATATAGTGCAAAGATTTGCATAGTCCAAAAGTTTCTCCTACCTTTGCACCGCATTTGAGAAATGATGCAGGAAAGGAAGTTTGGGTGAGTGGCTGAAACCACCAGTTTGCTAAACTGACGTACGGGTTACCGTACCGGGGGTTCGAATCCCCCAGCTTCCGCCTAATGCACTCTTAGCTCAGTTGGTAGAGCAACTGACTCTTAATCAGTGGGTCCAGGGTTCGAATCCCTGAGGGTGTACAAAAGCAATAAGCAAATCCGGTGGGTTCATCTAACGGTTAGGATACATGCCTCTCACGCATGGTATACGAGTTCGATTCTCGTACCCACTACCAAAAAGTCAGGAAAAGCGGTCGCCTTCTAACGGTGAACCGCTTTTTTTATTACTTTTTTCTTCATCCTCTAAAGATAACTTCCTATCTTTGCAGGCTAGAGGGGTGCACCGGCATCCTTCGTAATGTAAAATAGTAAATCGTTAAACAGTAAACAACGTTGGATTGGCTATATAGTTTGTTCATCGAACACTCTGCCTTGCAGGCAGTGATTGTACTTTCGTTGATTTCCGCTATTGGGTTAGGGCTTGGAAAGGTGCGCATTTTGGGCATTTCCTTGGGAGTGACTTTCGTTTTCTTCACGGGCATCCTTGCCGGACATTGGGGACTCTCCATTGACCCTCAGATGTTGAACTATGCGGAAAGTTTTGGATTGGTGATTTTTGTGTATGCGTTGGGCTTGCAAGTGGGTCCGGGCTTTTTCAGTTCGTTCCGTCAGGGTGGCGTGCAGCTGAATCTGTTGGCTACGGGTGTGGTGCTGGTTGGTACGCTGCTCACGGTGCTGGGCACTTATCTGTTTGGCATCTCTCTGCCCGATATGGTTGGTATCCTCTGCGGTGCCACCACCAATACCCCTGCTTTGGGTGCTGCCCAGCAAACCTTGAAACAGATGGGGTTGGAAACCAGTACGCCGGCCTTGGGCTGTGCGGTGACCTATCCGTTGGGCGTGGTGGGTGTCATACTGGCTGTGCTCTTCATACGCAAGGCACTGGCTCGCAAGGAAGACTTGGAACTGAAGGAGAAAGACGATGAGAATAAAACCTATATTGCAGCCTTTCAGGTGCACAATCCTGCCATCTTCAATAAGAGCATCAAGGAGATTGGTGGCTTGAGGGGCTATCCGAAGTTTGTGATATCTCGTCTGTGGCGCGACGGAAACGTAAGCATACCTACCTCCGAGAAGATAATCAAGGAAGGAGACCGCTTGCTGGTAGTCGCTTCGGAGAAAGATGCTTTTGCCTTGACCGTGCTTTTCGGCGAGCAGGAGCATACGGATTGGAACAAGGAAGACATCGACTGGAATGCCATCGACAGTCAGCTGATTTCGCAGCGCATCGTGGTGACCCGTCCCGAACTGAATGGTAAGAAGCTGGGTTCGCTGCATCTGCGCAATCATTACGGCATCAACATCAGCCGGGTCTATCGTAGCGGAGTGCAGTTGCTGGCCACAGCCGAGCTGACCTTGCAGCTGGGCGACCGTCTGACGGTGGTGGGCGAAGCTGCTGCCATCCATAATGTAGAAAAAGTATTGGGCAACGCCATCAAGAGTTTGAAAGAACCGAACTTGGTGACCATCTTCATAGGCATCATCCTAGGTTTGGCCTTGGGAGCCATCCCCATCAGTCTGCCGGGCATCAGTGCACCGGTGAAGCTGGGTTTGGCAGGTGGCCCCATCATCGTGGGCATCCTCATCGGCACCTTTGGTCCGCGTATGCACATGGTGACCTATACGACGCGCAGTGCCAATCTGATGCTGCGTGCGTTGGGACTTTCGCTTTACTTGGCCTGTCTGGGGTTGGATGCCGGAGAGCATTTCTTCGAGACGGTGTTCCGTCCGGAAGGGGCGCTTTGGATAGCGGTAGGCTTTGGGCTGACGGTTATTCCGGTGCTTTTGGTCGGCATCCTGGCCTTTAAGTGGATGAAGGTGGACTTCGGCTCCATGGCCGGTATGCTCTGTGGCAGCATGGCCAATCCGATGGCGCTGAACTATGCCAACGACACGATTCCGGGCGATAATCCTTCGGTGGCCTATGCAACGGTCTATCCGCTCTGTATGTTTCTGCGGGTGATTATAGCTCAGGTGTTGCTGATGTTCTTTATTAATGGATAATGGATAATTGATAAT
>JAUNJD010000382.1 GCA_030523205.1 Bacteroides sp.
GTCTCTTTCACGTCGCTGCCGTTAAGGCTGATTGTCGTAGCTGTTTTTAGGTTCGTGTAGTCTGTTTCCAACGCTTTGTAGTCGGCTTGCACCTTTTCGCATTCCTCTTCTTTGGCTTCGAGGAGTTGTTTCAGTTCAGCATTTTCGCGCTTCAATTCCTCGTGCAGATAAATTAAGTGCCGCAGCTGAGTTTCAAAGGTATTTAGTAGCTTCTTTTCTTCGTCTGTCATTACTACACCAAAATTGTACACAAAAATACAATTAAGTTGTAGATTACAAAAACTTTTCGGGAAAAAATGCGATTAATAGGGTTATTTTTGTTGTTTTGGGGCACTTTTAGCCCCTTTGTCGGTTTTTCATCCCGACGTGAAAGGGGCTTTCGGATGCCTTATTCTTCTACTTTCTTTTCTTTAATCAGATATACGCAAGCCGCACCGATAATCAGCATCACGCCGGCCATCACCATCATGTTGATTTCGGGTGCCAGCTCATGCTCTTTGGTGAAGATGCTCAGGATGCTTCCACCCAGCGAGGCTGCCACGATTTGCGGCACGCAGATGGTTCCGTTGAACAAGCCCAGATACGTGCCCATGTGTCCGCCGCTCAATGCGTTGGTCAGGATGGTGAAGGGCAGTGCCAGCATGGCCGTCCAGGCGCATCCCACGAGCATGAAGGAGATGAATATCACGTACGGGTCGTGGATGAAGTACATCGAGATGAAGCCCAGACCACCCAGTACGAGGCTGAGCGAATAGACGAACCGGCGGTTCTTGAACATCGGTATGCACACCGACCACAGTACCGAACCTACGGCCTGCACGGCAAACAATACGCCTACCCAGTTGGCTGCCTCCTGATATTGCGGGCTGGCCGTGTCGAGCACCACCTTGGTCACTCCGTTCACCAGACGCTCTACGGTAGGTGTGTGGAATACATTGGAGGCGATGCTACCGTTGGTATAGGCCCACATGAACATGAAGGCGAACCAGCAGAAGAACTGTACTAGTCCCACGGTCCAGAAGGCTTTCGGTGCCTTCAGCAGCAGCTTCAGCATATTGCTTTTCTCCTGCTTCTGCTCTTCGGTGATGCCGTGGTATTCGGCATATTCGGCAGGCGGCATCTCCTTCACCTTAATCACGGTATAGATGACGCACAGAATCAGGATAGCGGCGCCGATGTAGAATGAATAGATGACCGAGTCGGGAATCACTCCCTTGGGTGCCGTATTACTGATGCCTATCCATGCGAAGATGAAGGGGAACAGGAAGCCCACCAGACTGCCCGCATTGGAGAGGAAGCTCTGTATGGAGTAGGCCAGTCCCTTCTGCTTCTCGTTCACCATGTCGCCCACCATCATCTTGAACGGCTGCATAGCCATGTTGATGGATGTGTCGAGAAACATGAGCGACACCAGTCCAAATATCATGGCCGTGCTCACCTCCATGCCGAGGCTACCGGCATTGGGCAGCAGACACATCACCAGGATGGCAATCACCGAACCGATGAACAGGTAGGGGATGCGTCGCCCGAAGCGTGTCCACGTCTTGTCGCTGGCCGCGCCTACAATGGGCTGCACGATGATGCCTGCCAACGGGGGCAGAATCCAAAAGTAGCTCAAGTCGTGCGGGTCAGCCCCCAGTGTGGAGAATATACGGCTGATGTTGGCACTTTGCAAGGCATACGCTATCTGTACGCCGAAAAAACCGAAGCTGATGTTCCACAGCTTCCAGAAACTTAAATCGGGTCTCGTCTTCATTTCTTTAATTGATAAGTGTTAATATGGTAAGATGATAA
>JAUNJD010000124.1 GCA_030523205.1 Bacteroides sp.
GGTACGGAGTTGCTAGTGGCAAAACCGTCAGCGCGTGAACCCTATTCGCCGAACGGGGCGGCTCTCCTCCTTGGCGTAGAGGCGGGCGGCAGCTTCGATATCCGTCAGCTGGATTTGGCTGTATGCTTCGGGGCTGACCGGCAAGTGCGAACCCACCACGCGCTGTGCCATGGCGGGCAGTATGCCGTTGTTCACCAATTGCAGCGCCCAGCGGGCATTGCTGAAGTCCCGGTCCTTGTGGAGCACAGCCTTGACAATGACCTTTTGCAGGTAGTCACGGGCCTCGTCGGTCAGGGTGTAGCGATACTTCGTCAGCTCGCTGAGGGCTATTTGCAGCAGTTCGTCGGCCGTGTAGTCCTCGAATCTATACTGATGGGCGAAGCGGCTTTTCAGTCCCTTGTTCTGCTGCATCAGATTCTTCATGTCCTCTTCGTATCCGGCAAAGATGACCACCATGTCCGGATTGGGCTCGGCCAGCTTGGGTAGCAGGCATTCAATCACGCGGTTGCCGAAGTCTTTCCGGTCGTCGGAGTCGGAATAGAGGGCATAGGCTTCGTCGATGAAGAGCACGTTGCCCTGCGCCTTCTTCAGCATTTCCTGCATCTTGTTTTCGGTGTGCCCCAGGTATTCGCCCACCAGTTCGCCACGCTCGGTGGCAACGACCTCCCCCTTGCTCAGTAGTCCCATGGCCTTGTAGATGCGGCCCATAAGCTTGGCCACGGTGGTCTTCCCCGTGCCGGGATTGCCGGTGAAGATGATGTGATGCGGGGTGCCGCTCTTGACGGGCAGCCCTAAGGTCGTCCGCTGCTTGTTGAACATGACTTGGGTGAAGAGCCTGTTCATACCCTCCTTCACCTCCTTCAGGCCAATCATATCGTCCAGCTCCTGCATGGCCTTGGTGTAGGCCCGGCGTTGCTCGTCGTCGGTCTGGGCGATGTGTTGGGGCCTGTTTTGGTTTAGGAATTCCGCCAGGTCTATGTCCGTGCTTTCGATGAGGGTGTGCGAGGAGATTCCTTCTTCCTCGGAGTCCATCTGCTCCATCCGTCGCTCGTATGCCTCGGCACGTGTGTGTTCCACCCATGCTTGTTGTTCCTTGTGGCTCCATCCGCTCAGCTGATAGGTGTCCCAGCAAGCCTTCAGTTTGCGGTACAGGGTGTCCAGAGCCTCGTCCGTCAGCCAACATTGGGCGTCGGCAAACAGCCGTGTCAGTTCGCGGACGGATTCGGAGGGGCGGATGTCGGCTATCCGGATGCGGCAGTCGTCGGCCACGCTGTTCGCTATGTCGGGATACAACCGGCACAGAGTATCAATCACTTGCCGACTGCCACACAGCACGATGGTGCTCATCTCCTCTTCGGTCTGCAAGGAGTTCAGCAAGGCCTTCAGCAGTTTGTCGCCTTGGTCGGTGAGCAGTTTGTCGAGGTGATGGAGGGCGAAGGCGCGGTTGACGCGGTTGTTCATGAAGCGTTCCTGCCGTTCGGTGAAGTAATGGTTTTCGACGTCGCACGACAGGAAGTCGAAGGAATCGCGACCCTGCCGGAACAGGTCGGTGCAGAAGGCTATGCGGGCCGAGTGGAAGTTGGAGTCGCTCTCGATGAGGATAAGCTCACTCTTTCGCTTCCCTCCGTTCCGCTTCGACTGCACGAATCGCCTGTGCAGCCCGATGAGTTTGTTCTTTTCTTGGCGCAGACCGGGTGTTTCCCTCACCAGCTCCCATCCGCGCAGTTTGCCAAACTCCATTTCGCTCACCATCCAATGGAAGGGGTCGTCGGGAAGCAGGGGAGAGATTTCGCAATAGATGTCTTCCTGCTGGGTGGCATCTATCCGAATTTTGCTGAAAGGCACCTGATTGATGCAAAGGATGGCGGTATAGTTTTCCGGCATCCAGATTCTCTCGGCATCGAGGTTGAAGGTCAACTCGTGCGAATGTGCCCGGTTGCCTCTTACTATCTTGCAGGCGGTGGCCATCAGCGTCTCGTCCTCGTCGTAGCATAGGACGGACAGCTCGTTCTTCCATTGCGTCAGCCCCTCCAGCTCGACGAAAAGGCGTAGACGCCCCGGATAGTACAAGGCGGTGTCGGACAGCGCCATCCGCTCGCTGACGGCCGAAACGTCGGTCAGGCGGGGGTGTTCTATCAGGTGTCCGTCCGGCAGTACGTCGAACGCATAGCAGAGGCCTTTGTTCACCTCGTCGTACATGGCTTCGCCCCACATTATCTGTAAGGGGAGGAAAAGGAAATACTTGCCCGGCTCCAGCTTGTTGTCCTTCAGCTGGATGTTGAGTTGGAAAGCCGTATCCTCGGCCAGCAGTCGGCAGTCGTATCCGATGGGGGTAGGCACTCCCATGCGGTAGAGAAACATGCTCATGGCCGTGACGTCGGGGTGCTGTCCTTCCCACATCCCGCTTTCGCAAGCGATGCTGACCGACTGTCCGGTCGTCAGACGGCTGAACAGGCGGTTGCCGCCGTCCTTGGTCTGTATGGCCGAGTCGTTCAGCCGGATGGTTATGTTGCCGATGCTGCCATATTCCTTTCGGGGAAATTTGGGAGTTCGGTACATTGTGCCTCTGTATTTGAAGCGTATGGCAATCTCTTCTTCTCCGAGGGCTTCGGCATCGGACAAGGAGATGGGAACACTGCATTCAGGCTCCGGTTCATCTTGGATGAAATCGCGGAGCATACGTGAAAACTCATCCAACTCAGGGTTGGAATCAAAATTAGGATTATCATTCATAGCTTATTGATTTTAGAAAATGAATAAAAATAGATATAGACAGGCTGCAATCGGGTAGGGCAGGAAAGTGAGAAGTGATTGCAGACCTGCATAGAAATGTCCAATATGTCAAAGAGCGTACCCTTCCCGGGTCGTTGATAACAAATGACCAACAACCTAAGCGTTTTCTTTAGGGATGAAGCAGAGCTAGAGGTGTAATCTCCTAGCCCTCATCTCGAAAGAGGGTCTCGAAAACATATTGGATATATAAGCTATGAATAGACATAATTGTCGAATCTTTGCCGCAAAGATAAAGATTCTGACTGATATATAGGATAAGAAAGGCAAAATTTTTTTCTGGCTGCGTGCAGTTTTGCCTTTCTTGTTTAGTCATATTTGCGATGAGGACAGATCGCAATTTCGGCTTACTTGCCTCCCCACACCTCGTAGTGCACGTTTTCGGGCTTCCACTTATCCTTCGGCGTAGGCGTTTCGGCAGGATAGCCAATGGGGATGACGTTCAGCGGCACGATGTAGCTGGGCAACTTCAGAAGTTCCTGCATATAGGCCACGCGCTCGCGCAGGGGATAGACGCCACACCACACGGCACCCAAGCCTAGGCTGTGGGCGGCTAGCAGCAGATTTTCGGTGGCGGCAGAGGTGTCTTCCACCCAGTAGTCGCGGCCATCTTCGGGGAAGGTGTTGGTCAGGTCGCCACAGACAACGATGGCCAACGGGGCTTTCTCGGCCATGCGCATGGTGTTCATCTGGGCGGAGATGGCACTCAGCGTAGCCTTGTCTTTCACCACGACAAACTTCCAAGGCTGCTTGTTGCCGGCCGAGGGAGAGGCCATGGCGGCACGGAGCATCTGCTCCACCTTGGCATCTTCTACGGGTTTGTCCTGATAGCTGCGGACGCTGGTGCGCGTCAGGATATTGTCCATAACGGCCTCGGAGGAGGAATCGGCGGACGACGAGGGGAAAAATACCATTTTTGCCACGAGGGCCACAAGTGCTATCAGCAGTAGCACATTCAAGATTTTCGATGTATTCATAATGTTTTCCGGATTATTTTCTTGCAAAAGAAGCGACTTCCTGCTACATTTGCAAGTACCTACCAAAAAGTGATATAGTAACCAAAAGGGGTAATTTATGGAAAATCAATGCGTTAAGAAGAAATATATTTTTCAGGGGAAAGAATATTACTGTTCGCTGGAGCTGGCCATGGACCTCATCGGAGGCAAATGGAAAAGTATGATGATTTTTCATTTGAAGGATGGTGCCCTGCGCTCGTCGGACTTGCAACGCTCGCTGCAAGGCATCTCGAACAAGATGTTCACGCAGACGGCACGCGAGCTGGAGGGGGCGGGACTGATAGAACGAATCATCTACCCCGTTGTCCCGCCAAAGGTGGAGTACAGGCTGACGGAGTTGGGACAGTCGGTGCTGCCCATCGTGCTGGACATTGCCGAATGGGGGATAAGGATTAGTGAAGAGTAGTCAATCACTTCATGATGCCTGTATCCGTATCGCTGTTTCCGGTGATGCGTCGGTTGACATCCTTGTATATCCTGCCTCGCGATAGGGTCCACGACAGGCGCAATCCGTACAGATTGGCATAGTCGGAAGAGCGGGCGATGATATTCTTGTGGACATACTGACTGACGATTTCATTGTCGTACATTTTGCATGAACTCTGGAACGGTTGCTGCCAATACGCCATTATGGTCAGGTTCTTCCATTTGTACGAGGCTGTCATATAGGCCGATGGGCCGTTATGCCCCTTTGTCTCACCTTCCATAAAATTCCATCCGTTGTCAATATCTGCCGTCAAGGTGAAGTTACCGATATATGCCCTGATTCCGGCACTGCCGTTGAAGGATGTGTAGTGATGTGTGGCGTTGTTCATCTTGTTGACGAAATGGAATAGTCCGGCTGTTATAGTTGCAGTGAGCTTCTCTGGAATGATGTCATAGCTTGTGTAGTTGTCCACATAGAACATATTGCAGCCTCGGTGGTTGTCCCATGTGGATATAAACTCATCGCTGTCAGTGCGATAGTAGTATCTCATCACGGGATGGTCGTTCAGGCGGACATATCCGGTGAAACTGGTATATATGTCTTTCGCATTGTAGTTCAATGTCAGTCTGTGCTCCGTAACCCTTGCCGGCTGCAAGTCGGGATTTCCCTTGGAATATTCCATTTCGTTGGTCTTCACCTCCACATCACTGATATTCTGCAAGGTAGACAGGCGAGGGTACATCGTGAAGTCATACGACAGCTTCAGCTTATCGCATATGGGGTAGGACAATGTAGCCTTCGGACGGAAGTAGATACGGTCGAAACGATAATCGGACTGACTGTAATACTGACGTT
Source organism: Bacteroides sp. (assembly GCA_030523205.1). Classification (GTDB taxonomy): domain Bacteria; phylum Bacteroidota; class Bacteroidia; order Bacteroidales; family Bacteroidaceae; genus Bacteroides. The sequence goes on from JAUNJD010000124.1 coordinate 5,089, forward strand.
TAAGGCCTGCCCCCAACGCATACGATATAGTCCCAATATTGCCCTTTATCTGTGCAAAGGCATATATGTCGGAACCTCTCATAATACTCAGACTATTGGCATCTCCTGCATATCTGTTGTTGATGTATTTCTGCAAATACTGTACGCCGGATGAAAAGGTGAACGGTTTGAGTTTGTTCTCATACAACAATTCTCCATAGAGCGAATAGGTTTTACCATCTGTTGTATAGGCGAATTTGTCAGTCGCAGAGTAGTAATCAGTGTTCCGTTCACTGCCATAATCGGTTTTTATATAAGTGGCGGTAAGATTGGCGGCGAATGTCTGCCGCTTGTCGATGTGGAGCATATAATAGATGTCAAGCACCGGACTGAGCGATTGGTCGGTAACGGCTGTTGTCTGCATTCCGCTATGCACTCCATCCTGTGCAACCTCAGTAGATTTCTTGTTCTCGGGAGTATTGGCAAGCGATGTGCTCCATGTGGTAATGAAGGCATATTTCTCCGGTTTTGCCAAACTATATTTCAGTTGAAAGTCATGTCCTCGGTTGCTGATTTTGCCATCCACGTCATTGCGCACTACGTTTGTGTGGCTGCCGTCGGACAGGAGATAGTCGGCATCCTCCGTCGTCCTCAATCCGTCTATACTATTATATTTGCCTGAATAATTGAACGACAACTCACTGTTGCCAAAGTTCACCTTCGAGAATCCTCCCCACCGATACATCTGAGACTTGAATGAGGACATTCCGTTCAATCCAAGGACATAACCGTTCGTGGTCTGATTGACGATAATATTGATGACGAAAGCTACATCTTCGCCATAGCGTACACCGGGATTGTCGATATAGACGACGCTGCTCACCGATTTGGGGCCGAGCGATTGCAAATCTGCTTGAGATGCCGGCACATCGTTGATTCTCACCTGCACGCTGCCAAGCAGGTTGGTGGCAGAAATACTCTCGCTGATTTCATCGACCTTGATGTTGGGTAAAGATAACATATACAGCAGGCCATAACCGGATGTTGACGAGTTCTTGATTTCCTCCGGCGGATAGTAGGTCATGCCATCGACACGCTTTATCACTTTGGACCCCTTTACTGTCACCTCGCCTAGCATCACGGAGTCGTTCACGGATACGGTCGTTGAATCCTCCACAATTACTGCTTCATTCTGTGCCGACGCAGGCAGAGTGAAAATGGCTCCGCCAAGCATCATTAGAAATAATATTCTCATTCTGCATTCTTTTAAAATCCGAATGCAAAATTACTTTGTGGAATCAACAAGCTATAAAACAGCACACTGACAGTTGTCTGACAATTATCTGACCTCCCTCAGCAGATAGGCCCGACCCCTGTCCGATTCAATCTTCAGTCGGCTGTTGGCTTCGAGCACAATCTTGAAACGCCGTATCAGGGTATATAATGTCTCGCTGGCATCCTCCTTCTTGGGCCAAAGAGCATCACAAATCTCTTGTTTGGTCAGTCTGTGGCTATCCACCCTAAAGAACATCTCCATCAATTGGCGCTGCATCGGGGTAAAACTTATCGTATCACCGCCCTCGTCCTTGAACACTTGCATATCATTATCATACCACAGACCACCGAATGTAGCGGGACAATCCTCGTTCGATATTACCTCGGAAGATACTTCACCGAGAGACCCTTCTGCAACTGTCATGACGTCCATTCTTCTCCGATAAAAGCTCGACATTTGGAAAAACAAACACAGCATGGCCATCACCGAGAAAAATATCGTGAGCCGTTGGTCGGACATACTGAACAGTAGGACGGCGGAGCAGTCAGCATAGCCTCTGAATGCTATCTGCACATTCTTTCCGTCGGCTTCCTTCACCTCCTTATAAGCCATCATCAGCGTATCGCTTTGCAGCAGGCCTTGTCTGTCGAGGCCATCGTAGCACGGATTGGTGTCATCCGTTAGTGTAAAGGCGATAAAGACTTTATCCTTCAGCTCCTTCATCCGGATATGGCGGCGCAGACTGTCATCATCTATTACGACAGCCACCTGACCGCTACGCCCTTTTGCCAGCATACGGTATGCCTGTATCGTGTCTTGCTTCACTATTCCGCAGCCGTTTTCGGCAAGTCCTTTCGCCAATGCCTGATTAAGTTCGTGGCGCACTCTCAACTTCGTGTCAGTATAGCTATCATACCCCGAACAGAGGGCAGAGATACACAGCAGCATGAATATCCACAATGGCAGTTTCCTCATTTTCAAACGTGTTAATTGTTTATGGAGACAATGTTGTCAGCCATGCAAAGATACGTATTATTGCATAAGTTCATGGATTTTATCAGCAAATAATGGAGAAACACCCCATTGCTGTGTGTCAATATTCCATAAACAGGAGATATTCACCCTCCGCCTCAATCGTAAACTCACTACCCGTACATTCATTCAGGCTGCCTTGCCACCAATTGGTGAAATCACGAAGAGGAAACATTAATCCTTGGCCATGCATACCGTGGGCGGTGAAGTTGATGATGGAGACTTGTTGCCCCGGTCGGCAGGCAAAGGTATGCGTGTCGCGGCAGGGGATGAATACGCCGAAGTCGGTGTACATCCGCACATGGGCATCGAGCCTCAGGTATTCGATGAGCAGGCTGATGTTGCCCAATGTGTGATCCTCCCGCTTGCCCGTGGCACCCACGATGGCAATGTTTCGTTTCCCATGCTCCAGCAGATAAGTGACGGCTTTCGTTTGGTCGTTCGTCTCCTGTTCGCTGATGCAGTGCAGCAGGTTGCCGTACTTCTGACGGTTCTCCTCGCTCAGTGAGTCGCCATCGCCTATAATGATGTCCGGCACGTGTCCGTGGGCTATATACGTGTTTGCCCCTCCGTCGCAACAAGCTACGTAGGGAGCATCTTTCAATATGCTTACCGGAATATGATGTGTGGGATATTCCCCATTGGCCAATACTACGGCTTCGATTTCTTGATACATAGTTTTTTATATTTAGTTGACAAGTTAACGAGACTACGAGGACATGCCTTGTTGCCTCGTTAACTTGTTCTCTTGTCAATAATGGGGCTTGCCATCATTCGCTTCCACTTAAAGTAGCCAAAGATAGCTATTATCGTGTAAAGAGCATATAGTCCGGCGGTGAAATATAATTCTTTGTAGATGTACAACCCGCTGCTTACGGCATCAACAATAATCCATGCCCACCACTGCTCCACATATTTGCGGGCCAGCATCCACATACCTATGATGCTCAAGGCTGTGGTGAAGGAGTCCAGCCACGGCACATTGCTGTCCGTAAAGGTGAAGAGTATCCACGCAATGCCTATCAGTGCGATGGTGAACACGGCAAGTAGGGGCGACGCATACCGCCACGGCATTCTCGTAATGGGCAGTTCGGCCTTCTTCTGAATGGCTGCTTCGTCTTGATGCAACAACTTGCGGCGCACAAAGCCACCATATCGCCACATCACCCAGCCATAGATGGCTGCGCACAGGTAGTAGATGTTGATACCGAAGTCGGCATACAGTCCGGCTTCGTAATAGACAAAGATGTAGATAGCGGGCATGATGATGCCCGTTATCCACAGATAAATGCTTGCCTTGTACTCCAACCATAGATAGACAAGGCCGACCAACGTCCCTATTATTTCGAGTAAATGCTCCATTGTGAGTTTTTTATTGAACACAGAGACACGGAGACACAGAGATTTTTTATGAGACGGTTGCGTCGTTTTTCTCTTCTTTCCTGATTAAATTAAACTCTGTGTCTCTGTGCCTCTGTGTTTTATTATTTAGAAACTTACTGCTACGTGGAACAATACGTTCGTACCGGCTTGTGCGGCATACGTCGCATAGCTATAACGCTCCTTCGCTCCGGCATCGTTGTACGAGTAGCCACTTCCGGCAAAACCGTTGTTCTCGTATTCCTCGTTGAAGAGGTTATATACGGTGCAGCCCACGGTGACAGACTTCGTGTAAGGCAACTTGAAGGTGTACGACAGGTTCAGGTTGCTGACGAAGTAGGCATCTATCACTTGGTCCTCGTACTTGGCATTCGTCATGTATTGCTTGCCCACGTACTGCGACTGCAAGGCAGCCTCGAAGCCCTTGTACGAGTAGCTGAAGCGGTTGTTCAGCAGGAAGTCCGGTGAGAAGGAGATGGGCGTGTCGCCACGGTCGATGGTCCAAGCCTCGGTGGTGGGGTCTTCCCACTCGTACAGCGTCTCGGTGAAGTTCTGCACACGGTTGCGGCTCAGCGTGGCGTTGATGTCCCAGCGGAAACCACACGATAGGCGCAGTCCGGCCATCAGCTCGATACCCATGCGGTAGCTATCGGGTACGTTGGCGGCTACGGCCTCGCCTATTTCGTTCATCTCACCCGTCAGCACCAACTGATTCTTGTAGTCCATGTAGTAGAAGTTGGCACCCACGTTCAGCCAAGAGTTGGCGAACGTGTAGCCCAGCTCGTAGTCGAACAGGCGTTCGGCTTCGGGATGCTCCGTCAGTTTGCCGTCGGTGTAGTTGTTGCGCGTCGGCTCCTTGTGGGCTACGCTGAACGAACCATACAGTTGGTTGTTCCGGTTGATTTGCCAGAACAGACCGGCCTTCGGGTTGAAGAAGTCAAACTTCTCGTCGATGGCAAATTCCTGCAAGGCATTCGTGGCATCGTTCCACGTGTCGCCTACGCCATATATTTTATAGGTGATGTGTCGGTATTGCAAGTCGGCGTAGGCACTCAGTCCGTCGGTCAGTTCGTAGTTGGCCTTCAGGTAGAGGTTACCGTCGTTCTTGGTGCCGTTGTTGCGGTAGTAGTCGCGGTCGGGGTCCAGCTCGCCGATGTAGTTCTTCACCCACATCACGCGGCCGAAGTGGTCGCCGTCGTAGCGGTTCAGTCCGCCACCCAGCGAAGTGTTCAGGCGGTCGTTCTTGTAGGTGATGGAGAAGATTCCACCGCCAAACTGGTTGTCCATGGCCTTCTTGCGTACCAGGTCGCTCTTCTTCTGATACACGGCGCTGCCGTCAGCATCCGTTTCGCCCGTGGCAAAGGCCGTCATGCCATATTCGGCCAAGGTGCGGTTGCGCTTGTACTCTTGGTAGTAACCGTCGCCCTTGGTGTAGTGCAGGCCGATGTTCAGGTTCCATTCCGGCGTGAAATTGTGGTTGAACAGCAGTTGGTAGTTTTTCTGCGTGTAGTTGTCCGTCTGGTCCTCGTAGTAGTGAATCTTGCCTCCGGCAGCCACGATGGCAGCTGCATCGGCTAGATAGTCGTCATAGTCGATGTCCGGTTGCGAGATGTTGCCGTCCTTGTCCTCCACGTACATGTAGCCGCAGGAGTTGAACTTCCGTCCGAAGGTCTCCATGGCCGCCTTGCTGGCGTAGTTCCAAGCATGATACGTGCGTTCCTTTCCGGCAAAGGCTATGAACTTGATGGAAGTGTTGTCGGCATAGTAACCTCCTTGCAGATAGTAGGAGCTGAGTGCCGTCGAAGCTCGGTCGATGTATCCGTCGCTGCCGATGTTGGACAGGCGCAGGTCGAAAGCCCAGTGGTCGGCCAGCAGTCCCGTACCTACCTTGACGGTGGCCTTATGTGTGTTGAACGAGCCATACGAACCGTTGAACTCGGCATACGGCTTCATCGAGAAGTCGCCCGTCTGCATATTGATGCTGGCACCGAAGGCACCCGCACCGTTGGTCGATGTTCCGGCACCGCGCTGAATCTGCATATCTTTCACCGACGAAGCAAAGTCCGGCATATTCACCCAGAACACACTGTGGCTCTCGGCGTCGTTGATAGGTATTCCGTTGGCGGTGACGTTGATGCGTGTGGCGTCCGTGCCGCGCACGCGCAAGGTGGTGTAGCCGATGCCCGCTCCGGCATCGCTGGTGGTGATGGCCGATGGGGTCATGCTCAGCAGGTAGGGCAAGTCTTGCCCGAAATTCTGTTTCTTCAGCTCGTTCTTCCCGATGTTGGTGTGGGCTATCGGCGTGGTGCCGGTGGCACGTGTGGAGATAACCTCTACTTCCTGCAGGTTGATGACCCGCAGGCTGTCTTCCTTCGGCGTCTGCGCACAGACGCTCAGCGCTGCCACGAGGGCGCACGCCGTCATTGAATGTCTCTTCATTCGCAATCTTTTTTTTAATTTTAGATACTACAGAAAAGGGGAGCTTCTTTTCTCTATTTCCCTACGCCGGCACTACCCGGATCAGGTCAATGGGTATGATCTCAGCCCGTCATATTAGGGCACCCCTTAGTTGAAATCGGGGGCAAAGATAATGATTTTTAAGATATTGTGCAATGATAAGTTAATAAAGTGCAGAATTGGGCTATTGGCATAGCCACAGAGGCTTTGTACCTTTCCTGTGCTGAGGCCGTACCTTACCGATACACCCTCCGTACCTTAGGTGGAAAAAGATGGCATCTATTATACAAA
>JAUNJD010000125.1 GCA_030523205.1 Bacteroides sp.
GTTGGAACAGATTTATTATAACGGAAATAGAAATGATGATACTGCGGGATAATACAAAATATTTTTCTACGGATGATAATCTTGAAGAATACCTATCGTTGCAAAGTGTCGCTAATAGAAATATATCAGATTTGTTAAACGAGGAAGGTAATGACCTACTCATCTATCCTCATTCTTTTTGTCAGTGCGAGGACGAGATAGGCCAACAACATCTGCTGTCGTTACAAACTCATTGGAAAGAAAGGCAATGCACAAAGGCTATGTTGGAAACAGGGAATATGGTGGGCTTTATTGGCATTAATAGACAATTTGTTTCCATTCATTCTCGTTTCTCCCCAAGTGCTGAAGAAGATTTCTTTTTGCATTATATGCTTTGTAAGGTATTGTACATCAATGTCGTAAATCTGTCACATGGAACGACTGATGAACAAATATTCAATTTCTTGCTATATTTATTCCCGAAACTTCTTAATGAGGCATTAGTACAGGGAATATATAAAGAATATCAACGAAATGAATACAATAATGCTAATTTGAGAGGAACAATAGACATCAACAGACATTTGAAAATGAATATGCCATTTAACGGTCGTATTGCTTATCGTACACGAGAATTTAGTCACGATAATCATATAACCGAGTTGATACGTCATACAATTGAATATATCAGCAAAACTAAATTTGGAAAAACATTATTAGAAAATGATGCGGAAACACGTACAAGCGTCACACAGATTATATCTGCCACTCCACACTATTGCAGACAAGAAAGAGAGAAAATAATAAAGAATAACATAAAAGTAGTAAGTCATCCATATTATTCCCATTATATGCCTCTTCAAAAACTTTGTTTACGAATACTGAGACATGAAAGAATAAAATATGGAGCAAAAGAAAATAAAATATATGGTATTCTGTTTGATATTTCTTATTTGTGGGAAGAATACCTTGCTACGATCCTTACAAAGCAAGGGTTCAAACATCCCAATAATAAGAAAGGAATAGGGCGCATTTTCTTGGCAAAGAACAATCTGTTTCCACGTTATCCCGATTTTTATAGGGAATATGATTGTACTATAATTGATGCAAAATATAAAAGGGAAATTAGTCGAGATGATATTCACCAAATGATTACCTATATGTATCGTTTGAAAGGAAAATGTGGTCTTTTTATTCAGCCGAGTGATACGACATATAGAATATCGTCTTTTTTATTAGGATATGGAGAAGATAATAATGCAGAATTACAAACATATTTATATCCAATATCACAAACTACAAATGATTATAAATCATTTGTTGCAGAAATGAAAGAGGTAGAGGATGGGTTTAAAGCACAATTATAATCATGTTCTTATAGACTATAATATTATATTGTCAATTATGTTATTGTTTGATTTCAGTGTATTACTTTTATTCTACCTTATTCTAAATGAATATCGCTTTTATTACTTATAAAATACTGTTTTATCATCTATAAAGCACTATTTTATTTTGAATAAATAGAGACAAATATGTTCATACACAATACTTCTGAAGAATGTTTCCTTTTTTCTAAAGAAAGGGCTTTGTAAATTGCTGAGTTTCTTCGGTCTATCTCTGTACTATCGGTTTGTATTTTCGTTCCACGCAATGAGCAACCCCACCACTTCCGAATAGTTCTTCCGTCCGCTCGGTATCTTGTTACCCTTCAGATAGAGGTCATATACGAAATTCTGAATGCGGCCGATGAAAGGACTGTATTTCTCGGCCCAGTATTGTTGGTTGGTCTTCAGCAGTTCGATGATTTCGGGGCGGATAAGGTTGCGCAGACTGAGATATTGCTCTTCGTCCATCAGTCGGCGGGCATTGGACAGCACGTGCGGAAGGATGGAGAAATATCCGCTGAAACGCACTTCGCGCACCTCAGACCGCGTGCATATCTGATAAGCATAGAAGTTGGCTTCCGCCTCACGCGCTATACCCAGCCGATGAGCCAGTTCGTGGGCATACGTAGCCGGATATTGCGAAGGCAGCAGGTCGCCGTTCAGTGTGAATTCGCAGAAGAAGGGACCCATGCTTCCCGTAACGCCCACCTTCGAGCTGAGCGGGGTGAACAGCATCGTCTTCACACGCGGATACGGATTGAAGGGACGGTGTATGCCGAGCGTGTCGGCCAGAATGTTGTATCCCGTCACACACTCGCGCTTCACCGAAGGCTCGTCGATGTAGGTGATGTCGGTGTACGAGGCATTCAGCCGTTGGATGTAGGGGTAAACAAACCGGCAGAAACTATCCGTGGTGTAGGCCACCGGCTTCGTGTCGGTCCGTTCGTAGAAATTAGGTTGCGAGTAGTTCAGCCCCCAAGCCATGTAGAACCACACATAGATCCAAAGCAGATATTCCACGTCGCGCAACAGGATGTGCCTCCACGTTCTGTTCAGCCGTGCGCGGGCCACGAGAGGATAAACAATCATTCCGGCGATGCTCAGGGCAATGAAGAGGTCACCCACGGCAAAGGGTACCACGTCGGAGAAGGACGACAAGATGTGGGCAATGACAGGATATACATGACGGGAATAAACAGCCCCCATACCCGGAACAAGTTGGGTGGCCCAGGTTGTCAGCAGCAGGACAACCAACAACATATAACGGATTTTTCGCTTTAAACTCATTTGCTTGCTGTATTTGAAGAACAAAAGTATGCATTTATTTTCAATTAATTTAGTAATTTTGCGCCCGTTATTCGCAATAAAGTAATTTTATAGATTGAAAGTATATGGAATTAGCAAGTAAGTACAACCCCGCTGACGTGGAGGGAAAGTGGTACCAATACTGGTTGGACCACAAATTATTCAGTTCAAAACCCGATGGTCGTGAGCCTTACACCGTCGTCATCCCGCCCCCCAACGTCACCGGCGTGCTCCACATGGGACACATGCTTAATAATACCATTCAAGATATCCTGGTGCGCCGTGCCCGCATGGAGGGCAAGAATGCCTGCTGGGTGCCGGGCACCGACCACGCTTCCATTGCCACCGAAGCCAAGGTGGTGAACAAGCTGGCTGCACAAGGCATTAAGAAGACCGACCTCACCCGCGAAGAATTTCTGGAACACGCTTGGGACTGGACCCGCGAACACGGAGGCATCATTCTGAAGCAACTCCGCAAGTTGGGTGCTTCGTGCGACTGGGACCGCACCGCCTTCACCATGGACGAGAAGCGCAGCGAGAGTGTCATCAAGGTATTCGTTGACCTCTACAACAAAGGCCTTATCTACCGTGGCGTACGCATGGTGAACTGGGACCCCAAGGCACTGACCGCCCTCAGCGACGAAGAAGTAATCTACAAGGAAGAGCACAGCAAGCTGTACTACCTGAAATACTACGTGGCCGACGACGATATGTCCGGCGAAACCGGAGCCGAAGGCGAAGTAGTACACCGCGATGCCGAGGGCAAGCGTTATGCCGTGGTTGCCACTACCCGCCCCGAGACCATCATGGGCGATACCGCCATGTGCATCAACCCCAACGACCCCAAGAACCGTTGGCTCAGCGGAAAGAAAGTCATCGTTCCCTTGGTGGGCCGTGTCATTCCGGTGATTGAGGACGACTACGTAGATATCGAATTCGGTACAGGCTGCCTGAAGGTAACGCCCGCCCACGATGTCAACGACTATATGCTGGGCGAGAAGTACAACCTGCCTAGCATCGACATCTTCAACGACAACGGCACCCTGAGCGAAGCCGCCGGCCTCTACATCGGTCAGGACCGCTTCGATGTGCGCGAACAAATCGAAAAAGACTTGGCTGCTGCCGACCTCTTGGAGAAGGTGGAAGCCTACACCAATAAAGTGGGCTTCTCCGAACGCACCAATGTGCCCATCGAGCCGAAGCTTTCCATGCAGTGGTTCCTCAAGATGCAGCACTTTGCCGACATGGCCCTGCCGCCCGTGATGAACGACGAACTGAAGTTCTATCCTGCCAAGTACAAGAATACTTATAAGAACTGGCTGGAGAACATCAAGGACTGGTGCATCAGCCGTCAGCTGTGGTGGGGACACCGCATCCCGGCCTACTTCCTGCCCGAAGGCGGATATGTAGTGGCTGCCACGCCCGAAGAAGCCCTTTCGCTGGCTCGTGCGCGTACAGGCAACCACGACTTGCAACTGTCCGACCTGCGTCAGGACGAAGACTGCCTCGACACTTGGTTCTCCTCTTGGCTGTGGCCCATCTCCTTGTTCGATGGCATCACCAACCCCGGCAACGACGAAATCAACTACTATTACCCCACCAGCGACTTGGTGACGGGTCCCGACATCATCTTCTTCTGGGTAGCCCGCATGATTATGGCCGGCTACGAGTACGAAGGCACCATGCCCTTCAAGAATGTTTATTTCACCGGTATCGTCCGCGACAAACTGGGCCGCAAGATGTCGAAGTCACTCGGCAACTCACCCGACCCGCTGGACCTGATTGAGAAGTACGGTGCCGACGGTGTACGCATGGGTATGATGCTCTCCGCTCCTGCCGGAAACGACATCCTTTTCGACGACGCCCTCTGCGAGCAAGGCCGCAACTTCTGCAACAAGATATGGAATGCTTTCCGCCTGGTGAAGAGTTGGCATGTAGATGCCGATAAGGAGGTGCCCGAAGCTTCTCGTTTGGCTTCTGATTGGTTTGAATACAAGCAGAACGAAGTAGCAGCCGAAGTAGCCGACCTCTTCAGCAAGTATCGTCTGAGCGAAGCCCTGATGGCTGTCTATAAACTCTTCTGGGATGAATTCTCGGCTTGGTATCTGGAAATCATTAAGCCTGCCTACGGTGAAGGCATTTCGCCGTCCATACACGACTGTACGTTGCGCTTCTTCGACAACCTGCTGCATCTGCTTCATCCTTTCATGCCGTTCATCACGGAGGAAATCTGGCAGAATCTATACGATGGTTGGCAAGAAGACTTTGCCGCCGAAGGCCGTAGCCTGATGGTAGATACACTGACCATCGACACTGTATTCTATAAAGATACCCTGCAAGACTTCGAAGTAGTGAAGGAAGTCATCAGTAACATCCGTGCTATCCGTCTGCAGAAGAACATCGCCCAGAAAGAAGCATTGGAACTGCAAGTGGTAGGTGGTAATCCGATAGCCGCCTACAACGCCGTCATCGTGAAGATGTGCAACCTCTCTGCCATCAACGTTGTCGAAGCCAAGGCCGACGGTGCTGCCGCCTTCATGGTAGGTACCACCGAATACGCTGTTCCTCTGGGCAACATGATAGATGTAGAGGCCGAGATAGCCCGCATGGAGGCCGAACTGAAGCACAAGGAAGGTTTCCTGCAAGGCGTACTGAAGAAACTGAGCAACGAGAAGTTCGTCAGCAACGCCCCCGCTGCCGTCATCGAGCTGGAGCGCAAGAAGCAAGCCGATGCCGAAAGCATCATCAAGTCGCTGAAGGAAAGCATCGCGGCACTGAAGAAGGCATAAGCAAGCATGGCCGTTGACGGCTGTCGTGCCTAAAGCATACAGAAATGGGGTGTGTCAAAACAAAAGATTAATCTTTTAGTCTTGACACATCCCATTGTTTATTGATAATCAGGTTTTCCTGCTACTTGGCAAATCCCTTGCAAAAATCATCCATTTTACTTTTCCAGCAAATCCTTCAGGAACGCATCCAGTTCCTCATCCAGCCCTTTCAGCAGCTCGTCGTTTACCAGCAGCGTATCGTCGTCCATCAGTAAGAGTTCGGCAAGTGTTTCTTTCTCGTCATCCACCAGGACGAAGGAGAAGGGTTTCAGGACACCTATTTTGTCGAAGGTGCCGGCACTTTTCATGTTGCCCAGTAGGGTAGTCAGTATGCGTTCCGCGTTCTCGTAGAAGTCATCTCCTTCGTAGGTCATCCATTCCTCTACGGTGGCATTGGCCAATTCCTTATCCTCATCGTCGAAGATGGACAGCTCTCCCGAGCTTTGGTTAGGCTGCAAATGGATGTCCGTGACGATAGTTTGTTCACTGATGTCGGTGTACGGTTTGATGGCTTTCTTTACAGCCTCTTCGATGAGTGATAGTGATGATTGACTGAGTTTCATATTCTTTTCTTTATGGATGTTCAAAGGTAGAGAAAAATATTAATTATCCTTCCATACTTCTATTCTTTTTTTCATTCAAAGCGCTCCATTTGCATATTCAGCAGGCTGACTTCCCCCCTTCTTCTCTCCAACTCGGTGGCGTAGATGCGGGTCATTACGTAGTTGGGCACGTCTGCGGCATCCACCTCACCCTTGGTCGATTTCTTTTCGTTCACCTTGTCTATCTCCATGGCCAAGTCTTCCGCCTTCTTAATCCATTCCAGCGCTTCGCCTATGCTGTCCTGCATCTCATAACCCAAGGCCAGGTTGTAGGCAGCACACATTTTCGGCTTTCCCTTTGCTTTGGCTTGGTAAGCCAGTTTCCACTGTTCGATGGCCTTTTCCCAGTTGTTTTCACGGACAAATATGGCCGCATCGCGCATATTCACCGAACCGCCGCTGAAGTAGTATCGCGTAGCCGTCTTCCAGTAGGGGAGCAGTTGCTTCGTCGATACGCTACCCGCAAATTCCGAAGCCTCTTTCACCAGATTGCTGTCGCTGATGAGGCGCGAGCGCACGTGAGCCACGCTGCCTCCGTAAGCCTCCCAATAGATGCTGTCGTTGCCCGTAAGGCTGACCATGGGCCCCTTGCGTCGCGGCAGGTAAACCCTTACCGTAGGATAGACATTCAGGTCTATCGTTCCCAGGTAAGCATTGTACATGGGGTCGTATTCCACCTTCTCCACCGCCTTCAGTTGCACGTTCTCCAGTGCAATGAGGAAATCCACGTCCAGTCTTTGGGTAAGCTCGTTCACCTCCTCCGTGCTCAGCACGGCTTCTTCGGAAGTCACATATCCCGTTTGCAAGGCCGAGTCACAGATGACCACTTCGTCAAAGTAATTCTCGTCGGCAATGGCTTCGGCCAACGATTCGGTGGCTATTTGGGCGTTCCCGTAATAATATCGGGTGGTGCGTGCTATCTCCATTTCTTCGGCGTTTCCGTTGTTTTCCTCGTGTATCGGTCGGCTGTCGGTGCCGCCCGGCATATTATTGACCACCGCCACCCGTTTCAGCGCAGAAGGGAAGCTGACCTCAGCCGGAAGCATATAGTCGATGGAAAATTGCTCCACACTTTGGCAACTGCTCAAAAGCAGGGTACAGAGTAGGAAAAGATGATAAATATACTTTGCCATAGCTTTTTTCTTTGTTCAAGGAAACAAAAATACTCTTTTCTCTGATGAAATAAAAGCCCTGAACAGTTTTTTAACCGTTCAGGGCTTTATTTATCAAAATTCTGATTTCAGAGTGCAAATTTCAGGATTCAAAGATTTCGAGATTTCAGTATCCGACTACCCGGAAAAGAAATCTCCCCATGCTTCTCCGCCTTCTGCCAAAGTTCAATTAAGAATTCAAAATTTAGAATTTAGAATTTAAAATTGCTTACACATTCCTCCCGTGGCAGTTCTTGTACTTTTTTCCGCTACCGCAGGGACATGGGTCGTTGCGTCCCACGGTCTTCTCGGCACGCATCGGTTCGCGCTTCTGCGGTTCGCGTGTATCCCGTGCGGCGGCAGCCTGCTGATTCGGGTCACTCAGGTCTTGCTTCTGCTCGCGATACTTGCTCATGTCCTGACGCTGTTCGGGGGCAGCCTGACGCACCTCTACGCGGCGAGGCGGCTGTTGCTGTGCCGGAGCCTGTTGTCTCGGTTGTCCCGGAGCCTGCTGTGGCGGTGCTGCATTGGCCGGAGCCTCCTGCACGGGTATCTGTCCACGCATCAGGATGGAGATAGTCTCGTTGTTAATCTTGCTCACCATCGCGTCAAACAGGTTGACCGATTCCAGCTTGTATATCAACAGCGGGTCTTTCTGCTCGTAGCTGGCATTCTGCACAGAGTGCTTCAGTTCGTCCAGTTCGCGCAGGTTTTCCTTCCATGCCTCGTCGATGACGTGCAGCAGGATGGACTTCTCGAAGGACTTCACCACCTCCTTGCACTCGCTCTCGTAGGCAGCCTTCAGGTTGCACGAGATGTTGTACATACGCTTGCCGTCGGTGATGGGGATAAGTATGTTCTCGTACATATGTCCTTGGTTCTCATATACGTGCTTGATGACGGGATAAGCTATCTGCGCCATGCGTTCGGTTCTGCGCTTGAACTGCTCCATAGCCGTCTCGAACGTCTTTTCCACCAACTTCTCTTTCTTCTCGTTGCGGAACTGGTCTTCGTTGAAAGGCACCTCCATGGCCAACGTATGCAGAGCATCCATCTTGCAGTTATCGTAGTCGGGGGCATCCACGGCATTGGCGGCGCGGTCCCATATCATGTTCACGATGTCCATGCCGATGCGTTCGCCCATCAAGGCGTGGCGACGCTTGGTATAGACCACCGAACGTTGCTTGTTCATCACGTCGTCATATTCCAACAGACGCTTACGGATGCCGAAGTTGTTTTCTTCCACCTTCTTCTGTGCACGTTCGATGGACTTGGAAATCATGCTGTGTTCTATCATCTCGCCTTCCTTGAAGCCCAGCTTGTCCATCACGCCGGCAATGCGGTCGGACGAGAACAGACGCATCAGGTCATCTTCCAGCGATACGAAGAATACGGACGAACCCGGGTCACCCTGACGTCCGGCACGACCACGCAACTGACGGTCTACACGACGGCTCTCATGGCGTTCTGTACCGATGATGGCCAGACCGCCCGCTGCCTTCACTTCCGGACTCAGCTTGATGTCCGTACCACGGCCGGCCATGTTGGTGGCAATGGTCACCGTACTGCTCTGTCCGGCCTGTGCCACGATGTCGGCTTCCTTCTGGTGCAGCTTGGCGTTCAGCACATTGTGCGGAATCTTGCGCATGGTCAGCATCTTGCTCAGCATTTCCGATATTTCTACCGAGGTAGTACCTACCAATACCGGGCGTCCGGCTTGCACCATGGCTTCTATCTCTTCGATGACGGCTTTGTATTTCTCGCGCTTCGTCTTATAGACGCGGTCGTTCATATCCTTGCGGGCAATGGGGCGGTTGGTGGGTATCACCACTACGTCCAGCTTGTAGATGTCCCAGAATTCGCCTGCTTCCGTCTCGGCAGTACCGGTCATACCGGCCAGCTTGTGATACATACGGAAGTAGTTCTGCAAGGTGATGGTGGCGAAGGTCTGCGTGGCAGCTTCCACCTTCACGCGCTCCTTGGCTTCGATGGCTTGGTGCAAACCGTCGGAGTAGCGGCGGCCTTCCATGATACGGCCCGTCTGCTCGTCCACAATCTTCACCTGTCCGTCAATCACCACATATTCGTCGTCCTTCTCGAACATGGTGTATGCCTTCAGCAGCTGATTGATGGTGTGCACGCGCTCGCTCTTGATGGCATAGTTGGTCATCAGCGCATCCTTCTTCTCCAGACGCTGCTCGTCGGTCAGGTCCTTTTCGTTCTCCAGCTCCGAGAGTTGGGCGGCGATGTCGGGCAGTACGAAGAGGGTAGGGTCTTCCGAGTTGCCGGTAATCAGGTCCACACCCTTGTCGGTCAGGTCCACGCTGTTCAGCTTCTCGTCGATGACGAAGTACAGCGGGTCGGTCACCTCGTGCATACGCTTGTTGTTCTGCTCCATGTAGATTTCCTCCGTCTTCAGCATACCTGCCTTGATGCCCTGTTCGCTCAGGAACTTAATCAAAGCCTTGTTCTTGGGCAAACATTTATGGCTGCGGTATAGCGAGAGGAATCCTTCTTCCTGCGTCTTCTTGTCGTCCGATGCAATCAGTCGCTTGGCGTCGGCCAGGTATTTGGTGGCCAGTCCGCGCTGAGCCTCCACCAGTCGTTCCACCAGCGGGCGCAGTTGCTCGAACAGTTGGTCCTCGCCCTTGGGCACGGGACCCGATATAATCAGCGGTGTACGGGCATCGTCAATCAGCACCGAGTCCACCTCATCCACGATGGCATAGTTGTGTTGGCGCTGTACCAAGTCTTTCGGACTGATGGCCATGTTGTCGCGCAGGTAGTCGAAACCAAATTCGTTGTTCGTGCCGAAGGTGATGTCGGCCAGGTAGGCACGGCGACGGGCGTCTGAATTGGGCTGATGCTTGTCGATGCAGTCCACGCTCAGTCCGTGGAACATATAGAGCGGACCCATCCACTCCGAGTCACGCTTAGACAGATAGTCGTTCACCGTCACCACGTGCACACCGTTTCCGGTCAGTGCGTTGAGGAATACCGGCAGGGTAGCCACGAGGGTCTTACCTTCACCGGTGGCCATTTCGGCAATCTTGCCTTTGTGCAGCACCACGCCACCAAACAGCTGCACGTCGTAGTGCACCATGTTCCAGGTTATCTCGTTGCCGCCGGCCACCCAGTGGTTCTGATAGATGGCCTTGTCGCCCTCAATGCGAACAAAGTCTTTCGTAGCAGCCAGTTGGCGGTCGAAGTCGGTGGCCGTCACCGTGATTTCCTCGTTTTCCGAGAAACGTTTGGCCGTTTCCTTCACGATGGAGAAGGCTACGGGCAGCACCTCGTCCAGTGCCTTTTCGTAAATCTCCAGTATTTCTTTTTCTATCTTGTCGATTTGTGTGAACAGCTCTTCTCGTTTCTCCAGTTCGGTAGCTTCCACGCTGGCTTTCAGCTCGTTCACTTTGGCATGCTGTTCGGCAGCCGAGTTGCGGATGTATGCCTTCAGTTCTTCCGTCTTGGCACGCAAGGCATCATTGTCTAGCTTGGCTACTTCCGGATAAGCCTGCTTTATTTTGTTCACCCACGGCTGAATTTCCTTCATGTCGCGCGTGGACTTATTCCCGAAGATAGAGCTTAAAAATTCATTGAATCCCATTTTTATATATTGTTATTTTTATTATTTTATTATTATTAGTCCATTTAATCTTATCATCTTATCATCCCACCATCTTATCATCTTAATCAAAAGTCTATGGCAGAAGCCGTGCACGCATTAGGCGCGCGTATGCGCATCACACTGCTTAGGGTGGGGGCCACGCGATCCATGCTGACGGGTATGCGGATGGTTTCCGCCTTGATGCCGCTGCCCATCAGGATGAGGGGAGCCGGCACAGCGGCAGCCCGTACCACGCGGTTGCTGTTGTTGTTTTCCTGCATCACCGTCCAGCCGGGCAGCACTTCAATCATCAGGTCGCCCGAACGCTTGCGGTGATATCCGTTGCGTATGCGTTCTATCTGGGGCGACCACTGTCCCAGCAGCAGCCGTTGGGCGGAGTACACTTCGTTCACGCCGCTGAACTGCACCAAGAACTGTGCAGCCCTTTCCTGAATATCGCCCAGGTTTAGCTGTTTCTCTTCTATCAGTTTGTGGTTCAGGTATATTTGCAGGTTGTGATACCCCTCCACATACTGACCTTCGCCATACGTGGCCATCAGGTACATATTCAGCAGGGTGGCGCAACGGTTCAGGTAGAATTCTCCTCCCGGCACCCGATATATGCC
>JAUNJD010000126.1 GCA_030523205.1 Bacteroides sp.
TTCGCTTCGACAACTCCTCTTAACACAATTTAAAATTCAAAATTATGAGAATATTCCTCACCACCCTCATCATCTGCGTTCTCCCCCTCTGCCTCTCGTGGGCCGAAGGCGGGGAAGATGCCATCAGCTCCATCCTGCGACAGATAGAAGCCAACAACAAGGAGCTGCAAGCCAATGCACAGCTGGTTTCGTCCCAGAAGCTGGAAAGCAAAGTAAACAACAACCTGCCCGACCCCACCGTGTCCTACTCTCACCTTTGGGATTCGTCCGACAGCAACATAACCGAAGGCGAACTAATTGTCTCGCAGAGCTTCGACTTCCCCACCCTCTACGCCACGCGCGGCAAGCTGAACCGCTTCAAGATCGGTGCGCTCGACGCACAAGCCGCCGCCTTCCGTCAGCAGCTACTGTTGCAAGCCAAGGAAATCTGTCTGGACATCATCCTGCTGAACCAACAGCAGGCATTGCTAGACCAACGGCAGAAGAACGCCGAAGAGCTGGCCGACCTCTACGCCCAACGGCTGAAGACGGGCGATGCCAACATTCTGGAGACCAACAAAATCAACCTAGAACTGCTGAACATACGCACCGAGGTACGCATGAACCGCACCAACCTCAACAACAAGCTGAAGGAACTCAGTGCGCTGAACGGCAACAAGTCGTTGGCACCGGGGCGTGCCCTACCCGGCTACGACACCTACGGCGTCACCATCCCCGGTCTGACAGACTATCCCGCCGTGCCTCTGCCCACCGACTTCAGTAGCGAGTGTGCCCAGCTGTTGGCCGAAGACCCCACTTTGCAATCGCTCAGCAACGAGAGCGATGCCGCCCGCAAGCAAATCTCCGCCAGCAAGCAAGGTTGGTTGCCACGGCTCGAATTGGGCTACCGTCGCAACACCGAATCGGGTCATCCGCTGAACGGTGTTGTCGTAGGCTTCTCCATCCCCATCTTCGAGAACCGTAACAAGGTAAAGATAGCCAAGAGCCAAGCCCTCAGCATCGACTACCAAAAGGAAAGCGCCACGATGCAAGCCGGTGCCGCCCTATGGCAACTGTACGAGGAAGCCAGCAACCTGCACGCCTCCATGCAAGAGTACGAACAGGCCTTCGACCGCCAACAAGACCTCAGCCTACTGAAGCAAGCCCTCGTAGGAGGACAAATCAGTCTGATAGAATATTTTGTGGAAGCCTCCGTGGTATATCAGAGCAAGGAGAACCTGCTTCAACTAGAGAATCAGTATCAGAAGGCTATGGCACGAATTTATAAGAGTAGGCTGTAGAAAGAAAGAGGAGTGCCGGTAAAAGATGCAAGAGAACGATTCTGTTTCCCCTTTTTAGCGGTTCAACCGAATAGGGCGCGGAAGGCTTCTTCTACCTTCCTTACCGGCACCAGCTCTATTTTTATCTTCTGCATGTTCAGCCCTTGCATATTGTATTTTGGCAGAACAAACCGCTTGAAGCCCAGTTTCTCGGCTTCGCCGATGCGTTGCTCGATGCGGTTCACCGGACGAATCTCACCGGAGAGGCCAATCTCGCCCGCCATGCAGACTTCCGATTCGATGCCCGTATCCATGTTGCTGCTGAGTATGGCACTGATGACAGCTAGGTCAATAGCGGGGTCGTTCACTTTCAGACCGCCGGCTATGTTGAGGAAAACGTCCTTCTGTGCTAGCTTGAAGCCAACACGCTTTTCAAGTACGGCCAATAGCATATTCATGCGGCGTATGTCGAAGCCGGTGGCCGAACGTTGCGGATTGCCATAGACAGCACTGCTTACCAAGGCTTGCGTTTCAATTAAGAAGGGGCGTATGCCTTCGATGGCCGAGGCGATGGCCACACCGCTCATGCCTTCGTGGTCTTGGTTCAGCAGGAGTTCGGAGGGATTGCTCACTTGGCGCAGACCGTCTTGCCGCATTTCGTAAATGCCCAGCTCGGCGGTGCTGCCAAAACGGTTCTTGATGCTACGCAGGATGCGGTACATATAGTGCTGGTCGCCTTCGAATTGCAGCACGGTGTCCACAATGTGCTCCAGAATCTTCGGTCCGGCAATGCTGCCTTCCTTATTGATGTGGCCGATGAGGATGACAGCCGTATGCGTCTCCTTGGCGAAACGCAGGATAGAAGCGGAACATTCGCGTACTTGGGCGATGCTACCGGGCGACGATTCCAGTGTTTCGGTGGAAATGGTTTGTATGGAGTCGATGATGACGATGTCGGGGCGGGTATTCTTGATGTGTACATAGATTTGCTCCAGGGAAGTTTCGCAGACAATGAGACAGTCGGCTGAGGTGTTGCTAAGACGGTCGGCACGCAATTTCAACTGACGGGCACTCTCCTCCCCCGAGATGTAGAGTATGCGCTTTTCGGGCATCCGCAACACGGTTTGCAACACGAGGGTCGATTTGCCTATGCCCGGCTCTCCGCCTATCAGCACCAGCGACCCTTGTACAAGTCCGCCACCCAGCACACGGTTCAGTTCGGCATCGTGCATATCGATGCGCGGTTCGTCGTCGGCTTCGATTTCGCTCAGGGTAATAGGCCTTGCCTTGGTGGTCTCTATACCCGATGTCGGACGTTTGTTTGTCGGCTCTTTGCGCACGATTTCCTCCACATACGTGTTCCATGCCCCGCACGACGGGCATTTACCTATCCATTTAGGCGAATCTTGCCCGCAATTGCTGCAAACATAAACGGTTTTTTCTTTGGCCATGAGAGTTTTCCTTATATTAAGGTTATTGACGCTTATTTGAATAAATCGGCATGAGTACCAGTATCCATGAACATCAAAGTTAATTCTTTATCATTTTGATCCCAAATCAATAGCCAATCCGGCTGAAGATGACATTCCCAATAGGGATAATATTTACCCGATAATTTATGAGGACGATATTGGTTAGGCAGTTCGCCTTCTTGCTGAAGTATATTTAATGCTGTTTGTAATATATGTATGTCAAGCCCTCGTTTGATGCACTTCTTTAATGAACGTTTGAATTGGTTAGTGTATCGAATCTCATACATAGGCTCAATCTTCAAGTATCTGTTTGATAAGGTCATCGGCATCTTTTGCATGATATACACGTCCTTCCTTCACATCTTCAATAGCTTTGTCTAAACCAGACAAGCGGGATGTGCTCTCGGTTGTTTTCCATCCTCTGACTTTTGCCAAGTCTTTGAAAAAAGACCAATCGGATAAGGGAATAGTCAATTTGATGCTTTTTACTTCTGCGGTATTCATATATTTGCCTTTTTCTGCAAAAATAGTTATTTATCAGAATCTCGCCTAATTTATGGATGTTTATTTGTTTATTCCCATCCGAATCCTTATAAAAAACGTCTCCCGCAGGACTATTTCCTGCATTTCGACCTCCTTTCTGCACTTTTATCGGAAAAATATCGCAAAATGTGATAGATTGAATATTTTTATTCTTACTTTTGCAACACTTTTCAGACTAAGATAGAAACGAGAGCTTATGAACAAGTGCTATCAACATACAGTCACATGCTTGTGGACCACAACCCTTAGGGGTTAGGGATAGTATTTTGTGTTTCTACGTGTTACACTATTTTTCAGACGGTTTTATTTATAGAAGTGGACGGGGTTCCTGTGTCGGGGCTAGTCAGTACGGCAGGCGTACGTATGCACTGTTTGCGTGTCCTTGCCAGTCGGGAACGTCATACTTCTGACAGTTCAAAAAAGTTAAAAATCAAACAACAACATAATGAAAGTAATAAAATTCGGTGGAACGTCCGTAGGTTCCCCAAAAAGTATTTTAAATGTTAAGAGAATAGTAGAAGCAGTTGACGAACCGGTGATAGTAGTGGTGTCTGCCCTGGGCGGCATTACCGACAAGCTGATTCATACCTCGAAGATGGCAGCCTCGGGCGATGCTTCTTACGAAAATGAATTCCGCGAGATTGTCTATCGGCACGTAGAAATGATAAAGGAGGTGATTCCCCAAGGCGAAGAGCAAGTGCTGTTGCAGCGTCAGGTGGGCGAATTGCTGAACGAACTGAAAGACATCTTCCAAGGCATCTACCTGATAAAAGACCTTTCACAAAAGACATCCGACACCATCGTAAGCTATGGCGAACGCCTTTCTTCCATTATTGCCGCACAACTGACAGGTGCCGAGTGGTTCGACTCCCGCCTCTTCATCAAAACCGAAAAGAAACATTCCAAGCACGTGCTGGATACTGAGCTGACCAATACGCTAGTAC
Source organism: Bacteroides sp. (assembly GCA_030523205.1). Taxonomy (GTDB): domain Bacteria; phylum Bacteroidota; class Bacteroidia; order Bacteroidales; family Bacteroidaceae; genus Bacteroides. The sequence continues at coordinate 4,219 of JAUNJD010000126.1, forward strand.
GCGAAACATTTGCCACCGTGCCTCGCCGTGCATTGGTGCCGGGCTTTATCTCCACCGACAAGACTACGGGTGAAGTAACCAACCTCGGCCGTGGTGGTTCCGACTATACAGCCTCTATCATTGCCGCTGCCCTCGATGCCGACAGTCTTGAGATATGGACCGACGTGGATGGTTTTATGACGGCCGACCCGCGCGTCATCTCCACCGCCTACACCATCAACGAACTGAGCTACGTGGAAGCCACGGAGCTTTGCAACTTCGGTGCCAAGGTGGTTTATCCGCCTACCATCTATCCGGTATGCCACAAGAACATACCTATTTTAATAAAGAATACCTTCAATCCCGAAGGTGCCGGTACCGTCATCAAGCAAGTGGTGTCCGACCCTCTGAGCAAAGCCATCAAGGGCATTTCTTCCATCAACGACACCAGCCTGATAACAGTGCAAGGTCTCGGTATGGTGGGTGTCATCGGTGTCAACTACCGTATATTCAAGGCCTTGGCCAAGAATGGTATCAGTGTATTCCTCGTTTCGCAGGCTTCTTCCGAGAATTCTACGTCCATCGGTGTGCGCAATGCCGATGCTGATTTGGCTTGCGAGGTGCTGAACGAAGAGTTCTTCAAGGAAATAGAAATGGGCGAAATCTCCCCCATACAGGCCGAGAAAGACTTGGCTACCGTGGCCATCGTAGGCGAAAACATGAAGCATACGCCGGGCATCGCCGGTAAGCTGTTTGGTACGCTGGGCCGCAACGGTATCAACGTGATAGCTTGTGCACAAGGTGCTTCGGAAACGAACATTTCGTTTGTAGTAGACAGCAAGTCGCTGCGCAAGTCGCTGAACGTTATCCACGATTCGTTCTTCTTGTCCGAGTATCAGGTGCTGAACCTCTTCATCTGCGGTATTGGTACGGTAGGCGGCAGCCTGATAGAGCAGATTCACAGCCAACGCCAGAAGCTGATGCAAGAGAACGGACTTCAGTTGAACGTAGTGGGCATTGCCGATGCTTCGAAAGCCATGTTCAGCCGCGACGGTTTCGACTTGGGCAACTATCGTGAAGAGCTGGCCAAGAACGGAAAAGAAAGCTCGCTCGACACCTTGCGCAACGAGATTATTGGCATGAACATCTTCAACTCCGTATTTGTAGATTGTACCGCCAGTGCCGGTGTAGCATCACTCTACAAAGACCTGTTGCTGCACAACGTTTCGGTAGTGGCCGCCAACAAGATAGCCGCTTCCTCGGAATACGAGAATTACCGCGAACTGAAGCAGATAGCCCGTCAGCGTGGTGTGAAGTATTTGTTTGAGACCAACGTAGGTGCCGGTCTGCCCATCATCAACACCATCAACGACCTGATTCACAGTGGCGATAAGATACTGAAGATTGAAGCCATATTGAGCGGTACGCTGAACTATATCTTCAATAAAATCAGCGCCGACGTACCTTTCAGCAAGACCATCAAAATGGCGCAGGAAGAACGCTACTCTGAGCCCGACCCACGCATCGACCTCAGTGGAAAGGATGTTATCCGCAAGCTGGTGATTCTGGCACGTGAAGCCGGCTATCGCTTGGAACAGAGCGATGTAGAGAAACACTTGTTTGTGCCCGATGACTTCTTCGAAGGCTCGTTGGATGACTTCTGGAAGAAGGTGCCCAGCCTTGATGCCGACTTTGAAGCCCGCCGCAAGGTGCTGGAAGCCGAGAACAAGCATTGGCGTTTTGTGGCCAAGCTGGAGGACGGCAAGGCATCTGTCGGCTTGCAGGAAGTCAGCTCCTACCATCCTTTCTACGGTTTGGAAGGCAGCAACAACATCATCTTGCTGACTACCGAACGCTACAAGGAATATCCGATGATGATACAAGGCTATGGTGCAGGTGCAGGCGTAACGGCTGCGGGTGTCTTCGCGGATATTATGAGCATTGCGAATGTGTAATATAAGGAGTGAAAGTTGACAAGGGAACAAGTTAACAAGGAGACAAGACAGGTCCTCGTGGCCTCGTTAACTTGTCAACTCGTCAACTAACTTAAAAACTCAAAAACTTAAAACTTATGAAACATATCATCATACTGGGCGATGGCATGGCCGATTGGCCTGTCAAAGCCTTGGGCGATAAAACCCTGTTGCAAGCGTCTCACACGCCGTACATGGATTTGCTGGCCCGCACAGGACGCACGGGACGGCTGAAGACCGTAGCCGACGGATTCCATCCGGGCAGCGAAGTGGCCAATATGTCGGTATTAGGCTACGACTTGCCGAAAGTCTATGAAGGCCGTGGACCGCTGGAAGCCGCCAGCATCGGTGTAGATTTGAAGCCGGGCGAGATGGCCATGCGCTGCAACGTGATTTGCATAGAGAACGACTTGATAAAGAACCATTCCGCCGGACACATCTCTACGGAGGAGGCCGACGTATTGGTGAAGTTCTTGGAAGAGAAGTTGGGCAGTGACCGCGTGCGCTTCTACACCGGTGTGCAATACCGTCATTTGCTCGTCATCAAGGGAGGCGACAAGCGCATTGCCTGCACGCCGCCGCACGATGTCCCCCTGAAGCCTTACCGCCCCTTGTTGGTAAAGCCCGAGCCGGGCACGGAGCACATCACCACCCCCGAAGGCGGTGCCGAGCTGACTCCCACGCAAACGGCCGACTTGATAAACGACCTCATCCTCCGCTCGCAGGAGTTGCTGAAGGACCATCCCATCAATCAAAAACGTATGGCTACCGGTAAAGACCCTGCCAATAGCATTTGGCCGTGGAGCCCCGGCTATCGTCCGCAGATGGAGCGCCTGTCCGACAAGTTCCCGCAGGTGAAGCGTGGTGCGGTCATCTCTGCTGTGGACCTTATCAACGGCATCGGCTACTACGCCGGATTACGCCGTTTGACTGTGGAAGGAGCTACCGGATTGTTCGATACCAATTATGAGAACAAGGTAGCCGCCGCCCTCGAAGCCTTGAAAACGGATGATTTCGTCTATCTACATATCGAGGCCAGCGATGAAGCCGGACACGAAGGCAACGTACCCTTGAAGATTCAGACCATCGAGAACTTGGATAGCCGCGCTGTAGGTCCTATCTACGAGGCGGTGAAGGATTGGGACGAACCGGTGGCCATCGCCGTGCTGCCCGACCATCCCACGCCTTGCGAACTGCGTACGCATACCAACGAGCCTATCCCCTTCCTCATTTGGTATCCCGGCATCGAGCCGGACGAAGTGCAGACGTTCGATGAAGTGGCTGCTTGCAGCGGCTCGTATGGCTTGCTGAAGGAAGACGAATTTATTAATGCATTTATGAATAGATGAACACAGAGACACGGAGACACAGAGAAGAAATGGCGACTACGTTGCAAGGAGAGGTAACAGAGAGTTCACAGAGACGTATCCGCACCGATTTCTCCTCTGTGCTTTCTCAGCGATGCAATCGCCTCTCAAAAAAGAAAAATCTCTGTGTCTCTGTGCCTCTGTGTTCAAATAAAAAAACTCACAATGAAATATTACAGTACAAACCGACAGGCTCCTGAAGCTACGCTGGAGGAAGCCGTTGTAAAAGGACTTGCTGCGGACAAGGGACTTTTCATGCCTCGCACCATCAAGCCGCTGCCGCAAGATTTCTATGACCGCATCGACACGCTGAGCTTTCAGGAGATTGCCTATCAGGTGGCCGATGCCTTCTTTGGCGAAGACGTTCCAGCTGATACGCTGAAACAGATTGTATACGATACATTGAGCTTCGACGTGCCTTTGGTGAAGGTGACAGAAAATATCTACTCGTTGGAGTTATTCCACGGTCCGACATTGGCCTTCAAGGATGTGGGCGGACGTTTCATGGCTCGTCTCTTGGGCTACTTCATCAAGAAGGAGGGCAAGAAGCAGGTGAATGTGTTGGTAGCCACTTCCGGCGATACGGGTAGTGCCGTAGCTAACGGTTTCTTGGGTGTGGAGGGCATCCACGTCTATGTGCTCTATCCCAAGGGTAAGGTCAGCGAAATACAGGAGAAGCAATTCACTACGCTGGGACAGAACATCACCGCTCTCGAAGTAGATGGTACGTTCGACGATTGCCAAGCCTTGGTGAAGTCCGCCTTCATGGACAAGGAGCTGAACGAGCACCTGCAACTGACAAGCGCCAACTCCATCAATGTGGCCCGCTTCTTGCCACAGGCATTCTACTACTTCTATGCCTACGCACAGCTGAAGAAGTTGGGCATATCCTCTCCCGTCATCTGCGTGCCGAGCGGCAACTTCGGCAACATCACCGCCGGCCTCTTCGGCAAGCACATGGGCTTGCCCGTCAGCCGCTTCATCGCTGCCAACAACCGCAACGACATCTTCTATCAATACTTGCAGACCGGCGTTTACTCTCCGCGTCCCAGCGTAGCCACCATAGCCAACGCCATGGATGTGGGCGACCCCAGCAACTTTGCCCGTGTGCTCGACCTCTACGGAGGCAGTCATGCCGCCATCTCTGCCGAAATCAGCGGTGCTACTTATACCAACGAGCAGATAGCCGAAACCATGCAGCAAGTATGGAAGGAAGAGCACTATTTGCTCGACCCACACGGTGCTTGTGGTTTCCGTGCCTTGGCTGAAGGCTTGCGTCCGGGCGAAGTAGGTATCTTCCTCGAAACGGCCCATCCCGCCAAATTCAAGGATACGGTGGAGAAGATTATCGGTGAGCCGGTATCTATTCCCGAGAAACTGCAAGCCTTTATGCGTGGCGAAAAGCAGAGCCTGCCGATGACGAAGGACTTTGCAGATTTCAAGAATTATCTGATGACAGTGTAAGGGAACACTCCGCCATCCTGAGCATAGTCGAAGCATCTCCTCTCCCTTGTGTTTAACATGGAGAAGGAATACCTACTTTGCCACCCATGCATGGGGTTCTTTTGTCGGTTTACAGCGTCAGCACCTCTTCAGGCATATAGCCGCTACGTATGCGCCACTCCGGCGGATAGAGGTTGTTGGCTCGGTTGCCCACGTTCTTCACGAAGCCGATGGGCACTTGCCGGTAGGTGAGCAGCACCACGCCGCGCGGAGCATCTTGCGACAGGCAGACGACTTCCTTCCGCAGATAGGCTATAGCTTGCTCGTAGCTCACTGCGGCTCGCGGGAAGGCATCGGCATTCAGGGCTGTGCTCATGGCCAGCGCGTGGGCGGGCACCCAGTCCTTGCCCTTCTGCTCGGCCACTTCTACTCCCGCTTGCAGGATGCGGAGAACCGACCGCAAGGCTGCCAACCGAGGTACATACACACGGGGAAAGGCGGAGACTGTTCCACCTTCCTGCATGAATTCGTAGCTGTCTGCGTTCGTCAGCCACTGTTCGCCCTTCAGCTTGTCTATTAGCTGCTGCTTCTGACGCTCGGTCTCCGAGCTTTTCTGTCCTTTCCCTTTCTTGTCCTTCGGTGCATCTCTGTGCCTCCGCGTCTCTGTGTTCCAATCCATACTCTCTGCGTTCTCCTCATCGTTCTTCCTCAGCACGGCCATGAAGAAGCCTTCGCCACTCGTCCGGTGGGGCAGGAAGCGATAGACGGGGAAGTGCTCATCGGCCAGCAGATTGCCCGTGATGCGCCATTCGTCGGGGGCATCGAGCCGCAATGCCTCGGCACCCAGTTCGCGACATATCCAGCAGACGTTTTCCTCGTTCTCCTTCGTGTTGTAGGTGCAGGTGCTGTATATCAGTAGTCCGCCGGGCTTGAGCGAAGGCCAGATATCGGCCAGTATGCGGCGTTGGCGTTGCCAGCAGACAGCTACATTTTCCGTGCTCCATTCGCTCACGGCTACAGGGTCTTTGCGAAACATACCTTCGCCGGAGCAGGGCACGTCGGTCAGTATCATGTCGAAGAAGGCGGTCAGCGGGGCAAAGTCGGCGGGGTCGTTGTTGCTCACTACCACGCCGGGATGCCCCCACTTCGTCAGGTTTTCCGCCAGCACCTGCGAACGGTTGCGGATGACCTCGTTGGCCACCAGCAGACTGCCTTCGGGCAGCACGTTGCGGGCGTGGGTGGATTTGCCTCCGGGCGCGGCGCAGAGGTCGAGCATCACCACCGCCTCATCGCCCACATAGCGGCGCAAGGCTTGCTCCACGAACATGGAGGCTGCCTCCTGCACGTAGTAACAGCCGGCATGAAACAGGGGGTCGAAGGTAAACGTAGGTCGGCCTGGCAGGTAAAAGCCACTCGCCGCCCACGGCACTTGCCGCCACTGCTCGCGCCCGATGCTGCGGACAGATTCGTCGGGCGGGGCAGCGGCGGCATACTTCCCGTTCAGCCGGATGCTGACAGGTTGTTCGCCATCCGTCAAGGCAGCAGCCAGCAGGTTGTACTCTTCGTCGCCCATGAACTGGCGGGTGTATGAGGCAAAGGATGCAGGTAGTTCCATGTGTGGGGGTGGTTTCCGCTTCTTATTTTATTTTCTCCCTGGCCTGCACCAGATACTTTTTCAGTGCGTCGGCATCCTTTCCGCTGATGATTTCGAGCAGCTTCTTCAGCTCCAGGCGGATGTTCTCCACCTGTGCGGGTGTGCGGGGGTTGAAGAGGATTTCCTGCAAGAGGAAATCGTCCTCGCTCAGCAGACCGCGGGCAATGGCCATGTGCTTCTTGAAGGTGGTGCCCGGTGCATCCTGATGCTTCATGACGGCGGTGAACACCAAGGTCGATACGAACGGGATGGAGAGCGAGTAAGCCACCGTCTCGTCGTGTTCGTCGAAGGTGTATTCGAAGATGTTCAGTTGCAGCGTCTGGTAGAGGTCCTTGAAGAATATCTTGCCCAAGTGGTCGCCTTCGCTGATGATGATGGCGTTCTCGGTGTTCAGGTTGCTGAGGCTGGCAAACGTGGGGCCAAACATGGGGTGCGTGGACACGTAGCGGAAGCCACTCTCCTCGTAGAACTTCTTCAGTCCGGTCTTTACGGAAGCAATGTCGCTGAGGATGCAGTCCTTGGGCAGCATGGGCAGCACCTGATGGAAGGCCTCCAGCGTGTACTTCACCGTGGCGGCATTGATGACCAGTTCCGGCTCGAACTCCTTGATTTCTTCCAGCGTAGTGAAGCGGTACGTGTTATAGACGAAGCGCAACTGATGCGGGTTGACGTCGTACACGGCCGTCTCGTGCTGAAAACTCAAAACGTCTGTAAAGAAGGAGCCCATCTTGCCGGCTCCGAGTATTAAGATACGCATAAAAATTCTTTTTAAATTAAGAATGAAGAATTAAGA
>JAUNJD010000002.1 GCA_030523205.1 Bacteroides sp.
CGAAAGTGCCTATATTATTAATCTCGACAATCCGGTTGTAAGAAACTATCCACTGACAGTAATAAAACAGACTACCGGACTGACCACCAACATCAATGCTATTTACCGTGATACTGATGGCGACTTATGGTTCAGTCAGAATCGTAGGGGATTGGGAATCTATTCCCCACAGAATGAAACGGTGAGGCATTATAAGGAATTCCCTTCATTGGCAGGTTTGTCTGGACTCGTCAATCTCGTTTTTATTGGTTCTGTTTCGGCCGATCCTGACGGGGTATGGTTGGCTCCTGAGTATGCCCGTCGCATATACGTTGTCAAGAAAAATAGGGACAGGAGTCTCTCTTTGCTAAAAGAGTATAATTTAGATGCTGTCAAAGCCGGAAATCCAGTAAGTATATACGATGATAAGCGAGGTAATATCTGGATAGCCACTACGGCAGGCTTAGTGTTAAAGCCCGCGTCGAGCGATAGCTTGCAGAACATATCCGTGGGTATCCATAATATGTCCGATATCACGGCTGATGATAAAGGAGATATTTGGATAAGCACTACTACCAATGGTGTCTATTGTTTTACTCCCCATTGTGATGCGAACGGGCAATGGTCGGCCTCCGAACTGAAACATCTCCATAAAGAAAACAGCCAATTGCCTAGCAACGATATCGAAACCATTTGTTCGGATACGGTAGAAAAGCGCATTTGGATGGGATCCAAGGAAGGAGACGTCATTATATGCTATACCGACGGACTTCACATCAGGAATGCTACTAAAAATTCTAAAGGTATTATCAACGAAGGAATATTGCATTTGGTGACTGATAGCATTGGGCATATATGGGTAGGTACTAATAAGTGTATCATCGAATACAATCCTCGCAACAAAGGCAAAATGATATATAATGCAGGCAAGGATGTCATCGTCAATTCGTTTGCTAGAAATGCCTGTTGGTATGGAGGAGATGATTTTATCTTCTTTGGTGGAAACCGGGGTATTGTGCAGGTGTTCAACAATCCTAGTGTTAACGAGAATGCTGGAGTTGTACGCACCTTTGTCACAGATGTAAAAATAAACGGGGTGTCTATTCTCACAGGTTCGCTACCCGATGAAGATTACACTTTGGATGCCGATAGGTTTACTTTGACTTTAGGGGCAGATGCCCATAACATTGAGTTTGATATTTCCGCCCGCAATTATAGCTACCCGGATAAAGTGCTCTATGCCTATCGCATCAAGGGCATAGACGAAGATTGGGTGTACACCAATGGTGAAAGGCAGTTTGCCTACTATAATAGTCTGCCCAAAGGGAAGCATACACTCGAATTGAAGGCTACCGATGAAAACGGACTTTGGAGCGGCAGGATTGTTAGATATACGATTCTGAAGAAGCCCGCTTTCTACGAAACTTGGTGGGCTTATACCTTATATATATGTATATTTATCGGTGTACTTTACCTCGTTTACCGTTGGGTGAAGATGCGTATGGAGTTGCGGAGCGAATTGCGGATAGCCCAAATCGAAAAAGAAAAGTCAGAGGAACTGACCCAGGCCAAGTTGCGCTACTTTACCAATGTTTCGCACGATTTTCTTACACCTATTACAATTGTTTCCTGCCTGATAGACGATGTGGAAATCACCTATCATAACCACATTCCTCAATTGGAAAGGATGCGTTCCAATCTTGGTAGGTTGAAACGGCTCATACAGCAGGTATTGGATTTTCGTAAGATAGAGAATGGAAAGATGGAGCTGAAGATATCTTTGGGCGACTTGTCTTCTTTCTTATACGAACTTTGCAGTGCCAACTTCGAGCCTCTTATGGGGAAGAAACAGATTTTATTTGAATTCAACAATAGTGAGCTTCAATTGCCGGCTTATTTCGATGCTGATAAGCTGGAGAAGATTGTGTTCAATCTACTTTCTAATGCTTATAAGTATACAGAGGAAGGCGGAAAAGTAACTCTTGCTCTCTCGCAGAAGCAAGAAGACGGACATACATACGCCACCATTGTTGTGAGCGATACCGGTCAAGGCATCCCTAAAGAACACTTGGCTAACATATTCGACCGATTCTTCACACTGAAGGAAAATGAGAGTATGGCAGAATCGAATGGAATAGGACTGTCTTTGGTCAAAGAATTGCTCGATTTGCATCATGCGACCATTGCCGTGCAGAGTGAAGTAGGGGTAGGTACCAAGTTTACCATTGTATTGCCCATTGATAAGGACAGTTATGCGCCCGACGAATTGGTTTCGGCCGAACAAATGGCCGGTATGAAGCGATTGGAGCTGGAGGCAGTCAATGTAGAGCCACAAGAAGGGAAGCTTATAGCCGAAAGCAATGAATTTACATCCCCTACCGATAATCGTTGTATGCTGATAGTAGAGGATAACGAGGAATTGCTCGACCTCATGTTCCATATCTTTTCGCGTCATCGTCAGGTGCTCATTGCGCATAACGGAATAGAGGCCTTGGCGGTGCTGGAGAAAACAGAAGTCGATATCATCATTAGTGATGTGATGATGCCCGAAATGGACGGGCTGGAGCTTTGTCGCCATTTGAAGGCAGACATAAAAGTCAGCCATATCCCTGTTATTCTTCTTACGGCTCGCAGCAGTGCTGACGATAGGGTAGAGTGCTATAAGGCCGGTGCCGATGGGTATATAGCCAAACCATTCGAGTTGAAAGTGCTGGAGGCTCGTGTCGAGAGCTTCCTCGTGCAGAAACGTGTGCGCCAAGAGGAGTTTCAAGCAGCCGAGAAGGCCGAACCCGAAAAACTTGAATTATCCAATATCGACCGTAACTTTATGGATAAGGTTGTTGCATATATCAACGACAACTTGGATAACAGCGAACTCGATGTCAATGAGCTTGCGGACAATCTATGTATGTCTAAATCTACCCTTTACAGAAAAATTAAGTCTGTGACAAATCTTTCGCCTGTGGAGCTTATCCGAAATCTCCGTTTAAAACATGCCCACAAACTATTAAAAGAAGGTGGCTCGATTATGGATACAGCATTTGCTTGCGGTTTCTCTAATCCGAAATATTTCTCCACTTGTTTTAAAGAGCAGTTTGGTATATCACCCAAAGATTTTCAGAAGCAAGCATAAATTGGGGGAGGCCGTCCGAGAACTCATAAACTCACTTTGCTTTGCTTCCTAAATAGAACAAGGAGTAAATATTCGATACATCTTATCGAGAAAGCCCCAATCAGTCCCATATTGAACCCTATTCAGTATGGGACTGATTGGGTTAAGTATAGGACTGAATCAATCCCTCTCCTTGCGTATTGATAATCAGTAAGTCATAAATGTTGAAAATCCGTTGTTAAATAGTAAAAAAGAATAGACAGCTTTGTGGCCAAGCTTGTCTGAAAACTAAATAAAGCTTTCAAAAAGGCATTTTATGGACGCGGATGGGGCAATTCAAAATTTGAAATTCAAAATGGATGCATTGGCTTTTAACTCCTAGTTCGGTGCATATTTCTTTTCTGTATCCCTAAATCGTTCAGTTAGTGGTGGTGAACGATTTCCAAACCTCAATGAATGATTCCTGAACCTAGGCTTATTTTGAACGATTAAGCGACTTGTATGAGTTATTTCAGAACCTTTAACTTGGTATTTCCTTTCATCTTTGCAATCGTAAACGAAGAAAAAAATCATTCATTAACCATAAATAAATCATATCATGAAGAATATGATCAATTTTCAAATCCTTTGTTTGGGTCTATCCACTACATCCGCTGCATGGAAGCTGCTTGCCTGCTGCTTCTTGTTGTTTTCTGTATCAGTAAAGGGGCAGACCAAGGAAAATGGCAGTCGGCCACGGCTGACCGACCAAGACATAATGATGCAGGAAATGAATCAAGATGGCGAACAACCCGACTTATTGAAGTGGACTTTTCAGAACGAAGTGCGCCGCATTCATTTTCCTGTGCAGGTACTCGACACAATTGATGTGGACCAACTGAAAAAGACATCGTTCATCTCGTTGCAGCAATGGCTCAAGGGACAGATGGCCGGTGTATATGTGCAGGAGCCGAATGGCGAACCCGGTTCGTTACAAAGTATGCTGATTAGGGGGACTTCGGTTCCCTTGTTCAGTAAGAACGATATCAATGGTGCACAGCCGGCCGTTTATATTAATGGTGTACCGGTGGCGCAAGACCGAAACTATTCGGCTGTTATCCAAAGCTCCGACGTCAACCCATTAGGCACTGCAACCAATCTTTTTGCAGGTTTGCATCTCAACAACATTGTGAGCATGGAGGTTATCAAAGACCCCGTGAAGTTGGCTTTGCTGGGACCTACGGCTGCCAATGGAGCCATCTGGATTGTTACGAAAGAAGGCTTTTACGGAGGCAAACACGTGACATTGGATGCAGGTCTGTCGTTTGTAACGCCTATGAATCGTGTAGATATGACCAATGCTGCCAGCGAACGTGCTTTCCGTGCCGACTTCTATCCTACGGTGAGTGCCGATGACCTTGACAATTACTTGCCTCAATGGTTGACAGACCGGAACGATGAGTATTTCTTTGGCCAGCCTACATGGGCCAACAACTATTATCAAAGTGCGGCTCAATACAACGTTAACCTTTCGATAGGTAGTGGTGGACGTACTGCTAACTATCTTTTCACAGTCGGAACCTCTACCAATGCGGGTGTGGCCGATGATACAGGTTACAATAAATACAACTTGGGTTTCTACCTTAACTTGTTACCCTTCCGGGGAATGACAGTCAGCACCATGATTCAGGCTACTAAGGCAACGCGCAATCGTAATTCGAATATGCGCGACCGTTATGCCGAGATAGCATACATGTCCGAACTCGTAACACCTATCGGCCCGACAGAAAAGGCTTATAGTAACTATCTGAAGTTGCTTGAGTCGGTTGATGACGAAAATAATAATGCTGCCATTAACGGTGCTTTGCAGTTGGATTATGTATGGCATAATCTTAGGGCAAATGTAGGCGTGAAGTTTGATTATCAAACCAATGTTCGCCATGTGTTCTATCCTTCCACTCTCATGGAGTCGGTTAGTTATGCTTCCGACTATTCAGGCTACAACCGTCGTTTCATCGGTGAGGCCGGCTTAGGCTACGATTTCCAGTTGGGCTCACCTTATCACCGTTTGGCTGCCGATTGGCGTGGAACCATTCAGCAAGACCGTTATCACTATAACTATTCTCGCGGATACGATGGAAGTGATGACAACAAGCCCACCACTAGCGGAGGCGATTATGAGATGTTGCGCTATCTTGACCAAGAGACCATACATCTGATGTCATCGGCCTTTTCACTCAATTACCAATATAAGAATCTGCTGAAGGCCAACGTCATTTTTCGTCAAGATGGCACATCGGCCGTGCAGAGCGACAGCCGATGGCTGCTGACACCCGCAGTCGGCATAGAGCTCAATCTGAAATCCTTGTTGCTGAAAGATTCAAAACATCTGTCTGCGCTCAACCTTGCTTTGTCGTGGGCACGCATTGGCAGAGAGTTGGCTTCCGACCGCTATATGCAAGGTGCGCAATATACTACCGAGAATATAGGCTTCGGCTCTACTTCCCCTTTACTTTCCTCTTACAGCGGATGGGCCACCCTTTCACGTCCTTATACCTACGGATGGATAGGTTATGGCATCGGTTGGCCTTATGCCGACAAGTTGGAGATGCGTTTGGACGGTGCTGCTTGGGGGGGACGTTTGGCATGGAATCTGGCTGCCTACATTAATACTGACAATGACTTGATGGTTCCTATGGCTATCATGCACGAAACTGGTTACGATTATCAATGGTTGCAGGGCATGAAGATTGAAAACAGAGGTCTTGAACTGACATTGCAAGCCATGCCTGTTATGCAGAGTGCCGGATGGAAATGGAACATTGCCTTGAATTTGGCTTATAACCAAAACCGGTTGAAGGCTCTGCCCGGTGGAGCACAGGAAACCGAGATAGAAGGCAGATTGCTGAAGGTAGGTAAGTCGGTTGACCAGTTTTACGTACTGCTGAACAAAGGACGATATGAAACAGCCGATGAGATACCTGTTATTGATGGAAAACCGCTTAGTGTGAACGGAACGAGTTTGCAGGCCTTAGACCCCATTTGGGTAGATGCAGACGGTGACAACCGTATAACCGATGCCGATAAGGTGATGAAAGGAAATTCGCTTCCCCGTTGGACGGGTGGGTTTAGCACTACGTTGAGCTACAAACGCTGGGACCTTGCCTTACACTTGTTCTTTGCTTGGGGGCATGAAGCTATGAATCATCGGGCTTATCAGCGATACAACTTTGCTGTATTGGAAGGAACGGCTTCTCTTGATGCTGTTCACGAAATACATTTCTGGCAAAATGGCAATTTGCCTTTAGATTATCCGCGATACAACGTGTTGAGCGAGGTAAATCCCTATCGGGAAGACCAAGATTTATATATGGAAAGCTTGTCCTACGCCAAGTTGCGCACTGTAACCCTTGGCTACCGTATGCCCATAGGGAAGGGGAAAAAGCAAAAACAGCTGTACCTGTATCTGACGGGCAACAACCTGCTGACGATATCGGGCTTCAGTGGTGACGATCCCGAATTGGTGGATGTAGATGGTTACTATCGTGGATATGGGTTGAGAATGCCGTACTCTTTTACATTGGGTGCAAGATATAGCTTCTGATCTCAATACAAAAGTGGTAGCCACACGAAACCAAATAAGAATAACTTTAAAATTAAATACATTGAATGGATATGATGAACAAATGTTTGCATAGCATGAAGATTGCCTGTCTCCGGATGATGGTAATCGTGACGCTGCTGTTCTCGGCTTCGGGATGCAACGACTTCTTTGACGTTGATTCTCGTCATGCTGCCAGCGAAGAACAGCAGTGGCAGACCATGGAGGATACACGCGCCGCCTTAATGGGGGTGTATGGCTTGATGCGAGCCGCTTTAGCGGACAACAACACACATTGGGTGTGTGGCGAACTGCGTGGAGGTGACTTTACTGTGGTAGAGCGTGCCGACCTGCAAGCCGTCGTAGACAATAATCTTAGTCTGAACATCGGCCTTGTAGAAGAGGTGGCCGACTGGCGACGGTTTTATGCCGTGATAAATGCTGCTGCTGTCTTTATGGAGAATGCGTCGCAGGTGGTGGAGAACGATCAGGCTTATTCTGAGTTGAATCTGCAATACGACTTGGCACAGGCACATGCACTCAGAGCTTTGGCCTATTTTTATATGGTACGCATTTGGGGGGATGTACCACTCATTACTTACTCGTACGATGACGGCAGTTTCCCCGAGGCCGGTCGTACCGACGCGCAAGATGTGCTGGCCTATGTGAAGGAGGAGCTGGTGAATGCGATGGATGATATTCCTTATCTGTTTGGCACCGATAATAATCTGTATTATCAGGAGGACGATTCAGAGTGGCAAGGAGTATTGCTCAACAAGCTATCGGTGGCGGCTATCCTGGCCCATGTATCTATGCTGATGGGTAACTATTCGGATGCAGAGACGTACGCTACTTTCGTACTTGAGAATTATACGGAAATCGGAATTACCGAAGCTAGAAAGATAGTGCCGGTGGATGTCTTGGTGTCGTCAACAGGCTTCTTCCTAGGCTCGAATACTACTTATGCTCCCAATCGTTTGGTCGCTTTCAACTTCCTCGACGCTTCGAGTGAAACCACACAAGAAGGGCATCTGGAACAGTGGACATTGGCTGACCCTTATGTACAGAAAACCGCTCCGGAGATATACGTGACTGCCGATACGCTGTTCAAGGCATTCGATGATACCGGCGACCAACGTTTCGGTATCGATACGACTACGGTCCAATATAACAATGTGTATGTAGACATGACATCATCACGGCCTCTTTTCAAGAAAATTTGTGTAGTTCAGGATGGGTCGGACGACACCAACGACTATGCGGTGTTTGGCTCTACACTCGTATTTACACGCATCGAAGAACTGATATTGCTTAGAGCCGAGGCTTTGGTGATGGAGAACAGGGCTGTGGAAGCCTTATTAGACCTTAATGAGATGCGCTCCGAACGCGGACTTACACAATTGTCCTATGTGAAAGACCTAGATTCGGACAAGAATAAATTGATTGATGCCATCTTTGCCGAACGTCGGCGCGAACTTATGGGAGAGGGATGGCGTTGGTACGACCTGATACGTCGGCAAAAGCTATTGCAGGACGATTCCGACTTCTTGCAATTTATCAAAGAGGGCGGAGAATACTGGCCCATTGCACAATCAGTGCTCAAGGCCAATCCGAACATTACGCAGAATAAATATTGGAGTAATTAACACACAGACATCTTATCGTATGAATAGTATGAAGAAAATGATGATATCTACTTTGTGCGCTGCCATCGCATGGGTTTTCATGGCTGCGGCGTGCAGCAAGTACGAGGTGGCGGAAGATACTGTTGTATCAACCGAGACCTATAATGGATCGGTGTTCGATTATCTGAAGGAGGATTTCAGCAGTGCAGGCATTACCTTTGATTCGCTTCTTTATCTGATTGGACAGAATGCTTATTTGGAGAAACTGTTGAGCTCTGATTCAGTCAATGTCACCCTGTTTGCCGTTCCTGATGCTTGTTTCGATTTAGCTTTCACTGCATTGAATGCCTACCGGCATAGTAATAACTTGGGCGATGACTTGGTTTTGGATGACTTTCTGATTGATGCATTCACTTTGGTCGATACGGTGATTAATGATGCCGGGACTTCCTATGCAGATACGATGTACGTAAGCACTACCTATGATTATCGTGCACAACTCGACTCATTGCTGAGCCGCTATGTGTTTGCCGAAGCAGTGACTACCGATTACATTATGGAGGAAGATGGAGCCGTTGAACTGGGAGAATATGCTTACGGACACACTATGCGTATGGAGGCTGATCGTGGATATGCATCTGGAGCTTCTGAACTGGGTTCGAAGTGGCTTAACCTTATTGAGATGAATGGTACTAAGTCGCAATCGGAATGGATTACGTGTCGTACTATGACGACTGATGTAGAGACAACAAATGGAGTGGTACATATTGTGTCACCTCAACATGAGTTTGGTTTCAATGAAATGACTATTAACTTTAAAGACTATGGAAATGAAGAATAAACGTATATGGTATGCAGGTATCCCAGGTTGTCTGGTGGGCATCTCCTTTGTAGGACAGGCTTGTGTGAGCGATTTCTTGCCCGATAGTTTGGATGCTTTTGACAAAGATGCCACCTTCTCAACCACAGTATTCGAACCTGTGTTGGGGCGCAACACTGTACTCTCAGAGGTGTTTAATCCGGGTAATTCCACATTGCCCCTCACGTTTACCATCACTCGCATTGAGGCTGCTGATGGCAGTGAGGCTCCTGAGTTGACCGATGTATTTCCGGTTAGAGTATGGAATACACCTTATTTGGGTACAGAGACCACTTTGGAGGAAATTGAGAAGAAGCGTTCTTACGAATATCGTACCTTGTTTGAAGTACGTGAGCATTCGGGCGATTTCGTTATGTGGGCTAATGCGTTGTCATCGTTTGTGAAGTGTGCGCCTGCCGAAGGATATGTGTTCGATGTCAAAGCAGAAAACTCCGGAGGCTATCAAGTGTATACCGACCTTCAGTTGATTCCCACTCGTGAGATGGATTATGAACCTAATACTACTGATGAGGAAACAGGTTTCATAACAGATGATTACGTAACCCCAACTTCCGTAACCAATCTTTATGCCGAAGGCTCTTCAAGTTCGTTCAACTTGCTCGAAGAAGAGGATGTGCAGATTTATTTTCGTCGCGATTATGATAATACCGATACGGAATACACGCTTACTTTCCGTTTCATGGAAGCTGATTATACTCCCATTAATCCTTCTAGATTCTCGAATACTGATTGGAATACATTGGTGCATGGTTTTGATATGGAAATGACCGATGAATATGTTCGCTATAAAGTAGCTTATCCCATACCGCTTAGCAATATGGTGACCGATTATACAAATGAAGATGGCGATATGGCTTCGGTAAAGTTCTCGTACGACCGCCTCTTTTACAACAGTACCCGTATTACGGCATCCATCAATTTTGAATTTGCCATTTATACCGAGGGGCATTGGGAGATTGTATTTGTGTTTGCCGGAGGTTCTCCCGACTTTAGCAATATTGAGTAATTCTTTCTTTATTATTGAAAAATAGATTATGATGAAACATAAATATATAATGGCGTTGGTATGCTTGCTGATGGTCTTGACAGCAATGCCTATATCCGCACAGCAGCCGCAAACGACGTCCCAATCGCGACGTGTAAAAATGGTGCAGATTGGTGGCGTTGTGAAAGAAAAAGGTGGAGCCGGACAGAGTTTGCCGGGTGTTTCTGTAGTTGTACGTCCTCAAAAAGGGGAGGTGTATATGCGATATGGTACTACTACCGACCTTGATGGAAATTTCTTGTTGAGTGTACCGGCCGGTAGTGTTGTACAGTTTTCGTGTATAGGTTTCGAACCTGTTACACAGAAAGTCACACAATATAACAAGAGTATGGTGGTGTATATGGAGGAGTCAGTGAATATGTTGAAAGAGACAGTGGTTATCGGTTATCAGAATAAAAGTAAGGCGGACAATACATCGGCAGTGACAGTCATCGATGCTGAAGACTTGACACAGGCACCGGTATCAAACGTAATGGAGCTATTGCAAGGTCGTGTGGCCGGTTTGAACATTCAGATGAACAATGGTGCACCGGGTGCTTCAGGCTCATTTACGGTGCGTGGTATATCGGATATTTCAATCACTACTGTATCAACATCGGATGGTGGTGAGGAGTATGTGCTTGGCTCGTCAGCGCCCCTGTTCGTTATTGATGGCATTCCGCAGGAAGATGTGGATGAGTTCGATTCAGAAGGGTTACTCTCCGGTTCGGGTGTCAGCCCGTTGGCGACACTTCCATTTGAAGATATTGCCGATATTCAGGTGCTGAAGGATGCTGCTGCTACTTCGCTTTATGGCTCGCGTGGCGCATACGGTGTAGTGCTGATTCACACAAAGAAGGGTAATTCTTCCAAACCACAGTTTGATTATTCGATGGACCTAAAAGTCAATTTGCCACCGCGTCTGCACGATGTGTTGGCTGGTCGTTTGGAGCGTTTGTCACGCATTAATCAGGTATTGGAGAATGATACTTCTAAATGGAACGGTTATTACGATATCCATAATAATCTGGCTTTATCGGATAGCTTGAACCCATATTTCAATAACAACACCGACTGGCAGGCCAACTTCTATCGTCGTAGTTGGGCGCAAACACACAATTTGGCAGTGAGTGGAGGAAACAAGAAGTTCAACTATAAAATTAATGGTAATTATTATACAGAGGATGGTATCATCAAGAGTACGGACTTCAGCCGCTATGGTTTGCGTACCAATATGGGATATTCACCTAACGACCGTTTCGAGATGTCGGTTAATGTTAATGCGACCCTCAATCTGACGGGTACTGGTAGTGGTAGTTCATTCTCTCAGAAAGGTGTAGCCTCGGCAGCTTCTGCTTCATCACTATTGCCGCCGCCATCGATGTATTCTGCTTCAAACGACGCGCTTAGCGCACTCATGATTGAATCGGAAGCTACGAGTGTGAAGTATGAGGCAAGTGTAAACCTCCATTATAAGTTGCCATGGAACATTAGGTGGAGTGGTACTGCGGGGTATACATACTCTAATTCAGAGGAGGAGACGTTTACACCGGCAACGCTGAACGATAGCAAGGCTAAGATTTATGGAAAGAGCTCTAATTCGTATCGAATGTATGGACGTACTAGCCTGTCATATAATACACGTATCAAAATGATAAGACTGGGATTGACGGTAGGGGCAGAAATCAGTTCGAATCGATCGACCGGCAATTCCATTACCCTCAGTGGATTGGCTAGTGACTATCTGTGGGGGCCGGTAGGATATAGCAGTGGCAGTGGTACTGCTAGCACTAAGACGAGTGATAACACGATTTCGTTCTCGCTGGCACCTAGCTTCGGTATTGCCAACATGGGTGCAGGTGGCGATAAGTATATATTTAATCCCACTTTGCGTCCGGAGGCCAACTCAGCTTATGGTAGGGGAGTGAAATGGATTGTCAATCCGGGTTTGGGTTTCAAGTGGAATTATTACCTTGAGCCATTTATGAAGGCTGCCGCCGACCGTTGGCTCGACTATGGAGCTATTCGTGTAAGTTGGGGACGTACTACCAAGTATAAGGCTGACCGATATGATGTATGGGGTACCTATGTGCTCGAAGATGAAACCTACAACGGAAGTGCTATTACGCCCATTGACTTTGATAATATGCCTAACAACAATCTCGACCCTGTTACCACCACGCAATGGAACATTGGTACCGACCTCTATGTGTTCAATCGCAAGATTGTGTTTACGGCTGATGCTTACTATAAACAGGTGGATAATCAGTTGAGCAGCATAGAGTTGGCCGACCATAATGCTTTTGATAAGATACCTACCACCGATGTCAGTCTAGTGAACTATGGTCTGGAATTGGGGCTAAATCTCCGGCCGTTATCTACGCAAAGTCCCTTTGACCTCACTGTCATGATGAACTTGGCTATCAACAAAGATGTCATCACTAAGCTGCCCAACAGTGCACGTCAAATTATCAACGAAGGTGCTACCGTTGTGAACAAACTTGGCTCGAATGCCTTGTCCAACTATCTGTATGTATATAAAGGTGTATATGCTACGGACGAAGATGTACCAGTCGATCCCAATACTGGTTTGCGTATGCGTGTCGGTTCTTCCACCGAGCCCGAAGCCTACTTCCGTGCCGGTGACCCCATCTGGGTAGACCTCAATGGAGACTATATCATTGATGAGAATGACAAGATGATCGTAGGCAATTCACAGCCTCGTGTTACGGGTGGTCTTGCCATTAACTTGAAGTGGAAAAATTTTTCACTCTATACCAATTGCTCGTTTGTGTTGCGTCGCGACATTATCAATAAGGTGCTAGCCGATAATTTTGCCGCTTATAGCAACCCTAACGTCTCTATCAGCAGCATGGGAAGTAAGGCATCCTTGACCCCTATTTCGGCATATAACTTCTGGACACCGGATAATATCCATGCTGATTACCCTAATCCTTATGATTATCTGCGGGCTGATATTATCGACCCATTTCGCGCAGACCAAACCCTTTTCATGGAAGATGGTTCGTACTTCAAGATTAATGGCATTACCTTGTCTTATTCCTTCCCCAAGCGTTGGACAAAGTTTCTGCATATTAGACATGGTCGCATTCGTTTGAACATGAACAATATTTATACCTTCTCCAACTATTCGGGCATCAATCCTGAGAATGTGAACAGTTTGGGGCAAGACACTTCCAGTGGATACCCTAGTAGCCGTTCTTTCTCAATGGGATTGACAATAGGATTTTAAATTCAAGTAAACTGAAAATCTCAAAAAACTTAAGACTTATGAAAAATATAATTATCCTTCTCTCTCTTCTCTTTTTTTTCAGCAGTTGCGATTCTCTGCTGAAGACTGAAAGTGATGAAGAACTCTCGGGTGATGAGTTCTGGGAAGATGCTACTAGTAGTGACATTGAGTCGTATATTGGTAGTATGTACTATTACTTCCGTCAGGCCACTATGCAGGATGCTGCTTTTATCGTTTTTTCAGGCGATTTGCGCTGTGCCCCCATTGCCACTACGTATTCTACGACTTCAAAGAGTTATATGTATATTGATTATCTTATCAATAACGATCTCAACGGGTTAAGAAGCACTTACAGTGATGATGATTATCGGGGTGGTGCTATCACTCAGTGGAAAACCTTCTACATGGTGATTCAGGAAGCCAATATTCTGCTTGAAGAAATTTCCCGTCCTAATCTTACCGAGAATGAGGTAAGTCAGTACGAGGCTGAAGCCATCTTCATTCGCAGTTTGGCCTACTTCTTTTTGGTACGTAACTTTGGTGATGTGCCTTACTACACCAATGCTTACAATCAGACGTCTTTGTCCCGTACCGACATGGTCACTGTTTTACAAGCCCTTGCCGACGACCTTCAACAGACGCTTGATGACGATCCTGACATGATTGCCTTGCCTTGGACTTATACTAGTCTGAGTAAGAAAGCTATACGTGCTTCTCGTGGAGCTGTCTATGCCTTGCTGATGCATATCAATATGTGGCTTGCAGGGTTCGATTCTACCAATGCCTCCGAATATTATCAGAATGTGGTAGCCTGTGGCGAACAGTTGGTAGACAACAATAATGGTTCTTATTCCCTGCTCGATATCAATCAGAGCAGTACCATCTTTGCCGGTGGGTCGGACGAAAGCATCTTCGAGATTGTACAAAACCTTAGTTATGGTGACACGGGTGAGGTGTTTGATTCGGGTTGCATATATTCCAACTACGTGACATATTCCTGCTTTTCCGGTCGATCGGCTCCGTATGTATATTATACCTATGACTTCATGACCGATGTATATCCCGTATCGGAAGCCGGTGATAAACGAGTTTCTCTTTGGTTCAACGAAAATGCCTACTCTACTTTGGCAACCGATTATAAAGAGGTCCTCAAGTTCGAAAACGTTGATACCTACGATGGCACAGTTACCTCTAATGCCGGAAACCAAATCGTGTTCCGATTGGCTGATGCATACCTGCTTTATGCAGAAGCCTTGGCTGAATTAGGAACAGATGATTCAAAGGCTTGTGAATTGCTCAATACGATTCGTAGCCGTGCGGGTGCCTCGGAAGTAGGAGTTTCTGGCGACGATCTCAAGGATTACATCTACTGGGAACGTGTCCGTGAACTCATAGGTGAGGGGCATTACTTCTACGACCTTGTCCGTACCGGAAAGTTGTGCGACAGCAATTATTGCTACAATGCCATTACGCGTGCCGACTATAACGAAGGAGCATGGACTTGGCCTATCAGTAGTGATGCTTTGGAAAACAATACCAATATGACACTCAATACTTATTGGGAATAAAGGTATATAGAATGCTTTATCCAGTATTCTGTGTAATATACGAATCGTAAAACTGAAAAAATACTTAGATATGAAATCAACATTAAAAGCCGTTCCGGCTCTTTTACTTGCCGCCTTCATGTCCGTCCTTATGAGCAACTGCCAGGATGACAGCTATCTGATAGATGGCGGTATCAGCACCCCTAACTACGATGGTACCATTTGGGAATATCTCAATTCTCGCCCTGATTATTTCGAAACCCTCGTTAAGATTATCGAGATTGCTGATATGGTCGATGTGTTCGATTCGGAAGAGATAACCTTCTTTGCACCTACAGATTGGTCTATCAATGGAAGTGTAAACTACCTCAGCGAACGTCTCTATCGTTACTTGGGGGAAGATAGTATTTATGACCTCCGACAGATTCCTGCTGAGGTATGGAAAGAATACCTTTCCATGTATATTCTAAAAGGTTCCTATTTGCTGAATGACATACCTCAGATAGATACGACCAATATAGCGTCCTATTCAGGACAGGCTTATCTATCCTACGGAGGACGTTCCATGAATGCAGGTGTAGTTTATGCCGATGCCAGCGGAGTGAAATATGCAGGCTATCGCCAAATTATCTATTCCTATGTCAACGATTTTACTACTATGGATATGCAGAATGCTTACATAGCTACGTGTAATATTCAACCTACTAATGGTGTCGTTCATGTCATTCGCTTTATTGACCATGCTTTTGGCTACTATTATACCGAGTTTGCGGCCAAAGCCATCAATGCTGGTATTATCCCTATTGAGGAGATAGGGATTGATAAGACCGAAGAGGAAGAATCAACCAATTCTACTGAGGAGGAATAGTTTATGAGGATGACCATATATAGCATATATTCGGCACTCAAGTTCAAGGCTTTGGTGCAGTTAACCTGTATCGTTGCAGTCTTTTCAGCCTGTGAATCGTTGGACAATTCTATCACTTCCGACCCTTATGGAGGTGGAAAGGAAGCCTTGGGTATCAAATTGTCTTCCGACTCTCCTTCGCCCGCTGACGGCTATCCCGGTGATACCATAGTCTTTTCCGGCAAGGGCTTTCTAGATTACTGCAATCCTGATGCCGATGAGTATGAGTTTACATTTTAC
This sequence comes from Bacteroides sp., assembly GCA_030523205.1. Lineage (GTDB taxonomy): Bacteria > Bacteroidota > Bacteroidia > Bacteroidales > Bacteroidaceae > Bacteroides. The sequence goes on from JAUNJD010000002.1 coordinate 16,148, forward strand.
ATAGCCGATGTGGCAACTCCGATACAAGCTGCTACTGACACTACGCTCACTGTTGTAGTTCCCGAAAATGTATGTTCGGGTATAACTTGCCTGGTTATTGATAACCAAGTGTTCTATGGCCCTAACTTTCCCGTTTTGGGCAATGTGGAGGTGGACGAAGAATACGGTCTGTATGATGTTGGTACCGATGACATCATTTATGACTATTTGGAAAACTCTTATATCAGTGCTGACCATAACTATTATCTCGTGGGTGCATATACCTCCATTGGTGGAAGTTCTTTCTATGGTATAGGACTTGTAGATGAAGATGGTGATGTAGCCTCTAAAAATTCCACTTATTTCGACATATCAAAGGGGTTGCTGACTACCGATCTCAACTCGTCACCTTACATTCGTTCCATTTCTTATTTCGACGATGGGCAGATGCTTATATCTGGCAATTTTTCAGCCTATGAGTCAGACAATAACAGTAATGAGATAGATTTGGGCGATGTGATTTATGTGAATAACATAGCTGTGTTGGAACATACGGCTTTCCCTGATACAACGAACTACTATTTTGAGGAAAACTATAATTCAAAGGGTTCGTTTGACCCCGTCGGGCTATCAACCTTCAATGGAGGAAGTAAACAGACTGTTTTACGTTCGTTCATCACAGACAATCAACAAGTAATAGCCGTGGGTAACCTTACCCAATATTGTACCAACGAGTATGCCAGCTATTATTCGCTTAGTGAGGAAGTTGTTACACAGGTGGCTACGGTGATGCGTATGAATCGCGATGGTACACTTGACGAAACCTATCGCAGTGTCGATAATGGTTATATTGGAGTAGAAGGTGGCAGCGTTAATGATGCCTATATGGATGAGAATGAAGGTATTGTATTGGTTGGTGATTTCACCTCTTTTGATGGAATAGATGCTCCGGGCATTGTCCGACTAGATGCCGATGGCAATGTAGATGAGAACTTTTTGGCAAATATAGGTTCGGGGATAGATGGCGAAATTACTTCGGTTCGCTACAACGCTGCATTGGACAAAGCCGTGTTAGTAGGCAAATTCTCTACCTTCAACGGGCAAGCCATAGCACGTATAGCCATTATTAATGCTGACGGTACGCTTGACGAGACTTTTGTGCCTCTTGAGTTCGCCGGAGGCTATCCTAACTTTGCAAGTATTATAAATAAGGAAAAAGTCATTGTATCGGGAGCATTCACGACCTATGGTGCAGTACCCCGTCCGGGTTTCCTTATCCTTGATATGGATGGCACTGCTACACAGGCGTACAATGTATGTGGTACCTTCAGCGGTCAGTTGCAGCAAGTGGTTGAGGCTGAAACAAGCATAGGAGGTTATGGACTTCTACTGATGGGTGAAATCTCGCGTTTCAATGGTGATGATGCACACAATATTGTGATGCTGAGTGCCAACTTCGATTAGTGAGATACGGATAAACAAGGATTGATAATTCAAATATAATAATAAAATGAAAACTTCTATATATACTTGGATATTTGCTCGGATCCTGAATGTGTTGGCAATTGGAGGTATGATGTTGATGATGGCTTCCTGCAACGATGAGATGTATCAGGTGGAGCGAGGACCTTATCCTGAGCCGGGTAGCACAGCCATAGCTCAAGATAAAGTGCTTTGGGTTATTGTAGATGCTGCTGGTGGGCTTGCTGTACAACAGGCCATTAACAACAGTCAGGCACGCAATTTGCGTCGTATGTTGTCTCAGTCAATCTATACCTTCGATGGTTTGGCCAACAGAGACGAGAGCATTGTGGTGAACGATACAATCGGTTGGCAAGCCATTATGACAGGTACTACCGATACGGCTAATCAAGACACTACGTTGCTGCAGCGCATGAAGCTTGCGGATGCTGACAGTCGGTCGGCTATTTGGGCAGCAAGTGAGATTTTCTATAATCTTTATGCGGCTGATGCCGATGTTGCCTATCAAGCTTCATCCGATTCAGAGGCGGTGTCGCTATTAGTATCGGCTCTGGCATCAGATGATGAGTTTCCTGATTTGGGTATCATTGAGCTGAATTTAGTGGAACAGGCTGGACGAAGTGCCGGATTCTATGAAGACGATAGTGAGAATGCTACCGATGAAGTATTGTCGGCTATCTCTACTGTCGATTCACAGATAGCTACAATTATTGCTGCACTCCAGTCTCGCGATAGTTACGACAAAGAGAACTGGGTGGTCATGATAACCTCTAATTATGGTGGCATACAAAGTAACGAAGGTAGCAATGTATACGAAATGAAGGACCGGAATATATTCTCCATGATATGGAGTGAGGACTTTGCGGCAGAATTACTGTCTGAACCTTCACAAAGCGATTTATATTACGATTATTATGTACCCCTTTTCTCAAACAACGGACTGAACTCAACCGCCTCTGTACGCAATGCAGATTTGTTTAATATTGATCCCGATTCATCATATACGGTACAGTTCATGTTCCGTGAATTTTACACATCGGGCAATGGATTCGGTAATGCGTCGGGTGCACATACCATGGTGTCGAAGGCTGATGGCGGAGCGAATAGTTGGTCGCAAGGATGGAAGGTATTGTGGCAAAGCAATAGCGTTCGCATCTATTGCAGTGCATTGAACAACTCCAGCCGACGTGTGACGTTGAGCTCAGGAGTACGCCGTGATAACGATTGGCATGTGTTAACACTAGTGTTCGACCGTGAGAAGGCACATCTCTACACTTACCAAGATGGTGTAAGCGATGGACGTCAGGACGATTCTGAATTGAATTTGAGATTTGATTCACGGGGAGAACCTACTAGCGACAACCCACTTTCGATAGGTATGATTGCTAATTCCATAACTTCCGGAAATACTCGTTTTTCTATAACCAATCTGCAAATATACAATGTGGCGCTTCCCGAGGATTTCATTGTGGATAATTATTCACAGACTCATTTGGAAGAGGTTCAAAATGAGTATTGGGATAATTTGATAGGTTATTGGCCAGCCGACCGGGAAGAAGATTTGTATTTCGGTACAGTTTATGATTATTCGCAATATGCTGAAGAACGCGATGGTAAGTCGGATATGGACATTACGGGCGAATGGAGCTCGTCGAGCTCTTGGACAATCGGCAGTAGCTTGAGCGATAATGCTACACCTTTGGCGGAAGATTCCTATTATCAATCGGTGATTAATACAGTAGATTTAGCCTATCAGACTTTTCTTTGGTTGGGCGTTTCGGTTAGCGATAGTTGGTCGTGGGAAGGTATTGCACGAACTTTACCGTATGAAACGTTGGATACCGACTGATGAGAATGTTCATTACGATATTGTCTTTCATTAATGTAAAAGAGAATTTATGAATAAAAATTTATTATATACAGCATTTGCCATTTTCGTTGTGGCAACTTCATTAGGTAGTTGCATCGACGTGGAATATACATACGAAGCCGAGAATGGCTTCGATGATAGATCTCAAGATTCGGCCAGTGTGACGGTGGATACGCTTCAGGGCATTGACGTAAGTATGTACGAGCAGGCACGTATTTTCCCCGGACTGGTGGATACGCTGACCGAGATGCGCATCGACACAATTGTTACGTTTGATTTGAGTAAGACATACGTAGATAACAGTTCCGCTGCTTTCGCACAGATTTACGGTAGCGACGGACGCATCGAGTCATTGCCCCAACCTATTTATAGCACCGGTGTCTTTGCAGGGGCCGGCGAGCTTGTTACAATCGTGGTGCCCGATGGCACATGGGGATTGACGGTGCAAGTCGGTATGCAGACCGATAACTTGGGTGACGGGGGGGCTTACTCGCGTGAACCTATTGTATATACACGCAAGACATTGTATCCCGGTTCAAATAGAGTGCGTTTCCCCTTGGGAGGTTACGTTTGGATTATCCGCGAACCCGATGTGACTGGTTCAGAGGTATGCCAGTTGGAGTTTCGGAACGTATATGCTGCTCCCGACTTCATCATGGATGTGACTGACCCTGATGGCTGGAAGCAACAAGTGCAAAACACGACGGTGCCATGGCTCGACATACGTAGCAAGTATGTGGCCATGTCGGTGGACCGTACCCGGATGGAGAATTATATCACCATTGATTCTGATTTTGCTGACAACCTGAATGAGGTACTCCATACTTGGGATTACTTTATGGAATATTACTATGCCGTCAGTGGACATACTCCTGATAATGAGAAGGTGGCAGACTGTATGCCCCCATTTCAGCAACGTTTTGTATTCGATGTTCAGTTGGTAGATAACTACGTGATGCACAACTTAAATGAGCAAGGGGTAATGATGATGAAAAATACCGCCTTTTACGATGACTTGCTGGAACTAACTACGGTTAAATATGGTGAGTCGGAAAATATTTATTTGGCGTTGCTCGACAGACTGACCGCGAATTACGTTCCTTATAGTTCTGATTGGACAACGGCTTTTCAGAAAATACCCATCTTTCGTTTAGTAGAACAAACAGGATGCTTATCCGATAGAGAAGATTTTCTGATGAACTTCGAGGCGGCTCTTAGTTATGCGTCGGCCGATAGTTCAAAGACCCTGAGTATCGATAGGTGGGTCAATTCTGGTGACTATGACGATTACGATGGATTCGATGAAGATATATTACGTCTGCTTGTAATGACGCAAATAGGCAAAATAGGTCTTGATATAGGTAACGAAGAATGGGAGTTCCATATTGATGTGTCTGAGGCATCGCGTGCTGCCTATCGGACAACGAAGACTGATACTTATTATTTCCGTGCTCTTTGCGATTATTACAAGATTAATTTCACACCGTTGTACGATCATTGGGGCATTACGTTGGACGATGCCGACCGTGAATATGCATCGAATTATGAATTGCCGCCCCGTGAGTATTGGAAGATAAATCCCGCCAATACTTCGGATGTGTTTGCCAATGTCGATGACTACAATAAGTCGAGCTTCCGCTATCGGCACAACCGTAGCAGTTGGGAAATCTGGGCTACCGAGAATAGCTATCGGTATGAGAATGACGACACTGAATATACGAGCGAGTCATCCTTTCACACAGCATCGTTGCTGCTCGACGGTGACATTACTACTTATTGGCATTCTTACTTGGATGAGAAAGACCGTGATAACCAGCAAGATTCACCGTATGAGTTACCTTATTATATCCTAATCGATATGCAGGAGGCGCAGACGGTAGATGGTGTCTATTTTGGCAATGGACGAAACATACGATATGTGTCGGGGATTACGGTGCAATATACGTCGAATACCTCGGACATGAGCTTGGATGAAACTTCGGTGGAATGGATTGATGTATTGAGTATGAGGCAGACTCGTACAACTGGTTTGAATAATGTAGTCTTCTACGATTTCGATCAGACAATATCGGCTCGCTACCTGCGTATAGTCATAACCGATGCGAATCTGTTGACATACGACGAGAACGATGAAGATGCAGCAGTTGCATTCGAAACCTACCATAAGAACCGTAGGCAGAGCTTTTCCGAATTTGGTACTTATTATTATAAGTAATGTTGATTTCAGAAACATACATAACGGTAGACTCTAACGAAGAAGTAACATCAATCATTAATGAATAAGAATATGAAGAATCCGATACGACTATTAGTTTTACTTTGTGCATTGGCCCTGATGAGTGGCTTTATGTCATGTACGAAATACGATACGCCGGCGTCTGTAGCCATCGATGTGTTGGACAGCGATAGTACGGATACAGAAGTTGTCCGTAAAGTGTTATGGGTGAACATAGATGGAGCGGTAGGCTCTATTGTTCAGCAACTGACGTTGGAAGGTACATTGCCCAGTCTTCAGACGATGCTGAAACATAGCAAATACACATGGTTGGGGCAATCTGATGCTCGCGAGATAATAGATGAAGATGATGCGTCAAGTACGGCAGCCATTGCGCTTTCAAGTGGTGAGGGCGAAGACCCACTGACCTGGACTAGTATGCTGACGGGTATAAATTCCCGTTTGCATAATGTTAAGGATGAATCATACACGCCCGACTTCCCGCTTGATGACAATCCGGTGGAGCAGGAGGTAAACTACTTCCCAACCGTGATTGAGTATCTGACGGATGCAAATGCTACCTTACAGATTTCGTGCGTGACCCCTTGGCCTAACCTCAACCGTTATTTGGGTAGTGCCAATCTGGTGACTACGACCGAGTCTGACGAAGAAACTCTGGCCACCTTGCTTAGTCAGCTGGCTGAAGATGATTATGACTTTATAATCACTAGTTTCAAGGGCGCACTCACATCGGGTGTGGATGGTGGATTCTCAATCGACAATACAACATATACTTCGGCATTGCAGGCGATAGATGGATACATTGGTCAGTTGCTTAGCGCTATTGAAGTACGCGAGAGTGCCGATTACGAAGATTGGCTGGTGATTGTAAGTTCCAATCATGGAGGTACGGTCGATGGTGGAGTAGGCGGCACTACCGATGAGGATCGCGATATATTCGGTTTGTTCTACTATTCTCACTACACAGAATATGAGATGCAGGGCGAGATTTTGGAAGCCACTTTGTTCGACGGCGATCTTTTGGCATCCGTACTCGATACGATGGCTAATTACGGGCTCAGCAATGCTTCGCTCTCGCTCGATTTCAATCTTCGTATGCTTCCGAAAGAGGATGGCAGCTATACGGGTAACAACTGGGACCGTATCTTGGGTAAAAGTGGTTGGGGTATTTCTCGACAGCGTTCAACGGTGGTACTTCGTGCCAATGCCGATACCAATATTGAACAATCTGTTACCGGCGCAAACGATTCGAAGTGGCATAGTTTTTATTTCGGCTTTGGTACAGTGAGCGATGGGTCTCGACAGTTCTACTGTGCGTATGATGGTACGAGGTTGAAGTCTGCTCTTACTACTGGAGGTGTGTCGGGCCTTGATGCAGACAGTACCTATCTTTATATCGGTGCCGGAAACCTGCCTACTTCTTACTATGTGTCCTCACTTCGGGTCTATAATACGATTTTGGATGACGCCTATGTTGATGCCAATGCCAGTCGTTGGGATGAGATTCCGGCAAGCGACGCTTCATACTCTAGCCTGATAGGTGAGTGGGTGCTGACTTCCGAACATCTGGAGCAGGATAGTATTATAGTCAATACTGTAGCCGGTATGCCTGATTTGCATTTCAACATGAAGCCTACTATTGATAGGTTGGCTAATACGCTACCCGATAAGGTCAAGAACGGAGATTTAGTAATGGAGAATACCCTGATAGCTCCGCAGATTATCTATTGGCTGTGCGATGAATCGGCTATCGACAGTGTTTTGGAAGGATACAATTTCCTTTCCCTTTATTCTACTGAAGAACAGTGGAGAGATTATGAATGATGTAATGATAATGATATGATGCGATTTTTATTTATATGCCATTGTTTGTTTTCATGGCTGTTTATAGTGGGATGTGGCTCTTCATCGGACACTTATCCTTCTACAGAGGAGGAGATACTTGCGAGCATTGCTCGAGTTAACGACAAATGGCAGCAACAAGATCCATCCTCGCTTTGTGTGGATTCTGCTGTTTACCACATAGGTAATATGGCAGCTTATCGGACTACGGGGAATGTCAACTACCTGCGCTACTCGCAAGTGTGGGCCGAACGCAATGCGTGGAAAGGTTGTCAATATGCCTATATCGACCTCTACAAGGCCTATCCGGAAGAACACAAGATAAGTGATTTATGTCGTTTGATGGCTATGGAGCCTTCTGTATCCAAGGCGACTGACGAACGTCGGTTCTCTCAAGACGTTTCGATGTGGATGCCTGTATTGGTCGAGCTTTATGGAGTTACAGGCAATATTGCTTGCCTTGATCGTCTGCACAAGATGTTCGATGCCGCTTTGATTTCCCTTTACGATGTAGATACCTCGCTCTTTGTATGCAATAATAGTCGTATTCTGGCTTCAATGGCACTCGTGATTGAGCGATTGCCGTTGCGCGACGCATACAGAGAACGCTATCTACGGATATATTCATCTGTGGCTCGTGCGCTCTTTTCGCTACAACAGTCTGATGGACATTGGAATGCAAACATCAGTGAATCCGATTCTTTTTCTGTCACGGCCTTGATTGCTTTCAGCTATCTTTGGGGCATTCGTCATGACCTTCTACCCGGTTCCGATTACACTGTTTCGGTTGCTCGTGCTTGGGCTTATCTCTCAGCATCGATGGATGCCATTGTACCCTTGCAGGCCGGAGATGCCGTTGTCCCATCTGAAGGTGTTGCGCCATTGTTTACCGACTTGACAGTAGGGTCTTACCTTTGGGTTGCTACCGAAATGCTGGAAACTTTGCGTACAAGCAATCGTTCGTCTGCTTTGTTAGCTTCTACTTTGCATCAAAAGTCGACTTCTTTGCAATAATCGCAGACCCTTTTGACGGAATAATGGATTCTTTTCCGCTAAAAAGTACGGACTTTTGCGGCATCCTAGTGTGGGAGAATTAGTATAATCCATAATCTCAAAAAAACAATGAATACCGTAATGAACATTATTCGAAAAGCCTCTCTATGCGCGGCTCTGTTGTTTTCGCTCAGTATGCAGGCATCTGAACGAACATTAATTGCTGATGCGGGCATCAAAGATTCTACTGCCCAAACGACTTGCGTCGTAGGTACTACTCTTAACACTGCTCCTACGTTGCCTGCTACTGTCAATTGGGACGGCAAAGAAGTCCCCGTCAGTTGGCAGAAAGTCGATTCTTCAACTTTCAATACTCTCTATGCTAATACCGTAGTGAAGGGTACCGTGGTTATTGAAGGGAAGTCCACTGAGGTAGAAGCCTCTGTATGGACTTTGCCCGAGAATCTGGTTTACTTGATAGATGCCGGTACTCTCTCCTCGGATCATTCCCCCATTTACCAGGCTGCACGTTCGCTTTGCGGTGATGCCCTGCTCAATGATGTTCCCGACCAAGTTTCCACTTCCACCACTTCTGGATGGGGCCACGAGCAGACAACTGTAGGCGATGGTAAACGTGTACATATTGACCAAGGCGACTCAAAGGACTGGGCTACCTCTTTCCTCAGCAAGACGCGCAACACACATCAGCCCTTAGCCTATCGCTTTACCTTGCCGGCAGGTACTTATCGCATCACTGCGGCTTATGTACCCTGTCTCACTCTGACGTACAACAGTTGGTTGCGTGTAGATAATGCCCGCAAGTCATCGAAATCCGTGAAGACTGTTGCCACGGACGACAAACGGCATCCCGCAGTATTCTCTACTTACAATTTGTCTTTGCGCAACTCCACTACTTTCACCTTCGAGACCGATAAGCTGACTGGTGAGGAGTGGGAGAATGTAAGCATCAGTCTTATCGCTGTCGAACGCATTGGTTCTAACCTCCCCATACCGCAGTTTTCAAGCACGAGCGGCGATTATTGGGACGGTCTGCAACTTAGCCTTACTCATAAAGACGCTTCGGCAACCATCCGTTATACAACCGATGGTAGTCGTCCCACAATCAATAGCCCGATTTACACTTCACCCCTGAACATCAATCATACTTGTCGGGTTAACGCAGTGGCTTGTTTGAATGGAGACATTAGTCCTGTGGCTACTTCCGATTACGTTCTTACCACTTGGGCGGTTGCCGCCACGCCATTCAAACTGCAAGGACAGACTTCTGTGAGCAATGTCAAACTCAATTGGGCCATTCGCACCAATGCCGCAAGCTATCGTATTTATCGTAATCAGAAGCTCATTGGCACCACTATCGGTGACACTTTCGATGATTATGACCTTGTCACTCCGGCTACCTATACCTATCATGTGGAGGCACTCGATGCCCAAGGTAAAGTATTCAGTACCTCTGTGTCTCACGAGGTTCGCACTTTTAAGCCTACGGGCATACCTGCCGTTTACGATAACCTCATTGGTCAATACGTAGATTCCAACCGTGTGTATACTCCTACGCCTATGAAGATAAAAGGTCGTTACTACACGTACCGCATCAGTCAGATAGAAAAAGACGTTGATGGGCAAATCCAAAAAGGGTGGCAAGTGACCGAAAGCCAATCGGCCACCGGTGCATCCGGCAGTTGGAGTACGCCCCGTGAGCTGGCTTTCTATCCCGGTGTGAAATTCGAAGGCAATGCCTTCCGCTATAACCCCTTGACAGGTAAGGTGGTGCTTTCTTCTCACTACGAAGACCAAAAAGGTTACACGGCTGCAAAAATCTATTTGGCGCAGATTACTCCCGGAGGCGATATTGAAGTAGGCACCATGGCCCGTCCTTTAGGACACGATTCCCGCGACCAGTCTGTCTTTGTCGATGATGACAACACCGCTTATCTGCTATCGGCTACCCGCACTAACAACGATATTAACATCTATCGTCTCGATTCCACTTGGACACGGCCTGTGGCATTGGTCAATACAGTCTTTATCGGCTGCCACCGCGAGACACCTACCATCGTTCGCCATCAGGACACCTACTACTTTTTCAGTTCGAAAGCTTCTGGTTGGTATCCCAGCCAGGCGATGTATGCTTCCGCCACTCGCCTCGATGGGGTATGGTCTTCGCTTCGCGAAATAGGGAACAGCTCAACTTTTGATGCACAAGTGAACAATGTACAACGTCGTGGTCTGGTGGACAAACCCACCTTTGGCTTATGGAGTTATCATTGGGGGGCACAACGTAAGTATAAGACTGTTGCCGGTAATTTCCCTCGCATCTCCATCATTTCCTTCAATGCAGGCTTTGCTTCGGCCGATTATTATCGCTACATTGAGTTCTATGATGACCTTGGCATGGTGCCCGTTCAGGCTGGTCGCAATCTCAGTTTGCTCGCATCGGTTACCGAGTCGGTAGGTAATGCCAGTGGAGTATCTCCGCTCTGCATCACGGATGGTGCCGATATGGCTTCATCTCCTTATTTCCAAGGAAGTAGTTATCCTTATTCGCTCACAGTTGACCTTAACAAACCATGTCAGCTTAGTGAAGTATGCCTGTCTACACGTTTAGTAAACGGTTCGGAGGCAGCTTATAAGTTCACTCTCGAAGGTAGTATAGATGGCATCAGTTATCAGACGATTTACGACGGGAGCGACAATTGGGCCGTAGGCTTTCTCATCCTGCCTTTGGAACAAATGCAAGTTTTCCGCTACCTGCGCGTCAATGTACAGCGAGTGGTAAATGTGCATAGCGGAAGTGCTGCCAATTGGGCCGAAGGCCTTTATGAAATAGCTGTTTATGGAATGCCTGTCGATAAGTAGTATGATGCAGACTCAAAGCACATAATTCAGAGACTATTATTTGAAATATTTATTTATCCTTATGAACAACAGACGAATTATAACCTTGCAGATGCTTTGTTTCCTTATGGTTTCATGCATTACGCTTCCAGTATCGGCTGCCAAACGGAGCAATGAAGCCTCCGAAGTGCGAACTATCATTCAGCGTGTCAACGACTATTGGCAAAGCCATCATTCGGCGAAAGCCTCGGCTTTTTGGGATAATGCCGCATACCACACTGGTAATATGGAGGCTTATCGTCTCACAGGCAATGATGCTTACCGAACTTACTCTGAAGATTGGGCTGAATATAACGAATGGAAAGGTGCTAAGAGTAACAACACTTCCTGCTGGAAACACACCTATGGTGAGACCGACGATTACGTGCTCTTTGGTGATTGGCAAATCTGTTTTCAGACCTACGTGGATCTTTACAACATCTTACCGGAGAATCGCAAAATATCTCGTGCGCGTAAAGTGATGGAGTACGAAATGGGTACTTCGCGCAACGACTATTGGTGGTGGGCCGATGGATTGTATATGGTGATGCCTGTCATGACCAAACTTTATAAAGTGACTCAAAATTCACTCTATCTTGATAAGTTATATAAATATTTGCGCGTGGCGGATAGTCTGATGTATGATGTTGATGAAGGGCTTTATTTTCGCGATGCCAAGTATGTCTATCCCAAGCATTGTACGGTTAATGGAAAGAAAGACTTTTGGGCTCGTGGTGATGGATGGGTGTTGGCGGGTCTGGCCAAGGTGATAGCTGATCTTCCGATTGACTATCGCCATCGTTCCTTCTTCATTCAGAAGTTTCAGCACATGGCTCAAGCTGTGGCTGTCCTTCAGCGGCCGGAGGGTTATTGGACTCGTAGTCTGATGGATGCCGATCATGCGCCCGGTCCCGAGACCAGTGGTACGGCCTTCTTTATGTACGGTCTGATGTGGGGTGTCAATTACGGATTGCTTGCCGAGGCCGATTATATGCCCGTCATCAATCGGGCTTGGAACTACCTGAAGAATACAGCCTTGCAGAAAGACGGACGCATCGGCTACGTGCAACCCATTGGCGAGAAAGCCATTCCGGGACAGATGATTGATGAGAAATCTACGGCCAACTTTGGTGTAGGTGCTTTCCTTTTGGCTGCTTGTGAGTATGTGCGCTATCTTGAAGCACCAGTCAATGCCGACCGTGCTTACTGGTGTCAGTTGCTCTACAATATGGCCAAACCTGTGCTTAGCCTTATGGCAGAAGGCCGGTTACAGCAAGAGATGGAAGTTGAGGTCAGTCCTTCGTGGGATGGCCGCGACAAGCGCGTCACCTATATGGAGACTTTCGGTCGCCTCATGGCAGGTCTTGCTCCTTGGCTTTCGTTGCCCGACGATGATACGACTGAAGGCCGACAGCGTCTTGAACTACGCACTTGGGCTTTGAGTAGCTATGCCAATGCTGTCAATCCTTCCAGTCCCGACTATTTGCTGTGGCGTGGTCACGGACAAGCTTTGGTTGATGCTGCCTACATAGCCGAGAGCTTTCTGCGTGGATTCGATAGCTTGTGGATGCCGCTCGACTCGCTCACTAAGCAACGCTACATAGCCGAGTTCACCCAATTGCGTCGGGTCGATCCTCCTTACACCAATTGGTTGTTGTTCTCCTCCATTATCGAGAGCTTTTTGGCTAAATGTGGTCAGCCTCACGATGAGTTCCGCATCAATACGGCTATCCGCAAAACCGAAGAGTGGTATACAGGCGACGGTTGGTATGCCGATGGTCCGGAATTCAGTTTTGATTATTATAGTAGTTACGTTTTCCACCCCATGTATCTGGAAACGCTTCATGCCATGATGGATGCCGGTTCTCGTACACGCATTGCTTATGCTGCTTATTATAGCCGTGCATTGCGCCGTACACAGAAGTACAGCCTTGTGTTGGAGCGGTTGATATCGCCTGAGGGCACTTTCCCCGTGTTTGGTCGTTCCATTCCTTATCGCTTGGCTACGATGCAGCCTTTGGCGTTGATGGCTTTGCAGGGTACGTTGCCTGCCGGTGTCGGTAATGGGCAGGTGCGTGCGGCGCTTACCTCGGTGATGCACCGTATGTTCGATGGCGTGGAGAATTTTAATTCAGGAGGCTTTCTTACTATTGGGTTTGTGGGGCGTCAGCCTAATGTGTCCGATTGGTATACAAACAATGGTAGCCTTTATATGACTTCTTTGGGTTTCTTGCCTTTAGGCTTGCCGGCTACTCATCCTTTTTGGACCGATGCGGCTCAGCCTTGCACCAATGCAAAGGCCTGGGGGGCTCAGCCTTTCCCAAAGGATCATCATTGGGAAAATGGTACTAAATTGAAGGACTTATTTTAACAGACAGATAAATTCTTATATGTCCGTCGGCTATTCATTCATGAATGGCCGACGTTTTTTTATTTTCAACTTGAACTCGATATGACGCAAAATCAAGATAGAACAAGGGAACGCAATTTTCAGCGAATTTAGCGAATCAATATCATCATTTGTCCGCTTCGTACCAGCTCTACTCCATGGAGTATACACACAGAAAATCATGGAAAATACGGAGAATGCACAGAGCTAGTATGAGATCAATAGCTAAAAAAGGTTTGAATATCTATCCCAGACATTCAAACCTAACTTTTTGCTCAATTAATCTAATCACATTTGTGTTTTTACTCTTTCTGTAACACGACTCAGATTGAAAATTGTTTAATTTAGCAGTGTGTATATGTCTCCGTCAACAATCTTTCTTCTTAAAAAGAAATTATACCTATTCAGAAAGAGAAAAAACTATTGTTATATTATAAAAAAAGATTAAAGTATTCAATCCTAAAAACTTTATGTTATTCATAGAAAACAATCTTGTTTTTTGTATTTGAACATACACTTGTCATTCACTGGGAACAGTACAAAAGTAATGTTTAATGTACAGAATGAGGTACATACATCGTTCAATGAGGTCTGTTATTCGGTCATTGTAGGCATACATTGTGAACGAATGATTATTTCTGCCTTATCCTTCTTGTGGGATAATAAGGAAACTGAAACCAGCAGGGCCACCGCCACCGTTTTCCAATCGTACCAAGATGCGGTTCCATCCTTGGTCGAAGTGGAAAGGTTCGATGTGTTCATCTATGTTATACCAGCTTGTACCGGTGTCCTGCCATACGTCTTTTCCGTTAATCCATACCCGACCGCTATCATCAGTGCCGATAGCCACAAGCATGGTGGTCGCTTCGTCGAAGTATAGTTCGGTGTAAGCATAATAGGTTGAGTGTCCGGAGGTGACAGGTACCGTGTTGTGCATAGACTCACTTTGCATAAACTTCCAGCGTAAGGTTCCGTCCAGTTGCACCTCTTCGCCAATCATGTGGATAGGGTGCGAATCGGTTTCTTCCTTACCTACGCCTATCTGCCCGTCAGTATAGACTGCATCAAAGTCTATGGCAATTTCGGGTGGATGTACAATTGCGAAATCGTCGCGACCATAGTTCTCCCATGGTCCTATCATGTACCAAGTGTTGATATACAGCCATCCCTTTCGTTGGGCATTTTTGGCGAATCGTCTGCCCGGTAAGGCTTGCGCCTGTACCATTTCCTTGTCGAGCTGTGCACCGGCATAGACTGCATATGGTGTCTTCGGTACGTCGATGGGGATACCTTCGGTTCCACCTTCTCCCGCTGCCTCACCGGAACCATAGCCTACACCACTTCCTCCTCCAGCAGAGCCGCTATTGCCGCTGTTGCCGCTTCCGGCCGTACCGCCTCGACCAATCTGTCGTGGTTTCCCGAATAGGTTCTCCAGTCGGGTGGCTGCTAATCCGGCTTGTCGCATGGTTTGCCCCAGCAGATTGCGGTAGCGGTTCAAGTCGGCTGTACTCTTTACGCTTAATCCATTGCTGGCATTGCTTTGCGCCGTGCATTCCCATTCATTGCCTCTGCTTTGCATATTTATCAACTCGTCGAAGGTGGGCATACGTGTGGAACCTTGCTTCAAGGCATTGTACACTTCGGGAAAGGAAAGTCCCTTGGTGAGAACCTGTTTGGCTGCGCTTACCGCTAAATGATTCTGCAATATCTCAGTTTCGTATGCGCGTAATTGTTCGTATATATCTTTTATCGGTGAGGCGTCAGTCACCGTATGTCTTACTTGGGCTATAGCTCTTGCCTGTGACGTGTCATTGGCATCGCTGGGTGCTGAAGCGGGTAACTTCCGTCCTTCAACTTTTGTGAGCAGATGATTTTTCCGGCTACGCATCTTTACGGCCATCTCGCGAAACCTATTTAACTCTTTGTTGAGGTTGCGGCGTACCAGTATTTCCGATTGTTTTACCAGCTGATCGGCATAGTTGGCAGGCAGTGCACGCCGAGCCTGCTCTTGTTTCAAACGTTCAGCGGCATTGCGCGTGATGGCTTGCCGAGGTTGCTGTTGTTGCTTGACGTTGGCGTCGGCTTTGGTTAGATTGATGCCCTCGTTGTTGGGTGTAGGCAGGCTGTTTAGGAAATAGGCTCCTGTGGCAAAGATTAGCAGCACTACAGCCCAGGCGGCTACCGATACCCACCTATTGGGTTCTGTTGTAGTTTTCATCATACGTACGTATTCCTATATTGCTAAGGTTATAAAATTGACAAGCATCCATCACCTGTACCAATCGGCCGAAGGGTGTATCCTTGTCCATGTCGATGCGGATGCGCCGTTCAGGTTGGGTGATGCAGACGGTGCGCAGCTGTTCCATAAGAAAATTGGTGGTGCATGGCTGTCCGTCCCAGTAGAAGTTTCCTTCTGTGTCCAGTCCTACGATGGCCTGTTTGTCATCGGGCTTTAGTTTGGTGGCTGCTTCCGATGTGGGCAGGTTTACGTTGATATCGCGATTTTTCACTTTGGTCATGGTCGATACCAAGAAGAAAATCAGCAATAGGAACACGCAGTCTATCAGTGGAGACATCGAAATCTCCGGATCTTCGTCGTTATTGAATAAAGGCAGATTCATAAGGCTTACTTCCCATTCGGACCCGCGTGCGAGCGAATCCTTGTATTTGACATCTATCAAAAATCTCGATTACTGTATTTACAGGAACCGTGCGATGAGCCGTCACGTCAATGGCCGTCTCTATTCCCCGGCTATTGCGGAGGTCGGCCAGAAAGCCGTTCAGGTCGGCGATGGGGCGATAAGTGCACTCACCACTGTAAGCATCGTGGCCTATCACCTCATACACATTCTTCTCCTCATCAACTGCTATGATTACAGCCTCTTCGCCCTGCTTGGTGGTGGAAAGGCTGCTGGTCATCGAAGGCAGCGTTAGTGGGATCTGCATCTCCCACTTTTTCATCATGGTGGTCACTAGAAAGAAGATGAGCAGCAGAAATACGCAATCAATCAGCGGAGACATCTGTATGTCCACTTTATCTTCATCGTCATATTTCAGTCTCATAGATTATCCTCCTTTATTTCGGTGCGTTCGGCATCCTTGCCCTCATTCAATGGGCTGTTCTTTTCGAGATAGATTTGGGTGATTACTTTTTCTATCTCGACCTCTATCGTTGAGGCTAGCCGCTGAATGCGGTTCTTGATGAGGAAATAGAGTGCGATGGCGGGTACGGCTATAATCAAACCCGCTGCTGTGGTGATGAGTGCTTTCGAGATGGAGTCGGAGAGAATAGAAGGACCTCCTTCATCTCCATAGAGTGCTACCAGACCGAAGGCCTCGATCATACCTACCACGGTACCCAGCAGACCAATGAGTGGCGAGAGCGATGAGATGACAGAAATGGGATAGATACGTGACAGATGGGTACGGATGTCACGTGCAGCAATGTCGCCGGCTGTCTGGCTTACCGCTTCTCGCCCTGCATTGATATGCTCCAGAATGTAGGATAAGGCCGATGCCAAGGTTGATGGGTATTTGTGACAAGCATCAATTGCTCCTTGCAAGTCTTTTTGTGAGATGCAATTGTCTATGGCTTTGCATAGGGGCTTTGGTGCCAGTCGGGCAGCGCGTGAGGTGAAGATTCTCTGCAAGGCTATCACGAAGGCTATGATTCCAAGGGCATATAGTGGATACATCATCAGACCACCTGCTTTTATCTGTGCTGCCCAGTCTATCTGTACTCCTTGAGGTTGTTCTTCGGTTTCGTCTTCTTCGTTTAGGTCGTCCAAGGTCATCTCGTTGCCTTCATCGTCAAGGGGGAGGGGAGTGGCAATCTCGCTTGGCGATACTTTGGGGGCATTGGCCAAATCGTCCTGACTGCGTGCTAGAAATATTTCATCGAATCCGGCATCTCGACGTTGCGGGCATAGAAAGTCAATGCCTGTCAGTGTGAAGTCGCCAAAGTCTTTCCACAAGTCGCGCGTCACCACCATCCAGCCGCTGGGTGCTTCGGTGTCAATGCTCAATCCTTTGGTGATGAGCTGTTCGGAAGTGTCGTTCTTCTTCTTGCTGGCATTGGCTTTTTGCTCGTTTTTTGGTTTTCCGTCGCCTGCAATGTAGGTGAAGTCATACTTCTCTCCTTTGCTATTGCCTGCTTGAGGAGTGGCTTGTAGATGGATGCCTACTTGATTTCCACCCCATTTGACAAAGGCGAAACTTATGTATCGGTATTCCCCTGCTTTGGGATTTTCGCGGATGGGTATAGAGAGGCCGTTCATCTGTGCCGGACTCTTTGAGGCACTTACATAAATATAGTTGGGCGTATTCTTTGAATAACCGCCACTACGGACATATTTCCCTTCTTGTCCCCATGTAGTACCTTCGGGCATCTCTGTACTGAAGATTTCGAACAGTCCCTTGCTACTTTTTTTCACCGTTTGCACAGTGCTTTGAGCCGAAACTTGCGGAGCCATTAGCATGGTTGCCATGCATATTGCTGCCCATTTGTTTGCCATCTTTTTGGCGAAGCCAATTTTAGTCAGATTTCCATTCATATTAGAAACTTTTTTAATGATTATAAGTTTATAGATTATCAATTATTTATCTGCAACAAAATTCGTTTTTCTATTCGAAATTGAGTTACAGAATTCTGCTAATTGCGTTCAATTATCGGCCTACTTGTGCTGACTGAGGTTCAAAAATCGTTCAGAAGGTATAGTATTCGTTCGTTTGTTCGTTTTTTATCTTATTAATAGCTGGTTTTGCATATAAAGTGTTGTTTTTTGATGGATAAGACACCCCTTTTCTTGAATTGTTTTGCCTATTTTTGTGAAGTGAAACTTACGATGTATAATTTTATAATGTAATTAAAGTGTATGAAGAAAAAAAATTTGATTGGATTCATGTTGGCTGCTCTCTTGGGCGTCGTGTTTGGTGTCGAGTCATGTGAACAGAAGGCTGAAAAGACGATTGTGCCCGGTGCCGTATGGAACGATACGGATGGCAATCCCATTAATGCGCATGGTGGCGGTTTGCTCTATCACGAGGGTGTCTATTATTGGTACGGAGAGTATAAGCAAGGCGAGACGGTGCTGCCTTCCTGGGCCACATGGGAATGCTACCGCACGGATGTGACTGGCGTCAGTTGCTATTCCTCTACCGATTTAGTGAACTGGACCTTCCGTGGCATTGTGCTCCCGGCTGTTAAGGATGATCCTGACCACGACCTTCACCCAAGCAAAGTGTTGGAGCGTCCCAAGGTGATTTACAACAAGCATACCGGTAAATTTGTGATGTGGGCTCACGTAGAGAGTGCCGATTATAGCAAGGCTTGTGCAGGCGTGGCAGTAAGCGATTCGCCTACCGGCATATTCTCCTATCTGGGCAGCTTCCGTCCCAACGATGCCATGAGCCGCGACCAGACACTTTTCGTGGATGATGACGGCCTGGCTTATCATTTTTATTCATCGGAAAACAATGAAACATTGTATATCAGTCAGCTTACCGACGACTATCTGCGCCCTAGCGGTCACTATACCCGCAACTTTATTAAGGAGAGTCGCGAAGCTCCGGCTGTGTTCAAGCATGAGGGCAAATACTATCTTCTGACTTCCGGATGTACCGGATGGGACCCCAATCAGGCCGAATTGGCGGTGGCCGATTCCATCATGGGGCCGTGGACCACAATTGGCAATCCTTGTACGGGCGATGATGCATCAAATACGTTCCACGCACAAAGCACCTATGTGCAACCCGTGGTCGGAAAACCGAATTGCTACATCGCCATGTTCGACCGTTGGAACAAGACCGACTTGGCCGACTCTCGTTACGTATGGCTTCCTATGTCCTTCGTGGATGGGAAGATTACGATTCCTTGGCAAGCAGAATGGAGCCTTCCGAAATAAGATGATTTACCAATAACAATAAAAACAAAAAGACGATGAAGTATTACGTATTATTAGCGTTGGCCATTGCGGCTATGACGGTTATGGTTGCCTGTGGCTCGAAAAAGCAGAACAGCGAAAAGGAGGTTGCCACCTCTCCGAAGTATTTGGTGCTTTACTACTCTCAGACGGGAACGACGAAGGCGGTTGCCGAAGAGTTGCAGCGGAAACTGGGTGCCGACATAGAAAGCATTGAGGCGGTAGAGCCATATAGCGGTACTTATGAACAGACGATAGAACGGAGCAAGAATGAACGTGAAACAGGGGTTACTCCTAAAGTGAATCCGTTGAAGTCTAACCTTGATGAATATGATGTGATATTCTTGGGCTATCCTGTATGGTTCGGTACGTATGCCCTTCCTATTGCCGGATTGATTAAGGATTGTGACTTCGCAGGGAAGAAGATTGTTCCCTTCTGCACTTTTGGCAGTGGCGGATTGGATGCCTCGGTGAAGGACCTGAAGGCTGCACTGCCGAAGGCCGACATCCTCAGCGGTTATGGAGTGCGGACGGCACGTTTGGCTGCCATGCCCAAAGAAGTGGACCGTTTCCTGAAGGAAAATAAGTATGTGGAAGGCGAAGTAGAGGCATTGCCCGACTACTCGGCACAGCAACCCGTGACAGAGGAGGAGAAAACCATCTTCGATGCCGCTTGCAGCAGCTATAAGTATCCGCTCGGTACGCCCGTCACTGTGGGTAAGCGCGTTACCGCCGACGGGACCGACTACCTGTATGTCGTAAAAAGCAAGAATCCTGCCGGTGAGGAAGCTACTTGCACGATATATGTTACCGTTGGTAATGAGCAGGACGCCAAACCTGAGTTTACGCAGGTGGTTAGATAAAGGTTTCCTTTTAGGCATTTCCGGCCATTCAGCGTTTCCCGTACAGTTTGTCTATCAGGTCGGCCCGACCGATTCGTTTAAGTTCGCTGATGATGTTTCGGCGTTCTTCGGGCTTATACCAGAAGAAGAACTGACGTTGTGCCAGTTTCTCACGGGCTGTACGGGCACTGAATACCGGTTCGAGGGTGTAAGGATGAAACCCTGTGTACCATGCTTCGGTGGATACGGTCATCGGGGTAGGGGTGAAGTCCTGCACCTGCTCCAAGTGGAAATCCATACGTTTGGTGAGGACGGCCAGTTCGGCCATGTCTTCTTCGCGGCATCCCGGATGACTGGATATGAAGTAGGGGATGAGTTGCTGCCTCAGTCCTTCTTCGTGGTTGATGCGGTCGAATATCTTCTTGAATTCGCCAAACTGGCTGAACGAAGGTTTGCGCATGATGCTGAGCACACGGTCGGAAGTGTGCTCAGGTGCTACCTTCAGTCGGCCGCTGACGTGGCGGGCAATCAGTTCGCGGGTGTACTCCTGCGTGTTGCGGTTGATGTTCGGGTCCTTGCTCTGATGTAGCAACAGGTCGTAGCGTACGCCGCTGCCGATGAATGATTTCTTGATGCCCGGCAAACTATCGACGGCATGATAGATGTCGAGCAGCGGACCGTGGTCGGTATTCAGGTTGGGGCATACGTTGGGATGGATGCACGAGGGACGTTTACACCTCTTGCAGGCTTCCAGGTTATTGCCGTGCATACGGTACATATTGGCACTGGGACCACCCAAGTCGCTCAGATATCCCTTGAAGTCGGGCAATTCCATGACGGCTTTTACCTCTTTCAATATGCTCTCCTTGCTGCGGCTCATGATGAACTTCCCTTGATGAGCCGAGATTGTACAGAAGGCGCAACCTCCGAAGCATCCACGATGGATGTTGACCGAGAACTTTATCATGTCGTAGGCCGGGATGCGTTTGCCTTTATACTTGGGATGTGGCAGACGTGTATAGGGCAGGTCGAACGAGTGGTCCAGTTCAGCCTCGGTCAGTGGAGGATAAGGTGGATTGACCACCACGGTTTGCTTGCCCACCCGTTGTAAGATGCGCGAAGCTGCATATTTATTGCTCTCTTCTTCGATGTGTCGGAAGTTGGCGGCTTGTTTCTTCTTGTCCTTCAGGCATTCCTCGTGTGCGAAAAGCTGAATGTCGTCTTCGTGTGGCGTGACTTCTTTTGCAAGATATACCATCTGAGGAATGTCGGCTATCAGCTGCTTGAAGTCTGCGGCAGAAAGGTGCGTTTCGGTGCTTGCTTCCGTAGTGGTAGTCTCGGCCAAACATCTCTTCAGTCGGTTGGCCAATTCTACTATGGGCTTTTCTCCCATGCCGTATATCAATGAGTCGGCACCGCTATCCACCAATATGCTGGGGCGTACGCGGTCTTGCCAATAGTCGTAATGCGTCAGCCGACGCATACTGGCCTCGATGCCTCCCAGCACAACGGGAACATCGGGAAATATCTTCTTCAGAATTTGGGTATATACGATGGTGGGGTATTCGGGACGCATATCCGGACGGGCATCCGGTGTATAGGCATCATCGCTCCGCAGTCGTTTGTTGGCCGTATATTTGTTGACCATGCTGTCCATGCATCCGGGGCTGATGCCGAAGAAGAGCCGTGGGCGTCCCAATTTCTTGAAGTCCCTTAGGTCGTCTCTCCAGTTGGGTTGGGGCACGATGGCTATGCGCAGTCCTTCTGCTTCGAGGATGCGTCCGATGACGGCTGCCCCGAATGACGGATGATCCACGTATGCGTCTCCGCTAAAGATAATGACATCCAATTCATCCCACCCGCGAAGCTCTACTTCTTTCTTGGTCGTGGGCAACCAATCTGTCAGCCGATATTCTTTCATTATGCAGTGATACCGCTTTTCACACCACAAACTGCACACGCATCTGTTCGCCTTCGTAAATCTCGCGGAAGCCTATCTTCTGTTCGGCAAGATACTCTTTCAGGTCGTTGAAGGCTGCGGCATCATCCATGATGATTTCCAGTTTTTCTCCCTTGGAAGCCTCGCACAGAGCCTTTACGGCGGGTATCAGGGGGCTATAATGTTGTTGCCCGCACGTATTGATGGTTCTCATTTCTCGTCTTCCTCCGAAAGCCATGTCAGATATAGCTTGATGAGCTGCTGCAGGCCGAATGCTTTCATGTTGTTGTGGTAAATGACGTCGATGCAGAGGTCGAGCAGGTCTTTGCTGTTCTCTTCCTGAGCTGCGATGAGGGAGCGGATGTTCAGTTTCAGTTTGTCGAGCACGGTCTCGTCAACTATGCCATTGCTGTCGATGAGGTGACGGAAAAGCCCGTATCTTTCAATGGTTTCCAGATTCTCTTTCGAGACTTCTATGCTGCGTGTTCCGCTAGGGTTCGCTTGTATTGTGTACATAATCGTTCTATATTTTTAGTAAGATGATAGATTCGTTTCGGGCAAAGATAATTCTTTTCTTTCAAATTATGAATTAAGGATTATGAATTTTGAGTGAGGAACGGTTAATTGCTGAAGAATCGCAGGATGGAAGCCATGATGGCCGTCCGGTCTGCTTCCTCACCAATGCTTTCGAAGGGGAACCCCATAACGAACGTACGGTAGTCCGTGCCTCGGTAAGCAATGGCCGAAGAGGCTTGTCCGTCGGTATAGAGCATGGACGAGAAAGCCGGTGATACGGGCATCAGACAGTCGGCCGAACTAACCATGTAGATCTGTTCGTTGGGCTGCTGCGGCAGGTTGAACGAGCGTCCCAATCCCTGTACGGACAGCTGGGCGGTGGAAGCTTGCAGGCTGCCTTCGTAGCGATACTTCAGTACATCCTGTGTGAACTGCCTTTCGGCTTGCGTACCATTCATGTCGCTGCCCACGTAGGCACCGCTGACCAGCAGATTTCCTCCGGACCGGCAATAGGAAGTCAGTAGTTGCTGCATGGTCGGTGAGAACGTTTTGTAGTGTGTGTTTCGTGCCGGATTGTCGGAATTGTCATCTTTCTCCAGGCCAAGAATACAGTCCACTATCGGATAGGCTTCCAGCGAGATGTGTCCGCTTTCTACGGCTTCATTGCTGCATGATACGAAGCTATATCGGCCTGCTGCCTGTATGGCCTTGCCGTGGACGAAAGGATAGTCGAACGTATTGCCCGCTATCTTCATACCTTCCAGCTCGTTGCCGCTTTCGCCCAGTGTCTTGCCTATGTTTTTCCGATTGAAATCGTGCTGATAGCCGCAGAACGAGAGGTCGTACAGATAGGGTACGCCGATGTCTTGTCTCAGGTCAAAGCCCGACAGTTCAGTTGTATTGACTACGGCCGGTCCGCTGAGACGGTCGAACCCATTGATGATAAGCACCCGGCTCTGTTCGCGCTTAGCTTTGTAGGCCGACAGCACTTCGGACGGAAAGCTCTCACCGCCTCGGTTGACGGCTGTTACTTTGAAGGAGTATAGGATGCCCGGCTCTATCTTCAGTGTGTGAGACGTGCTGCTGACGCGGGTGCCGTTGTCAAATCCACCGCGCCCAATGCGTGTATATACGATGTATTCCCTTGGTTTGGCAGTAGGTTCCTGTGGATCGTCCGTGGCCTGCCAAGACAATTGCAGCGTATTTTTTTTCTTGCCGAATTCAATGGCAAAGTGGCTGACGGGTAACGGTTGCACCACGCAGTCTTGTCCGTGCTGATTGCATAGGAAGCGGAGGATGGACTTGTACAGCGAGCGTCCTACGGTGAACTTGAAGTTGGGGTCGTGTCCCAGCTGCATATCTGCAAAGTTCTGGTGCGACAGGAGTTCCACGATGGTCGAAGGCACGGCTGGTAGGCGGGTCTCGCTGTAATTGCGGTCCCACATACTGCGTCGGGTCCAGTTGATGCTGAATGTTGAGTTGATGTCGCGTTGCAATTGCGTCAGCGCGATGTCGGCAAGGTCGCGCGAGGCATGACGTTCGGTGCCGGCCGACAGCCATCCGTTGTTGAAGGCGGTGGTATAGATGCCCAAGGTACCTACGATGTGGTCTTCTTCGCTGAATCCGGCATCACTGTGCAGGGCCAGGCTCATTTCGAAGGGGATGCCCAGTCCCTTGTCCGAAGGGTTGAACACCGAACCGCCCGACAGATAGTTGAGGGTACGCGAACGGGCATTGATGTCGTCGGCATAGTCGTTGTCGCCTTCCGGACGGCCATACACCTCCAAAGGCATACCGGCCCAATGGGACGAATACCGAGCACCCTCCAGGTAGCGTGGAAGGCCGCTGGTTTGTCCGTTGCGTGCCATGTTGCCCATGCCCCCGCCAAAGCGTACGGCATCGGCGCACACCACACCTTTCTCCTTGCTTTCATTGCTCAGCACCACCATGCAATGGTCGTTCCGTCCTTTGTCAAACGAGAATGTGCCCAGATAGACCCATGTGCCGCCGCCTATCTGTTGATTCACCTTAAATTCCGTCACACCTCCGTTGTGGAATACCATGTATTTGGCATCGCTGACACTTTGGGGAGATGTCTGATAGGATACATAGACGGCATATTCTCCGGCCTCGGGCAGATAGGGCACCCACTCGGCAAAGGCCTTGTCCTTCTTCTTTTCGGTGGGGGCAAAGCGGGCACTCCCCTCAAGGAACGGATTCTCACCGTCTTGGTACGTGCGCTTCTTCCAGGCAAAACCGGGCTGGTCGGTCTGCTCCCAGCGGGCCTTTCGGCTCCTAACGTCCAGATAGAGTGAACCGTTGCTGCCCTGTGCCTCCGGTGTGCCGTCGTTGTCTACAATGACTTCCTGTCGCTGAGTGTCGCGTTCGCGCGGAGTGAATACGTAGGCCCCTGCATTCTCCAGCATCGGGATGAGGTAGGGTAGTACGAACGATTGTGTAAACTGGTCTTCGCTGGTGCAGAACAATCGCGGGCGTTGCCAGCCCCATTCCCCTTTTTTGTTGATGTAATACTTGCCATGACTTTGCCAAAGGGCAATGTGTCGTCCTTCCAGTCCGCGCGTCACCTCGTAGGGGCGTGATGCACGCTTCACCCACGGTGCACCGTTGTAGTCCAGCTTGCCGAACAGACGGGCTTCGGCTTTCTTCCCTTTCCGATAGAGGTTGGGCACCAGCTCCTCGATGCTTTTCCCGTCGGCATATACCGTTAGATCGAAATAGTTGACGGGACCCGGCAGTATTTGTTTCAGATACCTATATATACCCTCCACGGTCTCCGTCCGCAGCGGCTGATAGGCAAAACGGTCGCTGGCATAGATGGCCATCTTTTTCTTCTTAAAGTCGATGCGGAAGCTGTCCAACTTGCATTTCCCGATGTCGATGGATTGCGTGGTATAATCGTGGAAAAAAGTCTGCAAGCGCTCCTCCACATTCTGTTCGATGTCTTGTGCATGAACCTTTCCCGTCCATGCGATAACGATTGCTATAAAGAGGCAGAAAAATCTTTTCATGAGTGATGTGTTATGGAAATATGGGGCAAAGATAATGCAAATCGAATGCAGAATCTCATGCTTGCATGAAAGATTGTGCTGAGATGCGGCTTATCTTTATGCAAAGGTTATTAAAATTAGGAGTCTGCCTCCATAAAATGTCTGTTTGGTAGCGTTTAGTCGGAAGTCGATGTGGAAGCCTTGTCGAAGCAGGACAAATCCCATTCGTCGTACCAGCGGAGGATGAAACGATTGTTTTCGAACTCCACCGGTAGCCAGATGTAGCGTCCGTCGATAGCATCTTTCGGTCTCCAGCGGTCGCCCATGTAGATGATGGCATTCTGCTTTCCGGCTACGGGCAGGAAGAAGGTGCTTTGCGAATGGTAGGTGGTCTCCTTGTCGTCATCCACGCAAGGATTACCCAACTCGGTCCATGGCCCCCAGATGGAAGGTGCTACGGCAGAGCGAGCAGGATTGGGTGCCCAGCCGGTGCAGTCGGATCCCATGAAGTAGTACAGACCATCCTTTTTGAAGACCGCAGGAGCCTCCATGCGACGACCTGCGAAGGCACGGACATACTTGCCCGTGAAGTCGAGGAAGTCATCGGTCAGTTCGGCAATGTGAATGGTGCTGTTCGATTCGGACGAGCAGATGTGGTACGCCTTGCCGTCATCGTCGAGGAAGAGGGTCATGTCGCGCGAGTGCTGTCCCTTCTCGAAGTCGCGTCCGAGGGTGTTCACGGAGTCTGGATGCTCGGTGGGTTGCAGGTTGGAGCGTTCGGCGCGGTAGGCTTCGGCCACCGGTTGCTTGTGCAAGGGGAGCACATTGACGGGCCATGTCCGCGGTGTGGAACGGGTGGAACGCAGATAAGTGTAGGGGCCGGTCACCTTGTCGGCTTGCGCAATGCCTATCAGTGCGCCGCCATATCCTTTGCCCTTAGGCTCCAAGTGAAACCACATGACGAATTTCTTGGTCTTTGCGCAATACAGCACCTTGGGACGCTCCAGTATGCAACCCTTGGTGATATCCGACGTAGGGTCATCGCTGACGGCCAAGGCAATGCCACGGTCAGTCCAGTTGTAGAGATCGGTGGACGAGTAGCAGTGCACACCCACTTGCGCACGGTTTCCCGCATCGCCTGCCACCTTGTGTTCGCCAAACCAGTAGTACGTACCTTCGTGGTAGAGTACCCCGCCACCATGAGCGTTGATGTGTACATCGTTGTTGTCCTTCCACAGCTCACCGGGCTTGAAGGAGGGCTTGTCTTGAGCCATGGCACAGGAGACGCTGCATAGCATGGCAATCAGTAGCAATTTAATCTTCATACGTTTCTGTTTTTTAGGTTTCGATATAAGGTTTATACGGACGAAGTTGAGAAGATACTTAGTGCGAATTGAAGAAAAAAACGGTGTACGCAAAATGTATATATAATAAGGAATATAGTAAGATGTGTCCGGAAATTCATGATATACCTGAATGTATATTTTGATGGTGTTAGGACTATTTTTTTAGACAGATTGTAGATAATAATAAAGGTGTTGAACAAAAAAATACTTCTCTTCGTAAGAGAAGTATTTTCGGGGGCAAATGTATGCAAATTATTGAAAATAAAGAAATAAAAACAGATGTTTTTTTGTTTTTATCTAACTATTGGTTGCTTTTGATGAACATCTGTTGTTCAAATGTTACAATTGAATTAATTAAACTAACGTGGTTGTCAGCTACTTATGTTTGTTTTTTACATACCTGTACTTCTCTTACGAAGAGAAATACCGTAAAAGAAGATGTAAATGCATCTATTTCAGCTTCTTCCGTTATG